>CADCWL010000154.1 GCA_902806405.1 uncultured Thermomicrobiales bacterium | reverse complement strand
CGCCCGCCCACCCGACGACGCTCCCCCGCGCGAGATCGCCATCGGCGCAGCGCGCCTCATCGTCTACCCGTCCTACGCCGCCGTCCGGGCGAGCGCGGCCGTTGAGCGCGGCCCGCGCTTGCGCGAGAGTGACCGCCACGAAGATTGATCGGGTTCTGGGGGACGCGGGAAGCCGGTGGGGCCGGATGGGGCACGCCGGTACGGCCCGTTCCCGGCGCCCCGCAGCCCGCGGCGACCGCCGCCGCTCGGCGACCGGGCCGGCTCGACAGCGCCGGGGAGGATGCCCTACGGGGCGAGGCGGGCGTCGAGGAAGCGGGCGAGTTGCCCCCGCGCGATCTCGTCGAGGGCGACGGCGGGGCGGCGCCGGTGCGCGGAGGCGAAGATGCCGCAGCGGCGCAGCTCCTCCTTGGCTCGGCGCCGAGCTCGCCGCCGGCCCGCAGCCCCAACCCGGCCATCGAGAACCCGTGCCCGTGCCCGAGCAGCCGGGTACGGCGCGGCGTCCGCAGGAAGAGGGGAAAAAGGCGGGCAGACATCGCGACCACGATCGGGACCAGGAACCCGTGGCAGGCGAGCAGGATCGCAAGGAGGTCAATCCGGACCGAGACGGAGGCCTCGCTTGCGAGGGTGCCGGCCGCCGACCCGCCCGCGTTCGCGGCAAGGGCGAGCCAGAGCGCGGAAGGCGACCGCAACGAAGGGGAGCACCGCGAGGCGGTCGGCTCTCTTCCCAGCCGTCGGCCCGCGGGGAACGGCGTGGGCCAGCAGCCCGACGGCGAGGTTTGCCCCTGCCGGCTCCAGAACCCCCGAGCCCGCGAGACCGACCCCCAACCAGGGCAGCGCGCCGTCCGGGACGCCGGTCGCCGACGCCGGATCGGCGAACACCCGGGAGAGGACGCATGCTCCTCGCCGGCCGAGCGCGACGCGAACGTGGCGCGAGGGCGGCGGTGGTCCGCCGAGCAGGCGCGGCAGGAAGTGGACGCCGACACCGAGCACCATCGACCCGGCCCAGCCGAAGAGCCGGGCGTGGCCGTTCGCCCGCGCCGCGGTCGGACACCAGGCCCCGAGCGAGAACCCCAGCGCGGCCGCCGCTAAGAGGGCGCCGCCGAGGCCGAACCCGGCCGTCGCGGCGACGCCGATCGCCTCCCAGACGAACGGCCGCCAGTCGGCGGCGGTCCGGCTCACGGCGCGGGCGCCGGGTCATCGGCGCCCGGCGGGGCACCCGGGCGGGGACGTTTGGTTGGGAGGAGGCCGGCGCGGCGGCGGTGGCAGGTGAGGTAGGCGAAGCGGTCGCCGACGGCGCGGGTGGCGCGGCGGGCGCCCTTCGGGACGACGAGGAGCCGCCCCGGACCCAAGTGATGGGACCGGCCGTGGACCTCCACCACGCCGTCGCCGGCGACGCCGAGGAAGAGCACGTCGACCTCGGCGTTGACGTGCGCGGCCACCCCCTCGCCGGCGGCGAAGACGACCAGGTTGGCGCTCAAGTCCTCGCTCTGGAGTGCCCAGGGCACCCCCCGGCCCGGCCCCCCGTGGGCCAACGCGGCGAGATCGACCGCCTCCACCCCACGATTCGCCGAATCGGACATCATCGCTCCGCCCCCCCCGTTCCGCCGACGCTCTCCCGGCGGGCAAACGCCCACGGGCGACGCGAGCCTCGCTGAGAGCCGCCCGCCTCCGACCCGTCCACGCCGGCACCGTACCGCGGAAAGCCGTCTCGTCGACCCACGCACCCCCGTGCCGGCGCGGCGCGTGATCCGCCGTCGACGGGGAACGCCGCTACCCGGACGAGCCGGGCTACCCGCCGATGGTCAGCAGGAACGCGCCGTCCGCCAGCGCCCGGACAGAGTGCCGGACGCCGGCCCCGAGCGCGAGCAGGTGCCCCGCCGCCAACTCCCGCTCGCCGTCGGGAGCGGCGACGGCGAATCGGCCGTCGGCGGCGTGGATCGTGATCGGCCCGGGGGCGGTGTGCTCGTGGAGGACCGCACCGGCCCGCATCGTCACCAGCACGACCCGCAGCCCGTCGGTCTTGATCAGCGTCTCAGCTCGCCGGCCGGAGGCGCCGTCGCCGGGAGGGAAGCGCGCGATCTCCGTCGCGAGGTCAAAGGTCCCCAAGGATCCCTGATTCAGGGTTCCGTTCACGTCTCACCTCCGTCGCGTTGTTCGCGGTCCGCCGTCACCGGCGGGATATCATCCACGTTCGGGCACGGTCTGGGCCGCGCCCTTCGTGCGGTCGGAGCCGTCGGCGCGGACGAGGAGGACCGGGGCGGACGCGGCGCGGACCAGCTTCTCCGCCACGCTGCCGAGCAGCCAGCGGCGGACGCCGCCCCGGCCCCGCGTCGCCATCACCACCAGGTCGCCCGGTCGGACCGCGTCGAGCAAGGCCGGCGCCGGCACCCCGATTAGCACCTGGCCGCCGGCGGCCAGGTCCCGGTTGCGCAGGGCGCGGACCTGATCGTCAACGTACGCCTTGGCATCGCGGGTGGCGGCCGCGGCCGCGCGCGATGCCGCCGTCGCCGCGGCGGCGCCCGCGCGGACGGTCGCCCGCAGCGCGTCGTGCTCGACCACCCGCACGAGGTGGAGCGGCACGCCGAGCTCGCCACCGAGCCGCGCCGCCGCCGCGAGGGCCGCCTCCGCCGCCGCCGAGCCGTCGAGCGGGACGACCAGGCGCGTCAAAGGCGGCGGCGCAGCCGGATTCTCGCCACCGCGGACGAGGAGGGTAGCGACCGGGGCGTGCCGCGCCACCCGGTCGGCGACGCTGCCGAAGAGGGCCCGACCGCCCGCACCCCGGCCCTGGGTCGCCATCGCGACCAGGCCAACATCGGTCGCGGCGGCGATCTGCGCCGCCGGGTCGCCGAACGCGACGACGGTCTCGACGTCGCGGCCCTGACGCCGCAGCGGCTCGCCGACCCGCTCCAGGTAGGCGAGGCCGAGCGCCTCCCGCTCGGCCCGCCAAGCGGCCAGCTCCTCCACCCCGGCCAGGATCGGCCCCCGCGCGTCCGGCTCGACCATGAGGAGCCGGACGCGCCGGCTCGGGATCAGCTCGACGAAGGCCAGGACCGCCTCGGCGGTCCCCGACCCGTCGAGCGGCACCAGGATCTGGTCGTACACGCCCGTCTCCTTGCCGTCCACTCCGGCGACCGCGGCGGAGGCCGCCAGAGCGACGCCCCCTCCGCGTGGCCGAGCCGGTCCCGCCGGCCTCCGAGCCGACGGTCAGCTTACTGGACGACCAAGGTGCCCACCATGCCGGCCGCCTCGTGGCCGGGAACGTTGCAGTAGAAGCGGTACTCGCCGGGGGTGGCATCGGCCGGGATCGTGTACTCGGCCGTCCCACCGATCGGCATGTCGACCAGGACGCCCCACTCGTCGACGACGAAGTTGTGGGTGGCGACGCCGGTGTTCGGCAAGGAGATGGTGGTGCCCGGGGCGACCGGCACGGAGATGGGACCGCCCAAGCTCAAGGTGTCCTGCCCATTGAACCGCCAGCCGATGTCGAACCCTTCGATGGTGACCGCGGCCGTCGTCGGCGCCGCGGCGGCGGGACTGGCGGCGGGGCTCGCGGCCGGGCTGGCGGCCGGGCTGGCGGCGACGGCGACGCCCGGGGTGCCCTCCTCCACCGCGTTGAGGACCGCGATCGCGCCGTGGGCGGCGTGGCCGAAGGCGTGGTTGACCGCCACGTACTCGCCCGGCTCTTCCAGCGTGAACTCGACGCAGGCGCCGTCGCCGGGGCCGATCGTGATCGATTGGAGGCCGATCAGCTCGTTGTTGGGGTTGGCGTTGACGTAGGCGCGGTCGAAGATGGCGCCGACGACGTGGAAGCTCGACCAGACGTTCGGCCCGGCGTTGACGATAAAGATGCGGATCGGCTCGCCGACCCGCACCGTGATCGGGTTCTCGACGTACTGGTTGGCGTAGCCGTTGAAGGTGACGTACTCCATGTCGCCGTTGCCCATCATCTTGTCGTAGCTGGGCACCTTGACGCCGTGCGGGCCGTCCTCCAGGTAGAAGTCGCTCTGGATGAAGACGAGCTCCTGGGCGGGCGACCACCCCTCCTTCGGGTCGACGATCATCGCGCCGTACATGCCGGCGGCGATGTGCATCAGGACCGGCGGCGTGCCGCAGTGGTACATGTAGGCGCCGGCGTGCGGCGGACGGAAGCTCCAGGAGAACTCCTCGCCGGGCGAGATCGTCTTGTAATTCTTGTCAGGCGGAGTCTTCGCCGAGTGGAAGTCGAGCGAATGGGCGGTGCTGGCCGCCGGGTCGATCTTGAACGTGAAGTTGATCTCGTCCCCCTCGACGACCCGCAGCGCCCGACCGGGAATCGTCCCGTCGAAGGTCCAGGCGGCGTAGGGAACATTCTTGGCGAGGAGGAGGGTCGCGTCCTTTGCGACGACGGTGAGCTCCTTCGGTCCCGGCTGGACCGGCGCCAGGAACGGGTCGTAGAGCGTGAACGGCTGGGCCGGTGCCGCCACCGGGCTCTCGGCGCCGGTGCTCGGGCTCTTCGGATCGGAGCCGACGTAGCCAGCCGGCACCGTCCCCTCCGGCGGGACGTGCCCGGGGTGGGCGACGGTCGTCGGCTCCTGCGCCGCCGCGATCACCCCGCCGGAGGCCGGCGCCGGCGCCTGTCCGGTCGCCGCGACCAGTCCGCCGAGGGACGGCACCGCCAGCCCGAGACCCGCCGCCCGCCGCACGAACGTGCGCCGATCCGCCCGCGGCTCCGCGATCGCCGGACCGGCCGGAATCCGAAATGAGGCCATGGCGCGCGTTCCTCCCGGGCCACCGCTCGGCCCGTGTTCGTCCCGTCGCGGCGCCGCTCGGCGCCGGTCAAGCGGTGCTTGCTTGCTGGCAGGCCACGGCGGCGTCTGCCGTGCCGCCGGGCCGTCGCCGCCGCCCCGACGCGGGGATGGCGGCGCGTTCCTCTACGCCGCCGGCGTCGCGACCATCGGGCTCGCCGCGGGGCTGGCCGCCGGACTCGCCGCCGGGCTCGCCATCGGCTGGACGCCGATCCGGGTGGCCCGCAAGGTGCCGCGCCCCGACCCCATCGGGTTGCCGTCCGGGCTGATGAGCTCGAGGGCGAACGAGCCGACGAAGGCGTCCCCGCTCGGGTCGAGCTCGACGGTCATCGAGGCGGTGTTGGTGCTGGAGATGCCGCCGGACTGGTCCAACGTCAGGAAGCGGTAGGAGGCGGCGGCGGTTCGCTCGCCGGTCGCCTGCCACGCCCCGTGGCCCTCGGTCAGGACCAATCCGGTGCCGAAGACGGCCGGCACCCCGGGCAGTTGACCACCGCTGGCCGCGAGGAGTGTCCCATCGCCCCCGAAGGTGATCAGGTTGGTCAGCTGCACCGACCCCTGGCCCTCGACGACCAAGCCCACCTCCCAGGAACCGACGAGCGGGTGGCTCGCCGCCGGGGGTGCGGGCTCCTGCGCCCGGAGACCGGACCCGCGACCGGGACCGAGCAGGCCGATAACGAGGAGGAGGACGATCGAGGCGAGGACCGCGACTCGGCGCATGGCGAACGGTGCTCCTTCCGTGGTGGGGCGCCGGCCGCCAACGAGGCGGCCGGCGCGATCTGTGCGTCGGTGACAAGTGTCGGTTCGGCCGCGCGCCACCGCCCCGATCGTTCGGGTAAATTCGGTGCCACCCCGTGGGGTGGGGGACGGTCTGGACGGGGGGCGGTCCCGGTCCCGATCGACGCCGCCGTCAAGCCGGTCGGCACCGACACGGCCGGAGCGGGGGGCGCGTGGCCGTCGCGCCCCCCGCTCCGGCCGCGAGCTACTCCGCGACGCGCGCCCGATCGCGGGCGGCAGGTCGGCCGCCGGATGGCGTCGAGGCCGCCTCCGGCGCGCTCCGGACAAGGACGACCGGCGCCCGCCCCTGCCGGACGAGCTTCTCGGCGACGCTGCCGAGCAGCCACCGCCCGACTCCGCTTCGGCCGTGGCTCGTCAGGACGACGAGGTCGCCCGGGTCCGCCAGGTCGAGCAGGATGGCCGCCGGCGGGCCGTCGAGCACCCGGTGGGTCACGGCAAGCCCCGCCCGCCGCAGCGGCTCGGCCGCGGCCTCGAGCGCCTCCGTCGCCGCGCTCCGCATCTCGGCGCGGAGGTCGTCGTAGAGGGCGTCGCCGAACGGAGCGCCGTAGCCGAGCAGGGGCGAGACGGCGCGGGCCGGGTCAACGACGGTGACGAGCAGGATCGGCAGCCGAAGGCGACCCGCCAGCCGGCCGGCGACCGGCACCGCGCCGGCCGCCCGATCCGAGCCGTCGAGCGGCACGATCAGGCGGCGCAGCTCCACGGCGGGCGCGGCGGCGGCCGTGGCCGCCGCGTCGTCGTCCGGTCGAACGACCATCACCGGCACGGGAGAGGCCCGCGCGACGCGGTCGGCAACGCTGCCGAACGCCCAGCGGCCGAGCGCGCCGCGCCCGCGGCTCGCCAGCACGACGACGTCCGCGCTCCGCGCCGCCGCCACGCGCAGAACCTCCGCGGCCGGGTCTCCGACCGACACGACGACCTCGACCCGCGGCGCGCCGGACCCGGTTCGGAGGCGGGTGGCGGTCTCCTCCACCAGCCGCCGCGCTTCCTCCTCCCCGGCCCGGAGGACGTCTTCCTCGCCGAAGACGACCTGCCCGGTTAGGCCGCCGCGAGACGGATCACGGTCGGGCAGGACGAGCAGCAACAGCAACTCGGCGCCCGGCGCCGCGACCGCGCGCGCGTACGGGATCGCCTGCGCGGCGAGCGGCGACCCGTCCAACGGGACCAGCACGCGGCAGCCCGACCCCTGCGACCCCTCCATCCCGGCCTCCCCTCCTTGTGGTCCCATGTCCCGCCGCAGCGTCGTCCATCCCGGACCAAAGCCTGGTGGCCCGCACCGTCGGCGGTGCGGGCCTCTGTTTCAGTCCGCCGGCCCCGCCGACGGCGCCGGTCCCGCGCTCACTCGCCGCCCAACCCGTCCCGGCGCCCAGGGGGCGCCGAGCGCCGGCAGCAGCCAGCGGTCGAGCCCGATCAAGCCCGCCACCCGCCAGGCGAGGACGAGGAGGATCGAGAGGGTGAAGAGGATCGGGTTGGTCGAGGCCGAGCCGGCGAGCATGAAGCTCATGTTCATCAGCGCCCCGAAGAAGGCCGCGATCCCGGTCAGGCCGCCGACGATCAGCCCGACGCCGACCAGCAGCTCGCCGTAGGCGATCAGCGCGCCGAACCAGTCGTACCAGCGGTTGTCGAGCATGTACTGGATGTACTCGCGGTAGAAGCCGTAAGTGATCGCCGGTCGCCCCCCCCCTCGGGGATCGCGACGGCCCGCTCCCAGTACCCTTGGAGGGCGGCGCCGCCGTCCATCCAGGCCGCGTCGGTCAGCTTGTGGCGCCCCGCGTCGAGCCACTCGTAGCCCAGGTAGAACCGTGCCCCGAGCCAGAGCGGGGCGGAGCGGGCGCTGCTGAAGAGGAAGTGGGCGAAGGTCGGCTCCGCGATCTGGACCTCGTCGGCGACCGGCGCCGCCCGGTAATCGCGGAAGAGCGCGATCGCGGCGACAAGGAAGAGGGTGGCGCCGACGACGAGCGCCACGAACTGGGCGGTGGCGTCGAACTCCTCCGAGTTGGTCGCGATCCTGAGCAGCCAAAAGCCGACGAAGGCGAGCGCGGCAACGATCAGGTAGCGCACCTTGAACGGACCCATCCCGCGGTCCACGTCCGATGCTCCTTTTCCGCCGACGCCGTCGACCGTGCCCCGCGCCGGGCGTGCTACTCCTCGACGATCAGCGCGGTGACCATCCCGAACATGCCGTGCTCGCTCTCGGCGTGGTTGAGGACGTGGCAGTGGAAGGCCCAGGCGCCCGGCTCGGTGGCGTGGACGAGCGCCTCGAAGCGCTGGCCCGGCGCGACGTTGAGGGTGTCGCAGACGTACTCCCGGGGCAGCATGTAGCCGTCCTGGGCGACCACCGTCATCGGCATCCCGTGCAGGTGCATCGGGTGGATCATCAGCCCCTCGTTCATGAAGCGGAAGAGGATCGTCTCCCCCTTCTTGGCAGTGAAGGGCTGGGTGGCGGGGAAGCTCTTGCCGTTGATGCTGAAGCCGCCGATCGGTCCGTCGTTGAGGACGACGGTGTACTCGCGGTTGTGGACCGGGCGGTTCGGCGTCCGCGGCTCGACGATGAAGGCGCCGAGGAGCCCCTTGGTCACCTGCTCGGTGGCGTTGTAGTGGGAGTGGTACATGTGGGTGCCGGCGTTGCCGTCGCGGATCGTGAACTCGTAGGTGAAGGTTTCGCCCGGCTTGATCGGCGGCTGGGTGATGAAGGGGACGCCGTCCATCGCCACCGGCACCACCAGGCCGTGCCAGTGGACGGCGGTGCTCTGCGGCAGCTCGTTGGTGACGTGGATGCGGACCGTGTCCCCCTCGGTGACGCGGATCTCCGGCCCGGGGGTGACGCCGTTATAGGTGAAGGCCTCGGTCCGCTTGCCGGGCAGGAACTCCCATTGGGTCACGCCGCAGGTCAGCCGGAAGACCTTGACGTGGCCGTCGAGCTCGAAGGGGAGCGGCTGGCCGCCGAGCCCCTCGGTCGTGGCGGTACCGTTGACGAACGCTTCGACACCCGCCTGGTGCATCGCGTCCATCTCGTCGACGGTCATCTCTTTGGCCTGCGTCTTGCCCCCCATCGCGGGGACGGCGTGGGGGTGCCCCCCCTCGGCCGCGACCGATCCGGCGCCGAGGCCGAGCCCGCCGAGGGCGACCCCCGTGCCGGCGGCACCGGCACCGGTCAGCCCCAGCAGCCTGGCGAAGCGGCGCCGCGAAACCCGTTCCATCAGCGTTTTCACCGTCGTGTCCCCCGCCTTTCTGGCCGACCGACGTGCCCGCTCCGGCCCGTCCGATTGGCGTCAATCTTAGCAATAGGGTAGGCGGGCGCGGGCGCCGGCACCCCGCTCCGAGGGGTGGTTGGGGCGGCGCGCCGGGGGGTGGCTTGGGGGCTACCCGTTGGGGTGGGCGGGGAGGACGATGGGTCTGGGGCGGAGCGATGGCGTCGACCCTTGCCGGTCCCGGGAAAGGGCGGCGACGGGGGTCTGCCCCTACCATCGCATGTCCGAGAATCGTGCCCCGCGCGGGAACCTGGTTACGCGGGGTCGGCGTCCGGGCGGGCGACGAGGCCGTGGCGGAGGGCGTAGGCGACGACCTGGGCGCGGTTCTGGAGGTGGAGCTTGCGGAGGATGTTGCGGAGGTGGTACTTGACGGTGTTCTCGCTGACGAAGAGGCGCTCGGCCAGTTCGCGGTTGGACGTGACGCCGGCCACTAGCAGATCGAGGACCTCGCGCTCCCGATCGGTCGGGGCCTCCGGGTCACGGTCGGCACGGTCGGGCGTCGGCCGCGCGAACTCGCGGAGGACCTTTTGGGCCAGCGCCGGAGCGAGCGCCGGCTCGCCGCGCATCGCGGCCTCGAGCAGGTCGAAGAGCCGGGCCGCCTCCAGGTCCTTGGTCAAATAGCCTTGGGCGCCCGATTTGACCGCCTCGAAGAGGTCGGCGTCCTCGTCCGAGGCGGTGAGGACGACGACCTTCGCCTCCGGCAGCTCGGCGCTGAGGAGGCGGGTCGCCGCCAGACCGTCCATCTCCGGCATCGCCAAGTCCATCAGGACGATGTCCGGGCGGTGGAGGCGGGTCAGATCGACCGCCTCCCGGCCGTTGCGCGCCTCCGCGACCACGACCACGCCGTGGGCCTCCAGCAGGCTGCGGAGGCCGTCCCGGAAGAGGGCGTGGTCGTCGGCGATCAGGACCCGCATCGTTCGCTCCTCAGTCGCCCGTCGTCGCGGGCTCGGTCGGGATGCGGACGCGGACGCGGGTGCCGCGCCCCGGCGCCGCGTCGACGGCGAAGGTGCCGCCGGCCGCCTCGGCGCGCTCCCGCATCGTTGCCAGGCCGAAGCGGGGGAAGGCGGTGCGGCCCAGCCCCTCGGGGTCGAAGCCGGCGCCGTCGTCCTCGACCTCGACTGCGACCCCCCCGTCTTCCGGCCGCAGCCGGACCCAGGCGCGCGAGGCGCCGGCGTGCTTGCGGACGTTGGTCAGTGCCTCCTGGACGATCCGCAGCAGCTGGACCTCGGCCACCGGCGAGAGGGCGGGCAGCGCCTCGCCGGCGGGGGCGTCGAGCTCGACCCGGACGCCGCTCTGCTCCTGCCACCGCGCCAGGTGCTCGGCGAGCAGGTCGGCGAAACTCCGCCCCCGGTCGGGGGATGTCCGCAGGCCGAGGATCCCCTCGCGGACGTCGGCGTAGGCGACGCGGGCGGCCTCGGCTAACTGCCCGAGCTGGGCGGCGGCGCGGTCCGTGTCGCCCTTCCCGAGCAGCGCCGTTGCCGCCTGCGCCTTGGTATTGACGTAGCCGAGCACCTGGGCCAGGCTGTCGTGCATCTCCCGCGCGATCCGCTCCCGCTCCTCGGTGATCGCCAGCGCCCGGACGCGGCGGTGCAGGCGGGCGTTCTCGATCGCGAGCGCCGCCTGGGTCGCGAAGCGCTCCAGGGTCTCCGCGTCGACGGCGGTGAAGGGGGCATCCTCGGCCTTCTCGGCGAGGTAGAGGGTTCCGAGGAGGCGGTCGGCGGAGCGGATCGGAACGGCGAGCAGCGACGGGGAGAGGAGCCGGCGCGGCGCGTCGGCGAGGGAGGCGGGGTGGAGGAGGCCACCCTCGAAGAAGGCGCACCGGATCGCCGACGCCGGCGCGCCGGCCGCCCCGGCATCGCGGTCCGCGCCGTCCGGCTCCCCCATCGCGCAGGCGCCGTGCGCCCCGCCAGAGGTCAGGAACGCCTCGATCGCGCCCCCCTCGCCGAGGAGGGAGAGCGCGCCGGCGTCCGCCCCGACCAGCTCCCGCGCCCGGTCGACCACCTTCTGGAGGACGGCCGCCGGCTCCAGCTCGCCAAGGATGCCGAGTCCCGCCTCGTGGAGGGCGAGCAGCTCCCGATTCTGCTGGGCGAGGCGGCGCTGGGCGGCGCCGACGACGCCGAAGACCGCCTCGGCAAAGAGCAACGTGGCGCCGAGCACCACCACCGGGAGAACGAAGATGCCGGGCCAGCCGCGGAAGGGGACCGGATAGAGGAGCCGACCCAACTCAAGAACGCTGAGGAAGAGGAGCGGGGCGAGCACGGCGACCCACTTCAGGCGCCGCAGCTCCCGCGCGTCCCCGAGGACCGCTCGCCCCCGCTCGCCGATGCTCGCCATCCCGCCCACCCCGCCGCGACGAAGCCGCCGTCGTCCAGGATACCCCGCGCCCGGTCGGCGGGTACGGCGCGGCGGGACGGCGCCTTACGCGGCGAGTCGGGCGTCGAGGAAGCGGGCGAGCTGCGCGCGGGCTACGGCGTCGAAGGGGCCGGCGGGGCGTCGCTGGTGGGCGGAGGCGAGGACGCCGCGGCGGCGCAGCTCCTCCTTGGCGGCGGCGACCGAGTGGTCGATCGACTGCATCGTCCAGAGAAGGAAGGGGAGCTCGTCCCGGAAGCGGGCCGCGGCGCCGGCCTCGTCGCCCGCATCGTAAGCCGTTTGGACGTCGGCGAAGAGGCGGGTGAAGTTGGGCGCGGGCATGCTGCCGGCGGCGCCGCGCTCCAGCGCGTCGAGGACGCCGAGGCCGCCCCAGCCGCAGAAGAGGGCGAGGCGGTCCCCGGCCAGGCGGCGCGTCTCGGAGATCGTCGCACCCTGGGGCGTCCCCTCGGCCTTGACCGCGGCGAGAGTCGGGATCGCGTCGGCCATCCGGGCCCAGAGGGGGGGCGCCATCGCGACGCCGGTCAGTTGCGGCGCGTCTTGGAGGATCAGCGGCACGCCGGCGGCCTCGCCGACGCGGGCGTAGTAGTCGAGCAGCCCGTCCGCGTCCGGCTTGACGAAGGAGGGAGGGAGGACCATGACGGCGTCGGCGCCAAGCGCGGCGGCGCGGCGGGCGCGGTCCATCGCCGGTTCGACCCCTGCCCCGTCGGCCGAGACGACGACCGGCACGCGGCCGGCGACGGCGGCGACGACGGCGCGAGCGACCTCGTCCCGCTCGCCCTCGGTCAGCTTGTACCCCTCGCTCGCGATCGCGAGGCAGGCGACGCCGCGGGCGCCTTCGGTCAGCACCCACTCGACCTCGCGGACGAGGCTCGGGAGGTCGAGGGCGCCGTCGTCGGCGAAGGGGGTGCAGAGGATGGGGAGGCAACCGGCGAGACGATGAGAAGCGAGCGCGCCGTCATCCGTCATGGAACGTGACCTCCTCCGTTGACCATCCGTCCTTGACCGCGGCAAGGACCAGCTCGGCAACGCCTCCCGGTCGGACCGGCTTCCGGGGCAAATCGTCCACGGGAACCCAAAGCGGGGCGTAGGTTCCGGGGTCGCGACCTCCGTGCCCGGTCATCTCCCGACCGCGACCGGCGCCGAACTCCCCGCCGACGATCGTTGCCAGGCAGTAGATCTGAACGTCGCCGCCGAACATCACCTCCGCGACCTGCGGGCCGACCTCGATCAGGAGGCCGGGCTCCTCCATCACCTCCCGGGCGGCGGCCTCGCCCGGCGTTTCGCTCTCCGCCACGCCGCCGGGAAAGACCAGGTAGCGGCGACCATCGCGACGACGCTCGATCAGCGCGACCGCCCCGTCGCATACGATCAGGGCGCGGGCCCGCGGCGCGGACGTCACCCCGCCGGGACGGCGTCCTGGTCCGCCGCCGCCACCGCCGCCGCCTCTGGCGCGGGCGGCTTCTTCTCCCCCTCGCGGCGCTCCCAGCCGGGGGCGAAGAGCGGCAGGAAGTTGGCGACCTGGTAAGGGTGCTTCTCCAGCTCCGGCCAGTTCAGCTCGACGCCGAGGCCGGGGCGGTTCGGGACCGGGATGCGGCCGTCGATCACCTCGGCCGGGTGGTCGACCAGGTCCCGCTCCCAGGGGACGTTGAACTCGTCGAAGATCTCCTGGACGAGCAGGTTTGGGGTGCAGGCGCCGATCTGGACGCAGGTCGCGGTCGAGACCGGCCCCTGGGCGTTGTGGGGGGCGACGACGCCGTAGTGGGCGTCGGCCATCGCGCAGACCTGCCGGGTGCGCCAGATGCCGCCCATGCTCCCCGGCTCCGGCTGGAGGATGCTGACGGCGTTGTGGGCGAGGAGCTCGGCGAACTGGTGGGTCGAGCTGAAGCTCTCGCCGGTGGCGACCGGGACCGTGATCTTGCGGGCGACCTCGACGACGGCGTCGATTTTGAGGTGGTGGGTCGGCTCCTCGAACCAGGTCGGCGTGAACTCCGCCAGCCGCTCGCCGACCCAGACCGCCTCGCCGACCGAGAAGCGGCAGTGCCCCTCGATCATCAGCTCGATCTCGGGGCCGACCTCCTCGCGCACGGCCCGCACGATCGCCAGCGAGAGCCGGCGCTCGGTCGGATCCATCGTCCGGTAGTTGGCGCCGAAGGGGTCGAACTTGAGCGCCTTGTAGCCGCGGTCGACGACTTGGCGGGCGCGCTCGGCGAAGCTCTCCGGCGTCCGCGGCCCGGCGTACCAGCCGTTGGCGTAGGCGGGGAGCGACTCGTGGTAGCGGCCGCCGAGGAGGTCGTAGATGGGGCGGCCGGTCGCCTTGCCGATGATGTCCCAGCAGGCGACCTCGACCGCGGCGACGGCGCTCATGTGGATCTGGCCGCCCTCGGAGTAGAGGTCGCGCGTCATCCGCTGGAAGATCGTCTCGACCTGGAACGGGTCGAGCCCTTCGTAGCGGGGGGCGAGCTCGTGGACGGCCGCCTCGACCGTCTTGGCAAAGGCGTTGAGCGTCCCCTCGCCGATCCCGTACAGGCCCGGCTGGTCCGTGTCGAGTCGGACAAAGAGCCAGTTCTTCCACGGGTTACCGACGGTGTAGGTGGTTGCCCGCGTGATGCGCACTTTCTGCCCTCCTGATGCCAAGCTAGGTCACGTTTTGGTCACGCGCGTCGTCGGTCGGCTCGTCCGGCCTGCGGAGCAGCTCGCCGAGTTGCCCCGCCGCCTCGCGGTGCATCGCCTCCGTCGCGTGGCTGTAGCGGTCCATCGTGATCGAGATGCCCGCGTGACCGAGCAGCTCCGAGACGATCTTCGGGTGGAACCCCCATCTCGAGCAAGAGCGTCGCCGCCGAATGGCGGAGGTCGTGGAAGCGGATGGGCAAAAGCCCGAGCCGGGCCACCCGGCGGCGCATCCGTTCCCCGACGGCTTGGTGGGTCAAGCCGCTCCCGTCGCCGCGGTCGAAGACCAGCCCCGGGTCGTGCCAGAGCGACCCGAGGCGAAGCCGGCGCTCCGCCTGACGCGCCCGGTACCGGCGCAGGGCGAAAATCGCCTCCGGTGCGAGGGCGACCTGCCGGTTTCGGCCGCCCTTGGGTTCGCCGACCGTGAAGCGGCCGTCGGCGGCACGGGTCGCGGTGCGGCGCACCGCCAGGGTCCCCCGCTCGAGGTCCACCTCCTCCCACCTGAGGGCGAGTAACTCACCGAGGCGCATCGCCGTCAAGAGGGCCGCAACCCAGAGGCCCGGGTACGACGTCGACTTCGTGCCCATGGGGCACGCATAGGATCGGCCCAGCGGCACCGCCTCGGAGGACGGTCGCGGCGGGCGGCGACGGGCCGCGTACGTCGAGGGCAAGCGGCCTACGATCCGGCGACGAGCACGAGCGACAGTTCCTGCCCGGCACCGAGCGAGGTCGACTCGTCGAGGACCACCGTCGCGTCCCGCCCGGACACGACCAAACGGGCTGGGATCCTCCGGCCATTCGCTTCCGCGGCGCAGCCGCTCCTCGGGGTTCCCGGCCGCAGCCGAACCCGGGCGACCGCCAAGGTGCCGGCCGAGATCCGCAGCCGCGCCTCCAGGCGGTCGTCGTCTTCCGTCTGCGAGAACCGGCCCCACCCGTCGCGGGCGACGAACGGCGCCCGGAAGTTCCCCGGCGAGATCGCCGGCGCGAAGCCGATCGTGTTCGTCCCGGCATCGTAGGCGTACCCGGACGCCGCCTCCAGCAGCCCCCAGGACGACATCGCCCGGACGTAGTGGTCCCCGCACTCGATGTCGTTCCACGGGTTCTGCTTGCGGCCGTCGTAGCGGTCGCGGACGGCGGCGAGGACCTGCAGCGCCAACTCCGGCTCGCCCTCCTGCAGCAGCAGGCCGGCCACCTCGTACTCGATCCCGGTCCAGACCTCGTCGGAGTACTGGGTCGGCACGGCCGGCCGGCCGCCGCGGGGCCAGGTGCAGAGCAGCAGGCCCCGGTCGTCGTCCGTCGCGAACGCCCGCGGCTTCTGATCGACGTCGCGGAAGTTCGCCCGGAAGTTGTGGGCGACGATTGCCTTGGCCGCCGTCCGGACGTGCTCCGGGTCGAGCAGGTGCCCGAGCCCGAGCAGGTGGGCCCACCACTGGCCGAGGAGGTGGTCGGCATGGCAACCGGTCGCCCAGTTCTGTTCCGGGTACCGCTCGAGGTCGACCTCCTGGACGTAGTACTCGCCGTTCCAGAGCCGCCGCTCGTGCGCCTCCCGCCCGCGCTCGAACACCGCCCGGCACTCGCCGGCGAGGTCGCCCTCGCCCCGGCGACGGGCGAGTTCCTCCACCGCTCGGAGCGACGCGAGGTAGAGCGTCCCGACGAAGGTGTTGGCGCCGTAGATCGAGATGTCGTAGGTGTTCGGCTGCTCGCCCTCGATGATCCCGGCCCGCGCGCGGTCGTGCGCGCTCCAGACGTGCTCGAGCGCCTGCTTGACCGACGGCCAGGCGCGGTCGAGCCACGCCTCGTCACCGCCCGCGAGGTACTCGCGGTAGGTCTTGAGGATCGCGCCGAGCAGCCCGTCGAGCGCCGGGTTGGCGGGACCGCCGATCTCGCGGTCCCAGATACGGGGCAAGTAGGTGGGCAACAGCACGCGGTGCGGCAGGTAGCCGGAGGGGTGCTGCTGGATGTCCCACTCGACGTCGCGCATCGTCCGCTCGAGGTCGGGGTAGAGCCGGGCGAGCGCCATCTCGTAGTTCCAGACGTGCGTGCAGTTGAGCGGGCAGCACCCGCCGACCGGCTCGTTGTGGGGCGTCGAGGCCCCGTTGCAGCCCTCGAAGCCGTAGAAGGTCCCGTCCTCGACCCAGAAGCAGGTCGGGGTGCGGGCGATGCTCATCTGGGACCCAACGGCCTCGATCAGCGGGGCCGGCAGGGTCGTGTCGTAGAAGGTGTCCCGGGCGAGCCGCGTCTGGTCGCTCAGGCGGTCGCGGTGCTCCTCGACGTAGGTCGCCACGTCCAGAGCCGAGCGGAACCAACGGTTGTAGCGGTTGCCGAGCCAGAACTTGCTCTTGTCGTCCTCGAAGTTGAAGTAGTGGCTTTGGGAGTAGTTGACGTGGCGGTTGGGGAAGTACCAGGCCAAGGTGAAGGCCACCGTCCGGGCCTCGCCCGGCTGGAGCGTCATCGGCACGGCGAGCGCGCCGTTCCAGGTCCGTCCCGCCGCGCTCGGGGTGGAGTCCTGGGTGTTGGCGAGCCTGCCGTCGGCGGCAAAGTCGTCCCAGAACGCGCCGAGGTCTGCCCACTGCGTCAGGTGCGTGGCCTCGGGGGCACGGACGGCCAGGACCATCGTGCCGGCCCGGGGGTCGTCCGCCGGGAGCCAGGCGTTGCCCATCGACAGGGCCGTCATGTCGCCGACGCGAACCAGCGCGTTGACGTTGCCGCCGTAGAGCTGGGAACGGGTGTCGAAGATCGGCGCGATCCCGTCCCAGCCGACAGCGTTCTGAAGCGTGGCCGCGACGGAGGCCAGCTGCACCCGCTCGCTCGGGTTCTCGACCCTGAGGTTGAAGAGGATGGCCGGCAAGCCGGAGTCCTTGCTCTGGAGGGGGATGAACGGGTTGAACGCCTCGAGCGAGACGCGGAGCGGCAGGGCATCGTCCTCGTAGCGCAGCTCGGCGATCGGGTACCCGCCGACCAACTCCGTGCCCCGGACGCCGGGCAGCTTGGCCAAGAGCCGGCGGTGGGGGATGGGGACGACGTGGTCGTTCGAGGTCGGCGGCGCCGGCGGGCCCTCCGCGTCGTAGAGCGCGGCGGACTGGAGGACGCGGGCGATCGGCTCATCCGGCGGTCGGTGGCTTCGGGACCAGACGGCGAAGAACGAGTGGGGCACGCAGGCCACGTGGTTGACCTGGTTGTGGATCTGCCATTGCCGTAGGGAGCCGTCGCCGGCCAGCGCGATCGTTCCCGTCCCCAGGCCCCCGAGCGGCATCGCCGCCGCCCGAAGGGCGTCCCCCCGATAAACCTTCGGTGCCGCCGTCGTCGCCGTCGCCACTGTCCCCTCCCGTTGCCTTCCGCCCGCCGCCGTCGTCGGACCGTCCCCCGCTCGGGTTGGCCGTCGTGGCGCGCCCTCGCCCCCGAAGCCGCCTCGCCGGCTCCGGGGGCGCCGTCGTCTTGCCCCCGTCCCTCCCGACCGCACGCCTCCCCGCATCCGTCGACCGTCACACGTCTAGCGTCCCGCGCACGACCGCGCCGTCGCGCAGCGCGACGAGCAGCTCCGACCCGACCCCGGCCCCCGAAGGGAAGGCGACCGACGCGATGCCCCCATGGCCGACCGGCGCTGCCAGCGCGGTGGCCCAGCTTCTGCCGCCGTCGCGCGAGATCATCGCCTCCGTGGGTAAGATCGCGAGCACGACCTCGGCGGCCTCGGGGGCCGACGGCAAGGCGATGCCGTCGACCGGCTCGACGATGGTCCCTGGATCGACCCGTAGCCAGTCGCGACCCCGGTCGGCCGAGCGCCAGAGACCGGACCGTTCGGTGCCGGCCCAGAGGACGCCATCGGCCGCGAACGTCGGGGAGATCGCGAGCGCCAGCACGGGCCCGACGTCGTCGGGGAACGGCGTCTCCCGCCAGGATCGCCCGCCGTTCTCGCTGGCGAAAAGTCCCGTTTCCGTCCCGGCGTAGAGCGCCTCGTCGCGGTCGAAGCCGGGGGCGGCGACGAGCGCGAGGACGGACGGGTCGAGCAGGCCGAAGTTCGACCGCCGCCACGTCTCCCCGCGGTCCGTCGATCGGAGGACGCCGTCCTCCAAGGTGCCGGCGAGGAGGAGGCCGTCCGCCCCGTAGTTGGGCGAGGCGACCAGGCAGGAGACGAGCGGCGGCGGGGACGGTAGCACCATCGCCCGCCACCGTCGCCCCCCGTCCAGCGACCGGAGGACCACCCCGTGCCCCCCCGCGAAGACGGTCCGATCCTCGGCGAAGCGGGGCGAAAAGGCCACCGCCGACGTGGCGGTGGCGCGGCCATCCCCCGGTTCGGAAGCCGGTCGCCAGGTCGCGCCGCCGTCCCGGGAGCACCACAGCCCCGACTCGCGGGCGCTGAGGCAGAGCCCGTCGGCGCCGAAGCAGGGCGACGTCGCGAAGGCGTGGACGACGTCGCCCGGTGGCGTTGTCGGCGAGGTCGCTGGGTGGTTCGCGGCGAGCGCTAGCATGGACCGTCTCGACATCCTTCCCCGAGAGGGGGCTTTCGTCCCTAGGCCGGCTGGGTCGCGATCGCCGGCGAGCGATGCTGGACCAGCGCGGCGATCGTGAGCGCCTGGGCCGCGCCCGCGATCGCCGCCCTCGCCGCGGTCTTGGCCACCGCCGTCGAGTCGACCACCCCGGCGTCCGCCATGCGCACCACGCGGCCGTTCCGGGCGTCGTACCCCGCGCCGCGCCCCGCCTCCGCGATCCCGGCGAGGACGGCCCCGGGTTCCGCGCCGGCGTTCGCGGCGATCGTCCGGGTCGGCTCCTCAAGCGCCCGCGCCACGAGCAGAAGGGCCGCCCGCTCGGCGGCGTCGGCGCTCGCCGCCGCCGCCGCGTCCAATGCCTCCCGACAGTCCAGGAAGGCCGCGCCGCCACCCGGCACGACGCCGCCGACGACGATCCCGCGCAGGACGGCGACCGTGCGGGTCGCGTTCGCCTTTCTCGCCGCCGCCTCCGTTGGGCTGGCGCCGCCGACCCACAGCGTCGCCGACCCCCCGAGCAGCTTGGCGAGCCGGTTGCGCAGGGCGGTGCCGCGCTCGTCGTCGCGTTCCTCCTGCAGCGCTGATCGGAGCCGCGCGACGCGGCGGCGCAGCTGGCGCGGATCCCCCCTGCCCCCCACGACGCCGAAGTGGTCGCGGTCGGCCCAGGCGATCCGGGCGCGCCCGAACCAGTCGTCGCGCGCGTCGTCGACGCGGTCACCCGCGGCCCGGGCGACCACCCGGCCGCCGGTGAGGAGGGCCAGGTCCTCCATGGCGACGAACCGTGCCCGCTCGCCGGTCCCGGGCGTCTTGACGGCGATCGCGCGGAAGCCGGGCGGGTCCTGGCTCGCTGTCAGGGCGCCGATGGCCCGATCCGACAGCCGCTGGGCGACGACGACGAGGCCCCGGAGACCCGCGGCGCGAGCCCGGGCGACGATCCCCCGGACGTCGCCCGGGTCGGTCAGGTCGAGGTCGGTGATCAGGAGGCCGGCGTCCTCCAGGACCGCGCGGCGGTCGGGTGAGTCGGCGACAAAGAGGGCCGACTGGACGCCGCCCGGCCAATGCATCCCGTCGACGTACTCCCGGTCGCTCCCGCGGCCGGGGGCCCCTCGCACATCCACCTGCCCCTCGCCGCCGACGACGTCGAAGATCTCGCCGAGCAGGCACGCCAACTCCCAGTCGGCGCACGCCGCCAGGGCCGCCTGCGTGAAGCGCGCCTTGCCGCGGAGCGGCACCGACATCGCCGTGAGCGCGCCGAGCACCAGGTCACTCGCCCGCCCGAGGTGGGTCCGGAGCGCTTGGGGGTCGCCGCCGGCCGCGACCCAGCGGGCGCCGGCCTCGTACACGGCCTGGAAGATGACGGCCGTGGTGGCCGTCCCGTCGCCGGCTTCCTCGTGCGTCCGCCAGATCACGGAGCGGGCGTACATGGCCCCGACGTCGGCGGCCGCGTCGGGAAGGGCGACGATTCGGCGGGCCACAGCGCCGCCGCTGTCGAGCAGCTCTGGCGACCCGCCGAACGGCTTGGCTGCCGCGACCAGGCGCGGCGTTGGTCCGAGGGTCGGGCGGACCGCGGCGACGACTTGCCGAACGCCGCTGCCGAAAGCCCGGGCGACCGCGGGCTGGAGGACAACCCCGGGTCGGCGGGCGGCGCTCGCGGTCGGCACCCGACGGGCGACCGTGCTCATGGCCGAGCGTCCTCCGCCCGTCGCCGCTCGACCTCGCGGTGGCAGTTCGCCGCGCTGAAGACGGCGACGACCACCGGCGCCGCCAGCCACATACCGAGACCGACCCAGAGCGTCGACACGCCGAGGGCGACCACCAGCCCGACCATCCCGACGGACGGCAGCGGCGCCGCGACCGCCAGGACGAGGCCGTTGCGGAGGGCGAGCCGAGCCCCTGTTCCGTAGGCGGCGGCCAGCGGAACGGCGTAGGTCAACAGCGCAACCATCAGGACCAGGAACCCGCTCTGAAGCAGCCAGAGCCCGATCGTCGCTGCCCCCGCGCCGCGGCCCTGGTCGAGGACGCGCGACGTGGTGACGAGGCTCCCGGCGACGCAACCGTTGCCCAGGACGCCGAGCAGGGCCAACGGTCGCCAGCGCGTCTGGATGGCGGCCAAGTAGCGGCGGCCGAGGCCGCCCGGTTCGCCGCGCAGCTCGCCGACGACCGCCGCGGTCAAGCCCCCGACGGCCGGGTAGATGGCGACGGCGCTGAGGACCACGAGGGGACCGAAGCCGAGCAGCAGCCCGAGCACGACGAGCGGCGCCGCGGCGACGACCCCGACGAGGTTGAGGGCGGCCAATGGGGCCATCCGCTGCCAGAGCAGCGTCCCGCCGACCCGGAGGAGGGAACCCGGCCGGTCGTGCTCGCCATCGGCGGGGCGGACGGGTCGGGCCGGGAAGGGGAGGCGGACGCGAGCGACGTTCACGCGTCTACTCCTTCAGCCCGGTGAGGGTGATCCCCTCGATCAGGTAGCGCTGGAAGAGCAGGAAGACGAGCAGGACCGGGGTGATCGCCATGGTCACGCCGGCCATCACCGCCGCCGTGTTGCCGGTTCCCAGGTAGCCGCGCAGGACCGTCAACCCGAGCGGCAGCGTCATCTGCTCCCAGGTCGTCAGGAAGATCAGCGGTCGGAAGAACTCGTTCCAGTGGTAGTTGAACGAGAAGATCGTCAAGGTCACCAGGGCGGGCGCGACCAGCGGGAGCATGATCCGTCGGTAGATCTCGAAGAAGCCCGCGCCGTCGATCCGGGCGGCGTCCTCGAGGTCGCGCGGGATCGTCAGGAAGTACTGGCGGAGCAGGAAGATGCCGAAGGCGCTGAACGCCGACGGCAGGATCAGCGCCCAATGACTGTCGAGCAGGTTGAGCCGTCGGACGATGATGAAGATCGGGATGATGGTCACGTACTGGGGGATCATCAGCGAGGAGAGGAAGACGAAGAACAGGGCGTCCCTCCCCCGGAAGCGGAGGCGGGCGAAGGCGAAGGCGGCCGTCGAGCAGGTAACGACCTGGAGCAGCGTGATCAGCGCGGCGACCTTGAAGCTGTTGAAGACGAACCGGAAGAAGGGCAGCGCGTCAAGCACGGCCCGGTAGTTGTCGAGCCGCCAGTCGGTCGGCAACCACTGGGGTGGCAGGGAGAACGACTCGCGCCCGAGTCGGAACGAGGTCGAGAACGCCCAGACGAAGGGGGCCAGCATCAGGACGCCGCCGGCCAGCAGGAGGAGGTTGACCCCCCAGTCGAAGGCGTGCTCGCGCCATCGCGTCGGCCGGACGACGTCCCGCGCCGCCGGTCCTGCTCGTTCCCGTTCGAGTTGGCCGATCGGGGTCGTCGTCGCCATAGACCGCTCCCGGGGACCGCTAGCCGTAGTGGACCCAGGACCGGCCGAACCGGAACTGGATCAGCGTCAAGACGAGGATCACGAGGAAGAGCGTCAGGGAGACCGTCGCGGCGTACCCCATGTCGAAGAAGCGGAAGCCCTGCTCTTGCAGGTACATCGCGACCGTCCGGGTGGAGTCCCCGGGTCCGCCCTGGGTCATGATGTAGGGCGAGTCGAAGATCTGGAAGCCGTTGATGAGCGCGATCACGACGGCAAAGAACATGGTCGGCGAGAGCATCGGCAGGGTGATGTTGGCGAAGGTCGAGAGCCGGCCGGCGCCGTCGATCGCTGCCGCCTCGTAGAGGTGCCGAGGGATGCTCTGGAGGCCGGCAACGAAGAGGATGTAGCTGAAGCCGAGGCTCTTCCAGACGCCGAGGAAGACCAACGCCGGCATCGCCCAGGCGCTCGAGGTGAGCCACCGGATCTGCGGACCGCCGATCGTCCCGAGGTAGTAGTTTATGACCCCGAAGTTCGTGTGGTAGAGGTACCCCCAGACGATCGAGACCGCCGCAAGGGAGGTCAGGACGGGGAAGAAGTAGGCGGTCCGGAAGACGTAGCGGAGGACGCCGGGGATCTGCCGGTGGGTCGCCACGGCGAGCAGCAGGGCCAGCACCGTCTCGAGGCCGACCGTGCCGGCGACGTAGACGACGGTGTTGCGGTAGACGGCGAGGATGCGGTCGTCGGCGAAGAGGTGACGGAAGTTGTCGAGGCCGGCGAACTCCGGCGGCGTCAAGATGTCGTACCGGAAGAAGCTGAGCGCGACGGCGGCGAGCAGCGGCCCGGCGACGAAGATGACGAAGGGGACGAGCGACGGGAGGAGGAAGGCCCAAGCGGCGAACGTCTCGCGCCGACGCCAGCGGCCGAGCGCCGATCGCGGAGCGCCGCTCGATCCTGCGGTGGCCTCCATGGCACCCTCCATGGTCATCGCCGATCGTCGCCCCCCTAGGGGGGCACGGGTCCGGCCGGGGGCGGGGACCGCGGCCGCGGTCCCCGCCCCCGGCACCGGTCCTAACGCGCCAGGATGGCGCCGACCTCCTCGTGGGCGTCCGCCAGGGCCTCCTGGGTGTCCGCCTCATCGGCCAGGATGGAGCCGAGGTGTCGGCGGACGACCGCTTCGACCTCGTTGTAGGCCGCCGGCGACGGGACCGGCTTTGCCTCCCGGGCGTCGATCGAGTCGTAGAAGATGCCGGCGTTGGCGGGCGGCAGCGCGAACATGGCCTCGCTCTTGGCCACCGAGCGGCGCGCCGGGATGCTCTGGCCCAGCCGGGTGATGACCTCGAAGGCCTCCGGCGTGGTTAGGTACTTCACCCAGGTCCAGGCCTCGTCGGGGTGCTCGGAGCTCTTCAAGATCGGGAAGCCACCGACCCCGAACTCGGTGAGCTGGGTCGAGCCCTTCGGCCAGAACTGGACGTCAAAGTCGGTGAACCCGGCGTTGGTCAGCGTCAGCGTCGGCCAGCGGCCCCCACCCCACATCGCTATGTTCCCGGCGGAGGCGAGGTTGAGGATGTCGTTGTGGTCGGCGGGGGCCTGGGGCGCGACCTCGTGCTCCCAGATCAAGCTGCGCATGAAGTCGACTGCGTCGCGCACCTCCGGCGAGTCGATCCGGGACTGGCTCCAGTCGTCGCTGAGGAGGTTGCCCCCAGCGTTGAAGATCCACGGCATGACGCCCGCGAAGTATTGGACCGCCGTGCCGAAGCCGTAGACGCCGTCCTTGGTCAGCGTTCGCGCCGTCTCCAACCACTGGTCCCGGGTCCAGTCCGGCGCGGGCGGCTCGAGACCCGCCTCCCGGAAGAGCCGGGTGTTGTACCACATGACCATGTTGTTCCAGTCGAACGGGAGTTGCCACGTCTGGCCGTCGATGACGAACGGGTCGATCAGTTGCTGGTTGACGTCGGCCAGGAACTCCTCGATCTCCGGGTCGCCAGCCATGTAGTCGTCGAGCGGGATCGGGAGCTGGCGGCGGACGAACAGGAGCGTCCCCTCGATGGCGACCCGGACGACGTCAGGCGGGTTACCGCCGGCGATCAGGGTCGCCACCTTGTCGAAGTACTCGCCCCAGCTGGCGCCCGCGATCGGGGAGTAGACGACCCGGACGTTGGGGTTCTGCTCCTGGAACGAGGCAATCATGCCGTCCCAGAGCTCCTTGTCCGCTCCCGAGCTGTAGTTGGCGTAGCTGACCTCGATCGGCTCCGCCTGGGCGGCCGACAGGGACGCGGCAAGGCCGTCACTGGCCCCCGCCGCCACGGCGACGCCGGCCCCGGCGGCCGCACTCATTCGCAAGAAGTCTCGCCGACTGTAGCTCCGCTGCTCCACGTTCGACCTCCTTTGGTCGTATACCGACCGCTGCCGGTCGGTCGCACCGCGCGTTCCGCGCGACCCCGGGGGGTCCCGGCCGGGCCCGACCCCCGATCGCTCCGCCTACGGCGGCGGCACCCGGACCGCCGCCGTCTCGCCCCGGCGCAGCGTCCGGGGCCGCTCCAGATCGGCCCCGCCCGCGCCGTCGAGCTCCAGCCGTCGAAGCGGCAGTTCCCCGCCCAGGACCGCGAGCTCGACGCCGGTCCCCTCCGGGCCCGGCGCCTGCCGGACCGTGCCCCAGGCGTCGCCGCTCGACCAGAACCAGCGGACGGGATCGGCAGCGGCGGCGAACCGCACCGTCCGCTCCACCCCGG
>CADCWL010000153.1 GCA_902806405.1 uncultured Thermomicrobiales bacterium | reverse complement strand
CACCGACTACTGGGTGCCGGTCGAGGTGTTCGTGGGCTACGAGGGTGAGGCGCTCGTGCTGACGGTGCCGCGGGCGGAGGCCGACCGCCGCGGCTGGGCCGAGCGGCCGGCCGGCGGACCCGACCGGCCGCGCTGACGGCAGCGTTAAGCGCGGGGTTGCGATAATCGAAACGTGGCCAGGCGTGTGCGAGACCGGAAAGGGAGCGCGTTGTTGCAGGAGGGGCCGAAGCGCTGACCGAACCCACGACCGATCAGCAGCCGCCGCTTTCGCCGATCGAGCGCCGGATCCTCGCCAATCAGTACCGCATCCTGGTACAGGTGGCTCCGGACGACTCCGCCTTCTACGGCTACGAGCACATCGTCAAGGTCCTCGAGAACGGTTTCGAGGCCCAGTACCACCGCGTCCTCGGGCAGGTGCACGAAAACCGTCTGCCCGTCGAGGAGTGCGACCTGGTCGCCGACACGCTGGTGATGGCGAGCGCCCTCCTGGACCACAAGGGGAAGACCAACGTCGACCTCTCCTAGTGGGAGCAGGTCGGGTTCGACCACAACGACGAACCCCTGCACCTGGCGTACGCCCAAGTCCTCGTCGAAGACCTGAAGCGCAATTTGCTGGGCATCAAGGGGGTGGTGAACAACCACCGGCCGTCGCTCGAGCGGTACCGCCGGATGGTCGCGGCGTGGAAGGCGAGCGCGCACCCCGCTGCCCTCTCCGAGGCGGACGTTGCGCGGATCGTCGCGACGGGGCTAAACCTGGGAGGGACGTAAGGGGTCGGGTCGCCACGCCAGCCGGTCCGGATCCTCGGAGTCACGGGATGGTGGAAGCGACAGCTACTGCCCGGTTCCGACACCAGGGGCAACGCCACCGTCTCGACAGCCGACGCGCTGAGCGGCCCCGTAAGCCCCCGACCCCCCACAATGGCGCCGGACCCGAGGGCGGCCGTCCGGCGCCATTGTGGGCAACGGTGGAGCGTGGGGGGCATCCCCGCCGGCGGCGGCCGTTTTGGGCGGCAATCGGCGGCCGAGCTTGGCGGGATAATGTCCGTTGTCCGCGCCCTATCTCTATGAAGCGGGGCCCCGCTGTTCGTCCCGGAAAAGACGGGGGGAGCGGACGGGAACCATCCGCTCAGGCAGGGCAGGTCGTCAGCACGCAGCCGCAGTCGGCCGGGGTGCCGGGCTCGGGGAACCCGAAGGTGCACTCGGGGCGGCCGCAGCTGAACGCCGTGCCAGGGGGCGCGCAGCCGAAGCCCTTGCCGACGTTGCCCAGGGTCGCGCAGTGCGCGAAGCACGCCTCGCGGGTGGTGAACTCGGTGCCGCAGAAGACGATCGTCCGCGTGACGTTTCCGGGGCCGGCGGGGTCGGGCACGTCGCTAACGCAGTTGCAGCAGCACGACGGCTCCAGGCACACCCCGCGGCACCGGCCATCGCCGGCCGCGACCAGGCCGGGGCAGCACGCCTTGCTCGGGGTGAGCCGCTGGCCCTCCTTGGCACAATGCTCCGGCTGGTGGTGGCCCGCGGCCCGCCGAGCAGCGCCGCGGCGACTGCGGTCGGCCCCACCAGGAGCACCCGTCGCCGGGAGCGGGCGGCGTGCAGCCGCCGCACGAGCGCATCGAATCGCATCCCGTCCACGGCTCACTCCTTCCGCTGCGGGGGATCCCCGTCGTCCGTACGACGACAAGATCAACAGCGTAGCCGCTGCTGCGGGGGGAGACCTCCCCCAAACGAGCCAAGTCAGTGGGCCCGGCGGAACCTGCCGAGCGGGGCGGCCGCCGCCCCGGAGGTGGTCGAGGGGGAGGCCTTCGTCCGGCACGGGCGCTGAGCGCGCCGACGGCCGCCGTCCGCAGCGTTGACTTGGGCGACCTGCGTTGGAACCCGTGCGGCGAGTAGCCGACGTTGTCCGCAAGCCGCGTCGCGCGATGCCCGAGGTGGTTCGACGTGGATCCGCTGGTCCGCTTAGGCGGCGGCTCGGACCGCGCGGTCGGCGAGGGCCACCAGCTCCGCGAGCCCCAGGTCCGCGCCCAGCGCCTCCTCCCCCGCCACGCGGCTGGCCACCAGCCGCGCCCCGTCCGGGTAGAGGAGGACCCAGGCGCCCGCCCGGGACCGCACGGCGTCGGTGAGCCGGCTGCAGACCACCAGCCGGGGCCGCCGTCGCGCCACCTCCGCGTCCAGGCGCGCCGCCTCGACCGCCCGCACGGTGAGGGCGGGGCGCAGCGCCCCCAGCGCGGCCGCCATCGCCTCGCGGTAGGCGCGGGGCTCGTTGCCGAGCAGGATCAGGTCGTCGCCCACGGTCGCTCCTCTTCGCTTTCGGTCGTTGCGCGGACGGCGACCGGGGCACGGGGGGCCGGGGTCTTCCGCAGCGTAGACCGCGGCGGGCGGGAGCGCCTCAAACGGATGTTAAGGGTTCGTCCGTCGAGCCGGCGCACCCGATGGTCGTCGCCGAGCCCCCAGTGCTGGGCGATCCGCCCCCCCTCCACCCGGTAGATGTCGATCCAGGACGTGGTCACCTCGTTGCCGGTGGTCGCCCGCGTGGCGGCCGTGGGGCGGTCGCTCGGCGCTCCTACTTCTTCTTGTTCTTGTTGCCGGGGGCCTTGGCCTTGGGGGGAAGGGGCATCTTGGGCCCCTTGGGCCCGGCCGAGGGCGACGACGGCGGGGGCCACGTAGGCGAGCGTCCTCACCGCGCGGCGCCGCGTGGCGGCGGCGCGCCCGGGACCGTCCCGGGCGCACCCAGCCCCTGGGACGAGGCTAGGGGCACGCAACGGCCCGCGACTCCCCGAAACCGGCCAGCTCTCCGTCCCCCGAATGGGCTACCCCGGGGCGGGCACCGTTCGGCCGTGGCCGGTGCTCCCGAAGCGGGCGCGGCCGACGCCTTCGATGGTGAGGCAGCGACGGGCCGGAACCGGCGCCGGGGAGAATAAGGCGGGTGCCGAGATCGACGCCCGACCCCGAGACCCGACGGGCGGCATCGGGCAGGGTTCGTTCGGTCGGGGCGGGGGGCAAAGGGGGGGCGCCGCTGGATAATGCGCCTAGTCCGCAATGATAGGCGCCCCCGAGCCGGTGGCCCTCGCCCCCCGGACCTCCGCGGGGGGGCGGCATGGCGTCCTCCTGCCGGGGCGGCGCTACGGCCTGATCACCGCAAAGCGACCGACGGTAGCCTGATCACCGCGAAGCGGCGGGCGGTAGCCTGATCACCGCGAAGCGGCGGACGGTGACCTGCTCCCCGTCGCTGAAGACGCCGACCCGGCCGCCGCCGAGGACCCGGGCCCCGTGGGTCTCGAGCAGGACCGCGCCGTCCACCAGGAGCCGGAGGTGCGTGCCGCGCGCCTCCAGGCGGTACGTGTGCCAGCCGCCGCCGGGCGCGAACGGGGCGACGGCCTCGGCGGCGCCGGGCGTCGGGCCGTCCCCGCCCCAGATCCCGACCGAGCCGGCGCAGTCGGGGCCCGCCCAGGACGTCCCCCGCGCCGCGCTCCCGGCGAAGACGCCGAAGGGGCGGCCGCCGCAGTCGGCGGGCGCCAGCCGGACCTCCGCCTCCACCGCGTAGTCGGTCGTGTTTCCGAGATCGTAGGGGGCGGCCAGGGAAGCGCCCGTCGTCCCGTCGGCGAGCAGCTGCGAGGCGAAGACCTCCCAGCCGGGGGCCGGGTCCCAGGCCGCGAAGCCGCCGCCGGCGTCCGCCTCGTACAGCTCGCCCACGACCCTCCTGAGGGTGGCCGCGGGCGTGGCGTCCTCGTGGGCCAGCGCCCCCGCCCCGGCCGCGCCGCCGGCCGCGCCGAACGCCAGGGCGAGGCCGCAGAGCCACAGGGGTCCGAACCGTCGCACGGTGTTCCCTCCCCCCGGGGGCCGGGCGCGGGGGCCGCAGCGGCCGCTGGCCGGCGCCCGCCGGCCCCCGCGCCCGATCGTGCCGCAAGCCTAGGCCAGCGTGGACGGCCGCGACCTCCCCCAAACGAGCCAATTCCGGGGGCACGCTCGTGCCGCCCGGCGAGCGTGCCGCGCTTAGGACGACGGCGGACGGCGTCGACGGCGACGCGGAGGCGCCCGGCCACCTCCGCGTCCGGCCGCGCACGGGGGGCTTAAACACGAACCCGGCCGCGAGGGCCGGGCGCGTGCGGCGCCCCGGCCCCCGGCGGCACAACGGGGATCGGATTCACCGCCGCCTCGGTCGCGACCAGACCCGGCGGACGGCGACCACCCGGCCCGTCCCCGCCTCCGTCAGCTCCAACGCGCCGAGGGCGCCCCGCCCGCGCAGCTGCTCGGCGAGGAGGGCGAGCCACCGGGCCGCCTGCCGCGGGGACCCGGCCCGGTCGATGACCGTCAGATGCCGGCACCCGGAGCCGTCGCAGATCGCAATCCTGTAGACCGGGAACCGCCGCGGCTCAGCCATCGGCCACCTGGAGAAGCGCACTCGGCGGTT
>CADCWL010000152.1 GCA_902806405.1 uncultured Thermomicrobiales bacterium | reverse complement strand
CGCCGGGCATCGATCGGTGGACGTGGGACGCGGGGGCCCGCCCCCGATCGGTCGAAGGGTGACTCGTCAGGGGGCGAGGCGATCGGGTGCTCCGGGACGGCGGCGAGCGGCCCGGAGCACCCGATCGCCTCGACGAACCCGGGGATGCCCGTGCCGACCGCCGGGATCTTGCAGGGAGCCCAGCCGGCGGTGACGGTCGGCGAAGGGGACAGACGGTGCGGGCAGCGGCGGGTTGTCCGCCCGCCCGATCAGCGGGGACGCCGCCTCCTGCGCCGGGTCCTCGGCGTCGTCCGGGTAGCTGCCCATCGCGGCGACCTGGTCGGCGCGGGTGTGGGGGTCGATGGTGTGGGTGACCGACCTGGCGGTGACTTCGCCGATCACGGGCGGGACCGTCTCGGCCAGCGCCGGCGGGGCGGCGTCCGCGATCGCCCCGGTCTCGACCGCCGGGAGGGCCATCCGGCACGGACCCTCGCCGACCGGTTACCGATCGGCGAGGATCCCCTCGACCGGGTCGCCCTTCCCCGCTATCTCCGCCCCGCGGACCGACCCGGGCGCGGGTGCGGAGGCCGACGATCGGGCCGCCGGGGTCCCGCCCTCGCCCATGGGAGCGATGTCGTCGAAGCGCAAGAGTTGCCCCCGTGCGCCGGCCTGGGGCGGGGCATCGCTGTTGACGACGACGAAGAGGTTGCCGGCGTCGTCGAACGCGAGCCCGTTCGGCTTGTTCAGGCCGGCGGCGACCACCTCCGGCGGGCCGGCCTCCGGGACGCGCAGCACCCGGCCGCTGTCCGCGCGCCAGCCCGTTTGTCCCTCGGCGTCGTAGCCGGCGGCGAACTCGGTGACGTAGAGCGCCCCGTCTGGGCCGATCTCGACGTCGACGACCGCCGTCAGGCCGGTGGTCACGTCGCGCTGGGCGCCGTCGGGGGCGACGCGGACGACCTTGCCCGAGCCGGGCGGGAAGGGGAAGCCGCCCAGGAAGCCGACGAAGGCGCCGCCGTCCGGGGCGGGCGCGACGCCGGTCGGCACCGGGTCGAGCTCGGCGGCCGCGTTCCGCGCGGGGTTCTCCCCCGCTCCCGGCAGGCCGGGGAAGACGGTGACCAGGGCGAGGTCGCCCGACGCCGGGTCGACGCGGTAGAGGGCGTTGGCGCCAGTGACGCCGATGCGCACGTTCTCCGGGCCCTGACTGGCGGCTCGGCCCGGTGCCGGTGGGCGGAACGGCCGGGCATCGGCCAGGGGCTGGCAACCGGTCTCGTCGAGGCGGACGGCCGGGCGGGCCGGGGCGAAGGGCCGCTCGCAGACGTCGAGGATCTCTTGACTGCCGGACGGAGGCGGGGTCGGCCGTCGGGGCGGGGCGCCACCGCTCGCTCGGGTGCTGCCCGAGCCCGGCGTTGTGAGCGCGCGGCGCACCGTCCCGTGCGGGACCGCCCCGAACGCCTCCGGGGGCACCACCCCTCCGGCCAGTGGGTGCAGGCTCCACCGTGCCTGCCCCCCGGCGGCGCCGCGCGGGCGGGGGCGACCTGGCGGGCCGCCAGGTCGCCGTCCCGGATCCGCTCGGAGACGCGGTCCGGGGACTTGCGGGCCAGGGGCGCAGCCAGCCCTCGGTCGCGAACCGCCGGCGGGTGCGCCGCGCCACCGCGGAATGGGCGTCGAGCGCCGCGGCGGCCGCGGCGCTGGACCGGCCGAGACCCCGCCACCGCGGCCGGTCCAGCGTGGGGGGCGGGCATCGGTCAGGGTCGGGGCCGTCTCCGCGTCGACGAGGCCGCGCGGCCCGGCGGGCTGCGCCTCGCCGGGGAACACCCGGCCCGGGTGCGCTGCGGCGGGACACCGGGGTGGGGACACGGGTCACCCGCGCCCTTCAGCACGCTAACGGCCACCGGCGTTTCGGCCGTGTCGCGCCACGAGGGCGACGGCGTGGCCGCGCTCCCCGTCGCGCCTTCGCCGGAGAGCACGAAGCTGGGCGAGCGGTCACCGAGGTTGGGGACGAGCTCGTCCTCGGTCGCCGGCTCGCTCGTCGCCCGCTCGTCGACGCGGTTTCGCCGGTGCTTCCGCCAATCCCCGCCGGACCAACGCCGGAGCGTCGGTGCAGAGCCCGGCCACGCCCAGATCCCGCGCCCGCCGCGCGTCCTCGATCCGGTTCACCGTCCACACCACCACCCTCAGCCCGGCCGCCCCGGCACGGCGCACCACCCCCGGGGTCACCCCGTCTCCCCGCAGCGCGACCGCGGCCGCCCCCAGGTCCCGCGCCGCCGCGAATAGCCCCCCGGACACTCGGTGCGCGACCGGCCACAGCTCGGCCGCGGGATCGCGAGTGCGGACGGCGGCCAGGACGGACCAGTCGAGGGACGAGACGGCCCACTCCGCGGCCGGGTGACGGGCCAGCACCGCCGCCAGCTCCCGCTCGATCCCTTCCTGCTTCACCTCGAGGTTGAGCCGGAGCCGGCCGGCGAGCAGGCCGAGCACCTCGTCCAGCGTCGGCACCCGCTCGCCGGCGCCCGCGTCGAGCCGCCGGACGGCCTCCAGCGGCAGCGCGTCCACCGCCCCCCGGCCGTCGGTCGTCCGCGCCAGATCCCGGTCGTGCAGCACCACCGGCACGCGGTCGGCGGTCGCCCGCACGTCCAGCTCCACGCCACCCGCCCCGTCCGCGATCGCCTGCCGGAACGCCGCCAGCGTGTTCTCCGGTCGCGCCCACGACGACCCCCGGTGCGCGTAGATCAGCACCCCGCCCCCTCTTCTTCAGCACTGGACCTTGTCCTGCTATGTTACCTCATAACAATAGAAGAGAAATCGACCTATCTCCTCCGACAAACGCGCCTTCGCGGCCGACTTCGGCAACGCGCGACCGCTCACCGACGTGGCCGCGGAACCCGTTGCCCGTGGTGTGCTGGGCCGCGACGAGGGTGGCGCGATCGGAGACGAGCCCCGCGGGTACGGGCAGGGCCGCCTCGCCGACGCCCTGTGCCCGGCCAGGCGCGACGCCGCGATCCGCGAGCGGGAGGACAGGGACGGTTTGAGAACGCCGCTGGGGCACACCCTGCCCGCGCACCCCGCGCTCGGTTCATCCCGACGATCGAGGCCGTGACCGCCGGCGACTCTCCTTGGCCCTAACGGGGATCGCCGGCGTCGCCGAGCTGCTCCGCCCGCACCCGATTGACCGTCCCCGGCCGCAGCCACACCCGGAACCGCTCGCCGGCGGGCCGGTCGATCACCTCGCCCGCCGGATACCAGGCGCCCCGGCGTCCCTCGAGCGAGGCCAGGGGGCGGTAGGCGAAGCCGGCCACCGAGGGGTCGGGGGCCGGGGCCGCGGGCCGGTGGCGCCGTTTCGGCGGCGGCGCGGCCGACGCCGCCCGGTAGCGGTCGCGCCGCCAGCGGACCGCGCGCGCCACGGCGGCGTCGATCTCCCCGTCGGCGTCGGGATCGCACAGCCGCACGATCGCATCGGCGAGGGCGGCGGCGGGCGCGGTCCCGCGACCGATCACCTGGGCCGGCAAGAAGCGGGCGAAGCCGTTGCGGGTCAGGGTGCAGCCGTAGCCGGCTCGGGCGTCGTCCCGCGAGAGGGCGACGTCCCACCCGCGGCGGCCGGCGGCGGCGGCCAGCGTCGCGAGGTCGCCCCACGGCGGGAAGCCGAAGCGGGCGATGCGGGCGTCGTCGGCCGGGGCGAGGGCGTCCGCGGGCGGGACCACCGAGGACCCTCCGGCGAGCCGCCAAACGGCGGCCGGCGGTCCCTACCGGTCGGCGCTTCGGCGCTCCGGTCCGCGTTGTAGATCGTACGTTCTCCTTCCCGGCACGTCAACGACGACAACCACCCAGACCGTGACGGGTCCCAGGCTCCCGAACAATCCTGCGCCCTGAACCTTCCCCAAGTGCTGGGCCGTTTGGTCCGGGGTGACGCTGACCGAGCGCTCCGCCTCCCAGTCCCGCTTCCACGACCTCCGCGCCCTCTTCGGCGTGCCGACGCGGGCCGCGTAGCGGCTCGCGCGCCCGATCCGGTCCTCTGCGCCAGAGCAGGATGGCGGCGAAGGTCAGCATCGCCCGATGGGTGGCGGCGCGATCTCGTAGCGGGTGGCGACGCGCCGCGACCGCCTGAGGCGGTTGATGGGGCGCTCCGCCACGTTGCGCTCGCGGTACGCCGCCCGGTCGAAGGCCGGGTCCGGCGCCTCGTCCGCCTTGGTCGGGGTGGCCGCCCCGATCCGGCGCCCCGCGAGGTAGCGCCGGACCCCCGGGCTGCTGGACCCGTTGTCGCCGGCCACCCGATCCCGTCGTCCCCGCAAGCGTCCTCGGCCGGGCCGCTTGACCGCCCCGCGCTCCACACGGGACGACCGCACCGGCAGCTCGTGGCCTTCACCGCCGGTCACCACCAGGGCCAGCGGCTTGCCGCCGCGCTCGCAGTGCAGACGGGCCAACGTCGCGAACCCGCCGCGGCGGCGCCCGAGTGCCTCGGCTTCCGGTGCCCCTTTCGCGCCGGCCGCGTGCCGGTGGGCGCGGACGATCGGACGGTCCACGGAGTGCGGGCTCCGGTCGAGCCGGCCATCGGCGTCCACCTGCCGCCGCCGAGCGGCCAGGATGCGGTCCCGGACGCCTGCCCGTGTCCAGCGGGAGAAGCGGTTGGAAACCGTCTTCCAGGAGCCGAAATGGGCGGGGAGGGCCCGCTCGGGTCACCCCGTGCGCAGCACGGGGAGGATGTCGTCGAGCACGGCCCGGTGGTCGTGGATGGGGCGGCCGGTGCGCGGCTTCCGGCGAGGCGGCAGCGGGTCAAGCCGCTCCCACCGCGCGTCGGTCGACTCGCGCTTGGGCATACAACCATGCGTATGGCATGGCAGGGCTTGCGGACCCGCCGGCCGACGCCTCCCGCAACCCCCCGGCCGCCCGCGTCGACCCGAGAGCGCGTTGCTCAGCGGCCGCTCGGAGTGGGAGCAGCATCGGGGACGCCCAGCACGGACGTCTTGGTGTTCTGCACCATGTAGTCCCACACGCCGAGATCGACCTCGGGCACCTCGGGCACGCCCAGGCGCACGAGGATGTGCAGCGCTTCGGTGCGGTGCTCGGCGTTGTGCTCGACGAGCATGAGGATGGTGCCGGCGAACGACTTGGGCACGGCGTAGTGGTCGACGAAGGTTTCGTCCAGGCGCCGCTCGTCGCGCAACCGGCGCGCGGCGCTCGCGAAGGCCGCGTAGGAGCGTTCGTGGTGGCCGATCAGCGCGGCCAGCGAGCGGTCGTCGGGCTGGGCATCGGCCGAAAACCCTCCATCGGCCGGTTGCCCGGCCAGGAACGCGGTCCAGAACGGGACGTTGAAGATCATGTGCCCGAACGTCGCCCGCAACGTCCGGTGCCCGATGTCGAACTCCCGATCCAGCTGCCCGTCGGTCAGGCCGCCGCTCGCGTCCAGCAGCCGTCTCGTGGCCCAGTGGTCGTGATCCAAGAGGAGATCGAGCAGGTCCATCCGACTCCCTCCGCTATGGCGAGATGCCCAGCACCGGGAAGCGTAGCGCGACGACGAGGAACGGCCGCCCGAGAACGTTTTTGCGGTCGTTGCGGGAGAACCGGGCGACAACCGGCCCCCGGAGTGGGTTCGCGAGGACATGTACGGACACGCCCTCGCGGGCCGTCGGGGTTGATATGCCGGTCGTGGGGGGGTCGCGGGGGCCGGGGATGATCCCGCAGCATCCCGGAACGTGTCCACCAACGCCTCCCTCCGGGCGGCTTGTCGCGAGGAGCCTTCCCGGTTTGTCCCGGCTCGACGGGTCGGGGCAGCCTCACGCGACGATCGACTGCTTGATCTCCCAAGGCGACTCGGGTGCCGACCCACCGGCCTCACCCGGATCGCCCCCGCGACGGTATGCAGGTGCAGGGAGGCGGATTCGGCGCCGATCGTCCCAAGACCCGGGCGACGGACCGCTAGCCCCGATTCCAGTCGCGGAAGATCGTCAGCAGCTCCGCTTTCGCGGCCGGGGCGAGGCCTTCCTCGCTGAGGGCGCCGAGGGTCCGGATCGTCTGCCGCATCTGGTCGAGGTAGATCGGGCAGTCGTCGCAGCCGAGGAGGTGCGTCTCGAAACGCGCCCGCTCATCCGGGGAGAGGGCGCCCTCCAGGTAGTCGGTGACGAGCTCGACAAACTGCCGGCAGGTCAAAGTGTCCGGGTCCGTGTCGACGGCCGCTGTCGTGACCAGATCCGCATCTGCCATCCGGGTTACGCCTCTTCCCCGTTTCGCTCTAAAGCACCGCGGACCTTGGACCGGGCGCGGTGGAGGAGCACCCGCTGATTCCCCTGCGTCAGATCGAGCGCCTGGCAGACCTCCTCGGCGGTCAACCCGTCGACGTCTCGCAAGGTGATGACCGCCCGTTGGGCGGGGGGCAGACCGGCGATCGCCGCTTTGGCGCGGGCGTGCGTTTCCCCCGAGACGAAGCGGTCCTCCGGCGTCTGCCGCCACTCGGTGAGCTCGGCCGCCCAGTGGCCGGCGTTCTCGCGGCCGGGCGGAACGAATCGCTCCGGGTCGACCGCGGGGTCGGAGCCGTCCGCCTCGGCCCGCGCCAGCGCGGAGAAGGGGACGCTGCGCCCCTCCCGCGCCCCGCGCCGCTTGGCCTGGTTGGTCAGGATCCGGAAGAGCCAGGTCTTGAACGAGGAGCGCTCCTCGAAGCCGTCGATCCCGCGCAGCACGCCGATCCAGGTCTCCTGGACGACCTCCTCGGCGACCGCACGTTCGCGGACGTAGAGGGTGGCGAGGCGGACCATCGGCGCCTGGTAGCGCTCCAGAATGGCGACGAAGGCGGCCTCCTCGCCGGCGCGGAGGGCGGCAACGAGGAGGTGGTCCGCGGCGGCGTGGTCGGGCGCGGTCGGGTTCCGCTCGGCGATTCGCTCGTCGATCGACATCGGGCAACGGTCCTCCCGGCCGCCGGCGCTTCGACCCGGGGGTCTTTCGCCAAGACCCGGCAAGAGGATAGCGCAGCCGACCGGTCATAATCCGAGTGAATCTCGTCTTTCCGCGGAGACGGGTGCGGTCGGCCGGCGCCGGCCCTGCGGGCACGGCGGAGCCACGGGTGGGGCTCACGGCCCGACCCGAACCGGCGGCGACGCCGCCCCGACCGAACGCGTCGCCGACCAGTACGGCGTCCGCAGGCGTTTGGTTCACGGCCCCCGACGCGAGCGCGGCGCTCCCTTGAGACCGCCCCCTTGCCGACGCGGGCCCGTGTAACGCGACGGCCGGCGGTGGCACTCTTGAGGGTATCGGTCGCCGACGGCGAGGCTGATGGGGTGAGCGCGGAACGGAACCGTCCCGGGACGTCGCGGGGCCGAGGCGGCGCCCCCTTGGGAGGTGTGCGCTCCGGCGCCCAGCCGCCAGCGACCGGGCGCGGATGAGGCGGCTGACGGCGCTCCGGTTTCTGGCCAAGCCGGCGCTCGACCGCTTCCTGGCCCAAACGATCGCCCGGCTGCGCTGGGCGACGATCGCGGCGCTGCTCCTGATCTCGGTGGTGCAGCCCTCCGCCGGCCGGTGGCGGGTGCCGGAGTGGGGCCTGCTGCTCCTCTTCGTCGCCTACAACCTGGGGCTCGACCGGCTCCGCGGCCGGGCCAACGGACACCGCGGTTTCGCCGCGGCGGCGCTGCTCGACCTACCGGCGGTCGGCTTGGTCTACGCTGGCTGCTCGCAGGCGGGGGGGCCGCTCTTCACGCTGCTGGTGCTCGCCGCCGCCCAGACGACGGCGTTCATGACCTTCGCCGGTAGCCTCCTCTACACGGGCGCCTTGATGGGGATCACCGCCGCCGTCGAGCCGACCTTCCCCCAGTGGGCGGCGAGCCTGGAAGACATGCGGGAGATGAGCGCCCGCTTCGTCGTCCTTGGCCTGGTCGGCGTCGGGATGGGGACGCTGACCCGGCGCCTGGAGCGTGAGCAGGCGGCCGCCGCCTCGATGCTCGGCGAGGCGACGCGGCTGGAGGATCTCGACCGCGTCCGCGCCGACTTCGTGGCGACCGTGTCGCACGACCTGCGGACGCCGCTGACCGCGGCCCGCGCCGCGCTCGGGCTGCTTGACGTCAGCGCCGGGAAGGGGCTGCGGGATGACGAGCGGGAGCTGCTGGCGAACGGGCGGCGCAACGTGGAGCGGCTCGGCGCCCTGATCGACGATCTGCTCGCCTACAACCAGCTCGAGGCCGGCACCCTGCGCCTCGAGCGTGCGCCGCTCGATCTCCGCGGCGTCGTTGCCGAGGCGATGGCGGCGGTCCACCCCCTGGTCCGCTCGGCCGGCCAGACGCTGGAGCTCGACCTGCCGGAGCCGCTGCCGACGGAGGGGGACGCGGCGCGGCTCGAGCAGGTCTTCCTGAACCTGCTCGTCAACGCCCACCGCCACACGCCGGAGGGGACGCGCGTCCTCGTCGCCGGGCGGGCCGACGCCGGGGAGGTGGTCGTCACGGTCGGCGACGACGGTCCCGGCATCGCGCCGGAGGAACGGGAGGCGGTGTTCCGTCGGTTTCACCGCCTCGGCGGCGAGGGGGGGTCGGGTTTGGGGCTGGCGATCGCGCGGGCGATCATGGAGATGCACGGCGGTCGGGTGACGGCCGAGGACGGGCCCGGCGGCGGCGCGCTCTTCCGTGTCGCCCTGCCGTCCCACGGGAACGGAGGCGAGCGATGACGCTCAAGGTGCTGGTCGTCGAGGACGCGCGGGACGTTGCCGACGCGATCTCGTTCGGTGCCCGGATGACCTGGCCGGGCTGCAAGGTGACGCTCGCCCCGAGCGGGGCGGAGGCGCTGGCGCTGTTCGCCGCAGACGGGGCGGATCTGGTGATCCTCGATGTCGAGATGCCGGCGCCCGACGGTTTCGCCGTCTGCCAACGCATTCGGGAGACCTCCCCGGTGCCGATCATGATGCTGACGGTCCGGGACGCGACGATGGACAAGGTCCGCGCCCTCGACCTCGGCGCCGATGACTACCTCGCCAAGCCGTTCGACCCTCTCGAGCTCTTCGCCCGCCTCCGGGCGCTGGTCCGCCGCGCCAGCGGCTGCCTCGACCCGGACGCGGCGAGCCCCGACTTCGTCTCGGCCGACCTGTCGCTCGACTTCGCGACCCAGGAGGTGAAGCTGCGGGGGGAGCCGGTGCGGCTGACGGCGACCGAGTACCGCCTGCTGGAGGAGTTGGTCCGCCACGCGGGGACCGTCCTGCCGCACCAGCTCCTGCTGGAGCGGGTCTGGGGCTCGGCCTACGTTGACGACATCCACTACCTCAAGGTCTTCGTCCGGCGTCTGCGCCAGAAGCTGGGGGACGACGCAGCCCACCCCCGCTACATCCGGACGGAGTGGGGGATCGGGTACCGGTTCGTCGGGGCGCCCTAGAGCGCGGCGTCGGTTCCCCACCCGTGCCGACGCGAGAGCGGGGCGCCGGCCATGCACGGCAGCATCATCACCTGACGCATCGGCGAGGCCCACCGCCGCGGAGAAGCCTGGGAACGGTTGGCCGCCGACCGCCACATCGTTCGGGCGCGGGTCTCCCGTCAGCCCGGCCACCTCTCGGCCCACACGGTCCGGACCGCCGAGGACATCGTCGGCCTGGTCAACGTCTACGAGAGCCGCGAGGCGGCCGATGTGTCGGCCGGCGTCTTCCTCCCGCATGTCCTGGACGAGATGGGCGACCGCGTCGCCGTCGTCGGGCCAACCGACGGCTCGGTGCTCGACCTGCGCTGGTCGCTGACGTAGCGCGGCCTCCACAACCCCGGGGAGCTCCGGCGAGCACAGGGGCGTCCGCCATGCGCCCAGCCCATGAAGAGAGCAAGACCCCCGGGGCTGAGCCCGCTGTCCAACTAGTGGGAGGTGGAACGTCGTTCGGAATACGGGGTGGTCTCCCGATGAACGCTGGTGGCCGGGGCCGGGCTGGGCCCCAGAGGGGTCGCGTGGGTTGAGCCCGCGCTCGGTGGCGTTCGCCGAAAAGGCGTGGGCCTTCGCGTCGAGGGAGCGGCTCACGGCCGTGCGCCCGCCTCGCCGGCACGCCCGCATCGCCATCGCCACGCCCCTCAACCCCGGGCGACGCCGGCGCCACGGCCATCGACCGGGTTCTCCACAAACCCCCTTCGCTCCCGGCCGAGCGCCGCTTCGCGCGGAGACGTCCACCCCCGATCAGCGCGCGGTTGACCGCACACCCGACAGTGCCGTCGGTCGCAATGACGATCGGCGCGGCACGACCGCACGGGCGGCGAATTCGCGCGCGGCGCTCGTGCCCCTCCGCCCCACCCGGCCGTTCACCGTCCCGTTCACCGACGTCGACGGACCCGTTCCCCGCTCCTTACCGGGATGTTGACCCCTGCCCGCTAGCCTACGGATGAGGGCGGCTTCGCGCGGCGGCGAAGGGCCGGCCCGCCCCGGGAAGGGGCGGCCACGGGACTCGTCGACGCGCTGCGGACGCTCGGATTGGACGGCGAGGTCGCTCTTGGGGGTCGTTGGTTGACCCTGCGGGGCGAGCGATGTCCGGTGTACGTGGCCCAGACCGCGGCCGGGGACGGGTTCTACACCTGGTGCGACGACCCGCGCGAGCGGGCCGTCGAGGGGTACCCCGACCCACGGCAGGCGATCGAGGCCGGCCTGCGGCGCGCCACGCGCCGAGAAACGGAGGAGCCGGAGAGCTAGCCGGCACGACGCCGACCGATCGGCCCCACACGGGGCGCCACTGACCTCGACCCGAAACCACACCTCACCCGAAGGAGAACACCGTGCATACCCGAACTTCGACCCGCTTGCTCGCGGCCTCGATGGCGCTGACCCTCTGCGGCGGTGCCACCACCGCCGCCGCGGCGCAGAACGAAGGCGGCGGCAACGAGGGCGCCGACAACGAGTTCGGCATCGGCCTCTACCTCGGCAACTGCGACTCGCTCGTGGCCGGCGCGGCGCTCTACGACCTGGGCGACGCCGAGCTGGAGACGGAGGACTTCGGCAACGCCGACGAGAACGCCGACGAGAACGCTCAGGAAGGCACCGACCTCGAGGGCGAGCTCGAGGACGAGTCGGCCGGCGACGAGACCGACGTCGAGGGCGCGCTCGAGGGCGGCCAGGACGAGAACACCGGCGACAACTCCGACGAGGAGGTCGTTACCCCTGCTGACGCCCTCGCCGTGTACGTGGCGAGCGGCGCGACCTTCGGCGCCAACCTGGTCGAGCTGGTCGACGCCCCGTTCGCCGTCGCGGCCCGCCGCGGCGCCGACGACAGCGCCGACGGGGCCGAGGACGAGTACGTCTCCTGCGGCGAGTTCGGCGGCGCCGTGGCCGGGAACGAGATCGTGATCCCGCTCGAGGGGCTCGGCGACGGTGGCCTCAACGGCATCGCCATCCTGGAGCGGGGCGAGGGCGACGGCGAGAGCGCGGCCTCGGTCTACCTCTTCGGCGGTCCGATCGAGGACGTCGTCGAGGCGGGCGAGGGCACCCCGGAGGGGACTCCGGAGGCGTAACACGGGAGCGTGTCGCGTTCGTCCCGATCCCGGGAGGGAGCCGGAGCCGCCCATTTGGGCGGCTCCGGCCCTTTCCAGGACGGGGCGCGGCCAACGCTCCGTCCAGCGGCGACGCACCACGGGTCACCGACCGACAACTTACCAAGGAGGATCGCGGGGATGACACCCTTCCGCCGGCGCTCGATCGCCCTCGCCGGGCCGCTGCTTGGGCTGTCCCTCGCCGCGGGCGGAGCCACCGCGGCCCACGGGCCGGCAAGCGGGAACGCGGCGACCCGCCCGGTCCACGTCCACGAGGGGACGTGCGGCGCCCTGATCGGTCCCGACTTCGTCCTCCAACTGACCGACCTGGAGGTGCCGGCGGGCAAGGCGCTTGGCGGGGAGGTCTCCGTCGCGGCGGCGGAGCCGGTGGCCGTCGGCTTCACCATCCTGAACGCGTCCCTGGACCAGCTCCTGGCCGAACCGCGCGCGGTCGACGTCCACCGCTCGGACGAGGACGAGGAAACCTTCGTCGCCTGCGGCGAGATCGCGGGGCCGCGCGGGCGGGACGGTGGCCTCGCGGTCGCGCTGACGGAGCAGGGCGGCTCCGGCTTCGCCGGCGTCGCCTACCTCGTGCCGACGGTCGCCAACCGGAACCAGACCGCCGTCTCGGTCCTGCTCGCGGAGCCGGCGACGGACGGCGCCGAGGACAGGGGTAACGAGGAGGCCGAGGACGCCTAGGCCGGAGCCGATGCGCCCGCGTTCCGGACGGCCGCCCTCGCGGGGCGGCGAACGCGCGGGATCGGCGGGACGAGGACGCGGGTCGACGCGGCACCGCGCCCATCCGCATCGCGGGGAGGGAATCGTCGTGAAGCCGGGAACCACAACGCGCCTCCTGGCAGCGTCGCTGCTGTTCGGTCTTGGCGCCACCACCGCCGCCACGGCGCAGGAGGAGGGCGGGTCGGAGCTGGGAATGGGCCTCTACCTCGGCAACTGCGGGTCGCTCGTGGCCGGGGCAGCGCTCTACGACCTGGGCGACGCCGAGCAGGAGACCGAGGCGTTCGCCGACGCCGACGAGAACGCGGCGGAGGGGGACGGGGCGCCCAGCCTGGAATCCGAGCTCGAGGAGGAGGCGGGCGGCGACGAGACCGACGTCGAGGCCGCGGTCGAGGGGGACGGCGGTGGAGGCGACGGTTCGGACGGCGAGGTCGTGGTCCAGGACGCCGACTTCCAGGTCTGGGTCGGCGCCGGCGCCGCGTTCGACGCGGCCCTGGTCGACCTGGTCGACGCGCCGTTTGCCGTCGCCGTCCGGCAGGACGCGGCCGACGGCGCGGAGGGGGAGGACGGGGACGACTTCGTCGCCTGCGGCACGTTCGGGGGTGCCGTCGCCGGGGACGCGCTGGTGATCCCGATGCGGGCGCTCAACGACTCCGGCTTCACCGGCGTCTCCGTGCTCGCCCAGGGTGAGGGGGAGGGCGAGAGCGTCGCCACGCTCTACCTGTTCCGCGGTGCGGCAGAGGACGAGCCGGCGGAGGCGGACGACGGGGCCACGGAGGGCGACGGCGCGGCCGCCGACGCGGCGACGCCGGAGGCGGAGGAGACCGCAGAGGCCAAGGAGGCCGCGGAGACGCCGGAATCGGAGGAGACGCCGGGACCCCAGGAGACCGACGGCGAGGATGCCGACGCGGAGACGCCGCAAGGCGAGGAGGCCGCGGAAACCTCGGAGACGCCGGAATCGGAGGCGACGGCGGCACCCGAGGCAACCGCGGCGGCGGAGGCAACGCCGGGGGCCGAAGAGACCGAGGCGGCGGCGGAAGCCGAGGAGACCCCGGAGGCCGAGGAGGCCGGCGGCGGGACCTTCATCACGCCGACGCCCACGAGGTAAACCGGGTCGCGCCCGCGCCGCTCGCGGTCGGTGGCGCCCCGAGCGGCGGTACGGCAAGCGACGTCGAGCGGTGACAGGTTCGCGACGGGGCAGCCCGACGAGCGACAGAACCGGGGCCGCCCGTTGGGACGGCTCCGGTTCTTCGCGTTGGACGTCCGCAGCGCCCGGATCTCGCCCCGCCGCACGTCCACCCCGGCGTCCCGTCGGACCTCGTGCCGGGCGGCCCCGTTCACCGATCCGTTCACCGTTGTTTCCACCCCCGTTCGCCGCTGCTCACCGGGACGTTCACCCCGGCCCGGTAGGCTCAGGGTGAGGGCGGTCGCGCAGGGCGGCGGGACGCCCACCCGCCGCGACGGAAAGGGGGATGACCGCTCGTTGACGCGCCGCGCGCCCTCAGCGCGGGCGGCGAGGTCGCCCTCGGCGGCTGCCGATCGCTGCCGCGGATCGCGAGCTGGTCGGCGACCGCGAGCCGCACCGCGGCCGAGATGGCGGGGGACCGGGCGACCGCCCGGAGGCCGCCCATCGGGGACGGCGCCGTGGACCGTTCCGAGGATCGGTAGTGGTTCCGCCCTTTGACAATGCGGTCGGCTCCCGAGCGGGGGCTGCGGGCCGCGGTCGGGGGGCATCGTCGAGGGAGATAACGATTATGCCTCGTCCGACTCTCGCCCTGCTCGCCGGGCTCGCGCTCGGCCTCGGCCTGATGGCGCCGACGGCGGCCCAAGCGGACCGCGATTGCGAAGACTTCCCGACCCAAGCCGCCGCCCAGGCCGCCCTGCGGGCCGACCCGAGCGACCCCGCCGACAACGACGCCGACGACGACGGCGTCGCCTGCGAGCTGTTCGACTTCGACGACGGCGCCACCGACACGAACTCCGTCACCGCCAGGTCCGGCGGGGCCGCCGTGTCCGGCACCCCGCGGGTGACGCGGATGCCGAGCACCGGCGCGGGGCCGACGGCGACCGGGATCGCCGCCGGAGAGGGCGCGGCGCCGCTGGCGCTGCTCGCGCTCGCAGCGGCCGGCGGGTTGGCGTGGCGCCGCCTGCGCTCGGCGTAGCGTTCTCGCAGCGCGATTCGGTCGCAGGTGTTCCGGCGGCGGACGGCGAGACCACCGTCCGCCGCCGGGGCACGCCGGGCATGAGCCGAGGGCGCGGGCGGGCGGGGAAACCACGCGGGGCGTAACGTCCGAACGCCGCCAAAGACTGACCAACCGTGTAGCGGACTCGGGGCCGGTCCCGGTCTAGTCCCCACCGACCCGGGCGGCCGTCACTCGGTCGCGTGCGGCGAAACACCCGTTGAGAGGAGAGGATCGACATGATCGATCAAACGTTACCTGAGCCGGTCTTGGGCGATGGCGTCGCGGGGCAGGGCCGGCGAGCGTCGCGCCGCGACCTCCTCGGCGGAGGGGTCCGGCTCGCCGCCGGCGCGGCGCTGGCGCTGGCCGTCGTTGGCCCCGGGTTCGCCCACTCGGCGGTGGCCCAGGAAGACGACGACGAGGCAGCGGACGACGCCGACGCGGCCGCGGCCGGCGGCGAGGACGAGTCCGCCGAGGATGTCGGCGTCGGCGGCGGCGGGCGCAGCCGGGCGCGCGGCGGCCAAGGGGGTGGCGGCCAGGTGGCGGCCCGCGCCGTGACGGCGATGCCGAGCACCGGCACCGGCGCCGCCGGCGATCCGGGGTCGACGCTCGGGCTGCTCGCCTTCCTCGGCGCCGGGGCGGCAGCGGTCTCCGCCTACGCCAGAAGGCCGGGGCTCCGCCCGGAGTAGGGGCGCGTTCGCCGCGTCCGGCGGCGGGAACCCAGCGTGGGGGCGCGGCGGCCCGTCGACGGGGTCCCCCAGCAGGTTTTCGCGAGTCAGGTCCACCCACGACGAACACCCGAACCGCAACCATCAATCAGAGGGAGACAGCCGTGTTGAACGCGAGCAAGATCGTCGGCTCGGGCGCGCGCCGCGCCGCCTGGCCCGTCGCCGCGGTGGGCCTGCTACTCGGCGGCACCGCCCCAGCGCTGGCCCAGGACGGCGTGGCGCCGCCCGCCCCCGTCGGCGCCGTCTACGCGATGACGAACAGCCTGGCAGGCAACGAGGTCGTCGTCTTCGACCGGGCCGAGGACGGGAGCCTCAGCGGCGGCGCCCACGTCCCGACCGGCGGTGAGGGGAGCGGCTCCTTCGAGAACTCCGACACCCCGCTCATCGTCGCCAGCGCCGAGGGGCAGTCCTCGCCGGTCGACCTCGGTGGTGGCAGCGACTTCGTCTTCGCCGTCAACGCCGGCAGCGACAGCATCTCGTCGTTCGCGGTGACGGAAGAGGGGCTGGAGCTGGTCGAGGTTCAGGACTCGGGCGCCGAGCGCCCGACCAGCCTGACCGCCAACAACGGGATGCTCTACGTCCTCAACTCGGCCGGGGACGCCGGCGGGGCGGGCCTCTGCTTCGGCGGCAACCCGAGCGTGACCGGCTTCACGATCGCGGAGACGGGCGAGCTGGAGCCGATCCCCGACTCGACCGTCGAGCTGAGCGGCGGCCCCGATTCCGGCTGCGCCCAGGTCTCCTTCACGCCCGGCGGCGGCGTGCTGCTCGTCAGCCAGATCACCCAGAACACGATCACCGCCTTCCCCGTCAACGACGACGGCACCCTCGGCGAGGCGGTCGAGAACGAACCGACCGGCAACGGGCCGTTCGGCTACACCTTCGACGGCGAGGGCCGGCTCCACGTCACCGAGAACTTCCAGGCGGCGCCCGGCGCGGCGTCGGTCGCCTCCTACGAGATCGCGCGGGACGGGACGCTGGAGCCGATCGGCGAGAGCGTGACCACCGGCGAGACCGATCCGTGCTGGATCCTCGTCACCCCGGACGGCCGCTTCGCCTTCGTCGCCAACTTTGGGCCGAGCGGGCTGCTCGAGGTCGAGTCGGAGGAGGTTCGGCGCGGCACGATCTCCAGCTTCGCCGTCGGCGAGGATGGGTCGTTGGCGGTGCTGGAGGCCCAGGCGGCGCAGGTCGGCGTCGGCGCGGCCGACATCGCCTTCGCCGGCGACGGCGCGTTCCTCTACGCCTTGAACACCGCCGCCGGGACGGTCAGCGGCTTCGCGATCGGGGAGGAGGGCGAGCTGACCCTCGTCACCGCGGTCGGCGGCCTCCCGACCAACCCGATCGGCCCCCTGCCGCCGGCGATGGGCCTGGCCGCCCGCGACAATGGGTAAGCCGCGACGGAAGCGGCGGTCGGGCTTGGAGCCCGACCGCCGCTTCCCCGAGCATCTGTGACCGAGGGACGAAGGAGATCACCATGGCTTCACGCGTTCGCGATCACCGCACGGCAGGCCGCGCCGTGGCCGGCACCGGCCTCGCGCTGACGCTCCTGCTTGGCGCGTCCGCTCCGCTCGCGGCGCAAGAGGACGCCGCCTCGCCCGTCAGCCCGTCGTCTGAGGAGGGCGACGACTTTCTGGACGAGAACCGGTTCACCATGTCCAGCCTCCTCGAGGTGAACCTCTCGCGCAGCTTCGCCACCCTGCCCCTCTACGAGGGCACCTTCGAGAGCGAGTCCGTCTGGTACGTCATCACCGACGTCTCGAACGAGGGTCTGGCCGAGGAGCTTGGGGTCAACTTCGCCCCGCGCCTGGCCAACATCACCGAGGGTTGTCCCGGCTGCGCGCAGCAGGTGGAGTCGACGGACGGGATCCTCGGCCGGGGCGACGTCGCGTTCGAAGGCACGGTCGATTTCTCGCCCGAGCGCGTCCTGGTCCCCGGCGAGAGCGAGTTCCCGCCCGAGCGGGCGGAGCCCGGCGCGATCGCCGACGCGAACTACAGCCCCTTCGTCCAGATCGAGGGCTCGGACGTCGTCTACAACGCCCCGATCGTCGCCACCGGCGACGGACCGTTCGACGTGATCGACCACGCCGACACCCACGACCGGTTGATGGGAATCGACCCCGGGGGGATGACCGCGGATCTCCTCTTCGTTCGCGCCTTCTCCCACGGCGAGGACATCTTCTATTTCTCGTTCGACGGCTCCACGCCGCAGCAGGCCGTCCTGGAGCGGGGGACCTTCACGCCGGTGCTCGGCGGCTCGCCCTTCGCCAACGCCAGCGATCACCCGGGCGGCGCCCGCTCGGCGATCTTCACCTTCCTCAACGGGCAGACCGGCGCCGAGAGCCCGCCGGCGCAGGGGGCGGACCACGTCTTCTCCGACGGCATGCTTCCCGAGACCGCCAACCTGGAGAACGGCGAACTGCTCGACGCCCTCCGCGCCGGCGGCGACGCCCACAACGTCCTCGACTCCTTCACCACCCTCGAGGACCGCGAGCTCGCCGCCCTCTATTCACCGCTGTGGGACCTGCGCGTCGGCGTTTGGAGCTCCGAAGCGGTCACCGAAGGGCTGAACGTGGCGCAAACGGACGCCAACGAGATCCGCCAGCTGGCCGCCGAGGGGCTGGTGACCTCGCCCGGCGGCGTGGCGCTCGGCTCGGCCAACATCGTCATCAACTGCCCGATCTTCGGGTTCGCGGACGACGCGCCGGCGGCGCCGCAGGCGGAGCCGGCGGAGCCGGTGGGCATCGCCCCCGCCGGCGACCCGGCCTCCTCCTAGCCGCTGAGCCCGATCGGACGGCGGTGACGGCTGCGTCATCGCCAACCCCGGTTTGGCCGGGTGTCACCGCTTCGACCCGAACGGCACCGGCCGCGGTGCGCGGCAGGGAGGAGGACTGCCGACGGAGGGCCCACTCGAGTGATCGCCGACGATGCGAAGGAGAGACCATGAAGATTCGAGCACGATCCTTGCTGGCCGCACCGCTCGCGCTCTCGTTGCTGGCGCCGGCGGTCTCGGGGCTGAAGGCCGCGGCGCAGCAGGACGGGTTCCCCCTGATCGAGCTCCCCGAGGGGTACGAGATCGAGCAGGTGATGGTCGGGCTGACCTACGCGGTCGCCGTCGACTGGGACGAGCAGGGGACGATGTACGTCCTCGAGGCGGGCGGTGCCTTCCTAGAGGAAAACGCGCCGGCCCGCATCCTGCAGGTCGACGAGGACGGCACGGCAAGCGAGCTGTTCAACCTGGTCAACCTGGGCCTGGCGGCGTCGGTGGTCGGGATGGAGTACGAGGACGGGATTTTCTACATCACCCACCGGGACGCGGCCGACCGGAGCGGCGGCGTCTCGGCGCTGACGGCCGACGGAACGCTGACGACCTTGTTCAGCGGCATCGTCGATAGCCAGTCCGAGCACCAGGTCAACGACATCCGGTTCGGCCCGGACGGCCGGCTGTACCTCACCTCCGGCCCGGCCTTCAACGCGGCGGTCGCCGGCGTGGACAACGCGCCCTTCGTCACCTTGAGCCCCGAGGTGCAGACAACGCCGTGCCAGGACATCGTGCTGACCGGGCAGAACTTCGAGACGCCCGACTTCCGCACCGCCGACCCGTCCGACACGGTCCTGACCGGCGCCTACGTCCCGTTCGGGACGGCGACGGAGCCGGGGCAGGAGATCGAAGGAACCAGCCTCTGCGGCGGGTCGATCCTCGCCTTCGACCCGGCCGACCCCACGGGGACGCTGGAGGTCTACGCCTCGGGGTTCCGCAACGTCATCGGCGTGGCGTGGGACGACGACGGCGACATGTTCGCGGCGGTCAACGGCTACGACGTCCGCGGCTCGCGCCCGGTCGTCGACGAGTACGACGCCACCTACCGCGTCGAGGAGGGGGCCTGGTACGGCTTCCCGGACTACTCGGCCGCGCTGGAGCCGCTGACGGAGGAGAAGTTCGAGGTGCCCGACCCGCTCCAAGCGCCGGTCTACGTCGACGACGAGCTGCAGGATGGGCGGGACCTTGGCTTCGTGATCGACCAAGAGGCGAGCGGTCTGGAGGTCGCCGACGCCTCACTCGTCGCCGGTCTACACGAGTGGAACTCGTCCCCCTCCAAGCTCGACGTCGCGCCCGAGGGGTTCGGCGAGTTCGGGGGGCAGGTCTTCGTCGCGGAGTGGGGCGACCTGCTGCCGAACACGAACCCGCTAGGCACGGAGAACGTCGGCTTCCAGATCGTGCGCCTCAACCCCGACGGCGGCGAGGTCGAACCGTTCGCCCGCAACGCCGAGCTGGGGCCTGCCTCGGCGCAGAACGCGCCGGGGGAGGGGCTGGAGCGTCCGTTCGACCTCCGATTTGGCCCCGACGGGGCGATGTACGTCGTCGACTACGGCACGGCGCGAGTCAACCAGGCGCGTGCCGTCGAGGGGCAGACGCCCTACGAGTTCCCGCCCGAGACCGGCTCGGTCTGGCGGATTTCGGCGACGGGGGAGGCCGGCGACGCCGCGGCGGATAGCGCGGACCCGGCCGACGAGACGGCGGCCGGGACCGACGCCGAGGGGACGGAGGCGACCGACGCGATCGACGAGATCCTGACCCCCGAGGCCGAGGGGACCGAGGCCCCGTAGGCGGGGCTCTTGGCCCGTTGCCTTCGCCTGACGGGGAAGAGCAACCGGCGGCGGTCCCGGTCGGGGCCGCCGCCGCCTTCGTCCGGTCACCGTCGGTTGGGGCCGCTGGCGGCGGGGCCGCCTCGCCGGTGCCCGCGCTTGCGCCCGATGGGCCTTGGCTAGGTTTGGCTCGGCTGCCTCCGATCACCGGCGGGGTCCTGCGCCACGGGATTCGCGCGGGCAGGGCCATCACCCTCGGTGTCGACCCCACCGGGTCTGCCCCGCCCCTGATCAGGGCCGCGACCGAGTCCGAGACGGCCGCTCGCGGGCTTCTGATCACCTTTGTCGACGAGTTGCGGGTGAGCGTATCTGCAGCGGGGGCAAGGCCCTGTTCTCGCTCACCCGGGATGATGGGATGACAACGTGTGCATCCGTTACTCCTCGCAGATGGGTCGCGTGCTCGCGTGGGATCTCGAAAGGAAGGCAGATGCTGGTTGCCCATCGCCCACCCGGGAGCGCCGCGATGATCCTGGCCGCCGCGCTCGTGTTCCTCTGCGTCGTCGCGCCGACCGCCGCGGCGGTCGGCGCGACGGTACCCCACCGGGCCGTGGTCGACGGACAGGCGTACGACGCCTACGTCCCGGCCGCCACCAAGGAGGGGCAGTGGGAGCGCTTCACCTGCGAGTTCGACGCGGCCTGGGCCGTCCTTAAGACGTTCGGCGTCGAGGCGGGCCTGGAGGAGCAGCTCGCGCTCGTGGGGCAAGATCGGAGCGTCGAGCCCTCCTACGTGGAGACGCCGGGTGGGGTCGAGATCCACGGCGGCGACATCGCGACCGGCTTCTCGGGCGACTACCGGGAGAACTTCCTGGCGCGCGCCAGCGGCGCGGCGATGCGGCCGCTGTTCGCGCGGTTCGGGCTGGCGGTGAAGCCGGTCCGGGATCGCGCCGGGGTGGAGGAGGCGCTGCGCGGGGGCGGGCTGGTCTGGATGAAGGCCAGCGTCGATTTCCTGCCGGGGACCCCGGCCACCTGGGTGACCCCCGCCGGCGAGCGCTACCCGACGGTGCTCGGCAACGACCACGCGGTCGTCGCGATGGGCTACAACGAGGACGGGGTGCTGATCCGCGACGTGCTTGGCCCGACCTCCTCCAACCGGGCACGCCCCTACCGCTACCACGTCGATTGGGGGACTTTTCTCGACGTCTGGGCGGCGCAGGGTTTCGACGGCCTGGCCGTGAGGCCGACCTGAGACCGCCGACGACGCGCCCCCGCTAAGTGGTGGTGGGGATCGGTGAGTGGGAACGATGTGGGAGCGATGGACGCCGCGGAGTCCGGTGGCCAGGACGTTGGGGGAGCCCATGCCGCGCGCCGAACCGGAGGGCGGGGAGGTGACGGAGTTCGTCGACCCGTCCGCGGAGGGGATGACCGGCCCGATCGGCGGGCTGAGCCGGTACGACGGATCGCTCTCCGTCACCCATGCCGCGGCGTGATCGCGGCACGGAGCGGCGGGCGGGGCGCGGCACCGCCGACCGCTTGAAACCACCAAGCCGGGGTCGGGCGGCGGTCGCCGGGCGGGTGCGGGAGGTCGCCCCCGGTCGAGAGGGAGGGGGCGATGGAGGTTGCGGTTCGGCCGACGCGCGAGGTCCTGGACGACCACGTGCGGCTGCGGAGCACCGGCGACGTCGAGACCGACCTGGCGCGCAACTACGCCGCCGACGTCGTGGTGCTGTGCCAGTTCGGCGTCTTCCGCGGCCGCGACCGGCTCCGCGAATCGGCGGAACGCGTCGGCCTGCTGCTGCCCGCGGGCCGCTTCGTGTACCTGGCGTCCCACGTGGAGGGGGAGATGGCCTTCCTGGAGTGGGCGGCGGAGGCCGATGGCGTCCGGGTCCTCGACGGCGCCGACTCCTACCTGATCCGCGACGGCCGGATCCGGGCGCAGACGATCTTTCACGCGCTGGTGTCGCAAGCGTGACGCGGCGGCCGCTCGGGCGGTCCCGTCCGTCGCGTTCGAGGGGAGGGCGTTAGAGTGGCGGGATTGGATCGCTTCGTGCGGGTAACAATCAGCGGCGCGATGCGCCGCCCGCGATCGGTACGGTGAGGAGACGGCGATGATCGAGCAGGTGTCGCGCCCCAGCGCCGGGCTACGGGACTACAACTACGCCCATTTCCGGACTAAGCACTTCGTCGCCGACCTCGCGCGCTCCGTGCGCGGGGACGGGGTGCCGCCCGGTGCCGAGGCGCCCGACTTCGAGCTGCCGGCGGCGACCGGGGAATGGGTGCGGCTGAGCGCCCTGCGGGGTGGGCCGGTCGTGCTCCATTTCGGGAGCGGCACCTGACCGATCACCGCCGGCGGGGTCCCGCCGCTCAAGGAGCTCCACGACCGCTACGGCGACCGGGTCGCCTTTCTCGACATCGTCGTCCGTCAGGCCCACCCCGGCGGCGCGCGCGGGCCGTACCACAGCTTCGAGCAGAAGCTGGCGGACGCCCAGGAATTCCAGCGCCTGGAAGCGATCCCCTGGCCCGTGCTGGTCGACGACCTCGCGGGCAGCGTCCACCAAACCTACGGCGGCATGGCCGACTCCCTCTACCTGCTCGACGCCGACGGGCGCGTCGCCTTCTACGGGATGTGGGCGAGCGCACCGGTCCTCAAGACCGCCCTCGACGAGTTGCTGGCGCGCGGCGGCCGCGGCGTACCGGTGGCGGGTGGGATCGACCGCGTGCCGCACCTCTTTGCCTCGTTCGTGGACGGCTGGCGGGGCCTGAGCCGAGGCGGCGCCGACGGCGTGCTCGATTTCGAGCTGGCCGTGCCGGGCGGGGCGACGCTGACGTTTCTCGGGAACCTGGCCAAGCCGGTGCTCGCCCCGCTCGCGCTGCGCGCAACGCCGCTACCGGCGGCGGCGAAGCTCGCGCTCGTCGGCGGGCTCGGGGCCGCCGCGTTGGCGGCCGCGCGTGGCATCCGACACCGCGCCTGACGCCCCGCGGCAACCAGCGGCAGGACCAGGCCTTCACCGCCACCCGCGATGGCACCCTGCGGCGGGCCAGGGTCGCCCGCTTCATCGACTCCCCCGGCGGCTCGGACCTCCTCGGGCAGCTGGTCATGGTCGACGGGGGCCAGCCCTCGAATCGCCGCCGGGGGGGCGGTATGCCGTCGTCGTCCAGCGGGTCGTCGGCGACTTCGCCGTGGGCGCCCGGGCGGGGGGCGCCGCATGCGGGGGTCCGACGGCCGAGGCCGGCGGTGACGAACCGTTCGCCGTCGCGGCGGACGCCGACATGGTGGTCGCGGTCCTCGTCATAGGTGGGGCTCCCGGTCCGACCCGAGCCCGGCGGCGCCGCCGCCCCCGGCCGAACGCATCGCCGACCAATACGCCGATCGCGGTCGTTCGGTTCACCGCTCGCCCGCGCGACCGGCACGCCGCGCCGGGTGGGGGCCGGCGGTGATGGGGGCCGCGTAGTGCGGGGGCGGTGCCGGAACCGGAGGGAACGCAGGTCGCCGAGGTCCAAAGGGTGAGCGCAAAACGGATCTGGCGCGGGTTGGCCGGGGGTGGAGCGTGCGCCGCCGGGCCGGGCTTGCGCCACCGGCGCCGACCGTCTCCAGCCACCGGCGCCGGCCGCCGACCGCGCATGAGGCGGTCGGCGGCATTGAGGAACCGGTGCGGCACGTGGGGACCGTCCTGCCGCACCCACTCCCGTCGGAGCGGGTGCCGGGGGCGGCCGACGTCGACGACACCCACCACCCGAAGGTCTTTGGGCGGCGCCTGCGCCAGACGCTGGGGGACAACGCCGAGCACCCCCGGTCCATCCGGACGGCGTAGGGGGTCGGGTGCCGCTTCGTCGCGCCGGGCCAGGGCGCGGCGGGAGCGGGTGCACCATGGTCCCGATCCGGGGCGCGGCGTCCGTGCCCCACCCGCGCCGACGTGAGAGCGGGGAGCCGGCCATGCCCGGCAGCATCATCACCTGGCGCATCGGCGAGGACCACCGGAGCGGAGCGGCCTGGGAGCGGCTGGTCGCCGACGCGCTCGTCGTCTGGGCGTAGGTCTCCCGCCAGCCTGGCCACGTCTCGGGCCACACGGTCCGGACCGCCGAGGAAACCGTCGTCCTGGTCAACGTCTACGAAAGCCGCGAGGCGGCCGACTCGTCGGCCGGCGTCTTCCTGCCGAAGGTCCTGGCGGACATGGGCGACCGTGTCTCCTTCGTCGGTCGGACCGACGGCTCGGTGCTCGACCTGCGCTGGTCGATGACGTAGCGCGACGTCGAGAACTTTGGGTCGATGCGCCGCCGGTCGATGGGGGACGCGGACGCGTCGGCCGCCGAGGGGGGCGACCCGTCGTACCCGGATCTCTGCCTCCCACCGTCGCCGGACCTGGACTGCGGCGAGGTGGGGGCCACGGACTTTGCCGTGGTCTCGCCGGATACCCACGGCCTCGACCGGGACGGGGACGGCGTCGGCTGCGAGAGCCAAGGGGGCGCGGTCGCGGAGCCGGTGGTCGACCCGCCGATGGTCGACGGGGCGGCGCTTCCCCCCGTGGCGGAGGAACCGCTGCCGGTCGTGAAGGAGCCGCCGCCGGTAGAGGGTGGCTGCGACCCGGGCCCCCGGTCTGTGCCTCCCGTCGTTCCCGGACGTGGACTGCGGGGAGGTGGGGGCGGTCGGGTTCGTGGTGGTGCCGCCCGATCCGCACGGGTTCGACGGGGACGGGTTGGGTGCGGGTGACGATGCCCGCGGAGAGCCCGGCCGGCGCCCCCCGCCCCGCCCCGCACGCCGGGGCGGGGAGCACCGGGGGCCGGAGGACGGCGGCGGGGAGCGCCGCGGCCGCCAGCTCCGGCGCCCGCCGGCCCCCGAAGACCGCGTTGGCGACCAGGTAGGTGAGCAGCGTCGTCG
>CADCWL010000151.1:1281-4443 GCA_902806405.1 uncultured Thermomicrobiales bacterium | reverse complement strand
GGGACTACATCAAGGCGAACAACCTGCAGAACCCGGAGGACCGCCGCGAGATCCTGGCCGACGACAAGCTCCGCAAGGTCTTCGGCAAGGACAAGGTCACCATGTTCGAGATGAACAAGCACCTCGCCCAGCACCTGAAGTGAACGCCGGCCCGACGGACCATGGGGGCCGACGCTGCCATCCCGGGCATCGGCGCTCGCCTTGAGGTCCGCTCGCGCTCGGGGCGGCCCGGCGCTGGTTGCCCTGGCGCTCGCCGGGGCACCCGGACGGATGGGGTTTTGACACCCAGCCCTGGGTGGCTAACACCCGGGCGGGGCCGCTGGAGCCCCGACCTCACGTGACGGGACGATGCCATGGACGACGTGCCGCCCGACCGCTTGGCCAGGAACCCGAAGAGCCCGTACCACGACGCCGCCGCGCTGGAGCGGGGGGTGGGCGTGCGCTTCAAAGGCGTCGAGAAGACCAACGTGGAAGAGTACTGCGTCGGCGAGGGGTGGGTCCGGCTGTCCGTCGGCAAGACCGTGGACCGGACCGGCGCCCCGCTCACAGTGAAGCTGCAGGGAGCCGTCGAGCCCTACTTCCGGGGCGCGCCCCGGTAGAGCCTCGATGCCGCACGGCCGGGTGGGGCGCTTAAAGCGACCGTGCGCAGACATCGGTCTCGAAGGCGGGCGGCGGGCGGTACAACCTGCTCCGATCTGCCCGGCGACGGTCCCGCCCCTCTAACGGACGAGCGGCACGCCTCACCCGCGCGTCGGCCTCATCCGCTTGCTGGCGTGACCGTCACCAAACCGGCGATCCGGCGGAAGCGTTGTGGCCTTGCCCTAGCGGCGGCCGCAGCCATTCGGCGCCCCGGTCGACGGATCTCGCCATCGGCAGCGCCATCCGTTCGTGTCGGCCGGCATCGGAAGCCCTGCCGGCCGCGGTCCTGCGCTTCGGGATGCGGCGCCTCAGCTCTCGAGGAGCGGCCGGAGCGGCTGGGTGTTGTCCACCACCCGCTCCACGCCGGGCACGTTCTCGGCCAGGACGCGCAGCGCGCGCTGGACCGAGGCCGAGCGGCTGAACCCGTGGAACTCCACCTCGCCCCCGAGCACGTTCACGGCGGTATGGAGGGTGTCGGCCCAGGACTCCCTTTGCATCGCGGCGAGGATGGCGCCCCGGATGCGCTCGTCCGACACCTCGCCTTCCGGCGGCCGATCGGCCACGAGGGCTCGCAGCAGATCGGTGCGGGTGACCATGCCGAGCAGGCGCCCCTGTTCCGCCACCAGGACGCGCCGGATGCCGTGCTGCTCCATCAGGTGGGCGACGTGGTTGGCGGATGCGTCGGGCGCGACCGTCACCACCCTGTCGGTCATCACCTCGCGCGCTGTGGCGCCGTGGCTGCGGGCGTAGCGTTCGGCCCTGGCGTTCGGGCAATCGGTCAAGCGGGTGAGCCAGCCTGTGGGGCGCTCGCCTTCGTCGGCCAAGCGCCGGATCAGGTCGCTTTCGGTGACGATGGGCGTTGGCGCATGGAGGCGGGCGGGCCCGCGGCAGTGACCCCGCCCGGGCTGCGCCGGGCGGCGTCGGGCTCGGACGGCATGCCCCAGAGCGTGGCGGCCCGAACGCTGGCGCTCCCCGCATTCTCGAAACCTACCGCCGCCTCGGCCTGAGAAAGTTGTTCTTCATGGCGGGTTGGTTCATGGAGCGGCATCCCCGGCATAATCGACGCGATCCTGAAGAACGGGTACGGGATCGGCCACCACGGCTACCTGCACAGGGATCCAGCCGGACACTCTCCCGCCGAACTGGACGGCGGTGCGCAAGCGGAGCTGGCAGGCCCGGCGCATGACGACGACGCGCCGCTTGCCGCTGCAGCGGGTGACGGGGGCGACGCCCGCGAGGCCCCGCAGGCGCTCCGGGTCAGCCCAGCCCCATGCCACGCTCGCCGGACAGCAGGACGGGCACAGGGGGCTCCGCGCGGCGGTCGAGCGCGCCAAGGCAGCGCACCCCGACAGCGCGTCGAGGTCTGGGCCGAGGACGCGCGACGAGCGCCGCCTCGGCCTGAAGCCGATCAGCCGCCGCGTGTGGGCGCCCATCGGCGAGCGGCCCGACGCGGCGGGAAGGGCTCGCTCGATTCCTTGGTTTTTGCCGCATCGCAACTTCGTCGAGGCGGACGCCGCGCAGGACGCGCCCGTACCTTGAAATCTTTGTCGATGCGATAACTACCGTGGCGGTTACGGGGGCGTTCCATGGCACCGTCGAACGACGTCGCAACAGCTGGCGCCACGCAGGCCAACGAGGTCTTCGCGTGGGCGCTCCTGACCGCGGGGCCGGACGTCGACCCGTTCGTGGTCGACCTTCGCAGACTGCGACCCGATCGTGCAGCCCCCATGGTACGTCCACGGAGGTCGACGACCTGACCATCACAGGCTTTTCGCTCGCGGGCGAGCCGGTCGATACCACCGGCCTCGACTACCCCGGCGACGACGGCTGTGGCGCCCGCATGCGGATCACCGGTTTCGGTACCACGGACTTCTCTCGGGCGCCCCCAGGGCCAGCAACGACGAACTCATACCAGTCGCCCTAGACTTTGACCTGTGCCCAGGGCCGGGTGGTGATGGAGGCGATCTGCCCGGGCATGCGCATCAGCGCGGTCCAGGCCTGGCAGCACGCATCGACGATCGCCCCGTAGCTGTCCCACACGCGATGGCTCAGGAAGTTGGCCCGGAGGAACTCCCAGATCAGCTCCACCGGGTTGAGCTCCGGCGCGTAGCGGGGCAGCGGCAACAGGCTGATGTTCGCGGGCACCTGCAGCTTCGGGGTGGTGTGCCAAGCGGCACCGTCGAGCACGAGGACGGCGTGCGCACCGCGAGCGACGCCGCGGCTGATCTCGGCCAGGTGCGCCTGCATGGCCTCGGTGTTCGCCTCCGGCATGACCACGGCGGCGCCGAGACGGCGCTCGGGGCAGACCGCGCCGAACAGCCAGGCCGAGGTGTAGCGCCGGTCGCGCGGCGCGCGCGGGCGCGAGCCCCGCTTGGCCCAGACGCGGGTCAGCGTGCCCTGCTGGCCGACGCGGGCTTCGTCGGCGAACCAGATCTCGATCGGCGTCCCGGGCGCGAGTGGCGGCAGGACAGCCTTCACCAGCTCGCAGAAGCCCCCCTAAACGCCGCCTGGGCAGCGACGTCG
>CADCWL010000151.1:0-1271 GCA_902806405.1 uncultured Thermomicrobiales bacterium | reverse complement strand
CGCTCGTGCAGGCCCACCCCGAACTCGCGCCCGATCCGCTCCCGCAAGTCGCGGCAGCGCCAGCGCACCACGCCGTCGCGCTCCAACTCCGGCCCCTGCTCGACCCAACGGTCCACCGCGGCCTCCTGCTCGGCCGAGAGCCGCGGCGCGGGGCCGGGAGCGCGGCGGTTCGCCAGCCCGGCGAGCCCCTCGGCGTTGTAGCGGTGCACCCAGTCCCGCAAGGTCTGCCGGTCCATCCCGCAGGTTTCGGCCGCCTCGGTCCGCGTTCGCCCCTCCAGCACCAGCGCGATCGCCAGCATCCGCCGCGCCGCCCGCGGGTCCCGGCTCCGGGCCGCCTCCCGCCGCAGCTCGGGTGCCGACAGATCCCGTCGCGTGACCGCCACCGCCGCCATTCCCCGCCTCCACGAATCGAGCGCCGGGATGAGCGAATCACGCCCGATGCCACGGCGGGATCACAGGCGAGTCAGCGATCAGGGCAGCTGGTATCAGATGCTCCGCGAGGGCGTCGATGAAGACGCGGACCTTAGCCGACAGGCTCCGGTGGCTGGGGTAGAGGGCATGCACCTCTACGGTGTCCTCCCCGTACTCCGGCAGCAGCCGAACCAGGGTGCCGTCCGCCACGGCGTCCGCGGCGTGGAAGTCCGGCAGCTTGCCGATGCCCGCGCCGCCGACCAGCACCGTCCTGAGCACGGCGGGCTCGGGGATGACCGTCCCCGGCACGACCTCGATCTCCTGGACCCCGCCGCCGGGTGCCCGGAACCGCCAAGACCCCCTGCGATCCGCGCGCACGATCAGCTCGTGCGCGCGGAGGTCGTCGGGCGTCGCCGGCGTCCCGCGCGCCGCGAGGTAAGCGGGGGAGGCGCAGGTCCAGAGCGCGATCGCCGCCAGCCGGCGCGCGATCAGGACGGAATCCCGCAGCGGCCCGATCCGGATGGCGAGGTCGAACTCCTCGGCGAGCAGATCGACGTTGCGGTTCTCGATGGCGAGCGCGACGCGCACCCCGGGGTGGCGGGCGAGGAAGCCCGGCAGCATCGCCGCTACCGGTCCCACGGCGAAGGTGTAGCCCACGCTCACCTTCAACGTCCCTCTCGGCACGCCGACCAGCCCGGCCAGCGCGTTCTCGGCCTCGCCGACGTCGTCGAGGATGCGCCGCGCGTGGCGCAGGAGGAGGTGTCCGGCGTCGGTCAGCCGCAGATGGCGCGTCGAGCGCTCGATCAGCGCCGAGCCGGTCGCCGCCTCCAGGCGGACGAGGGAGCGGCTGGCGGAGGACT
>CADCWL010000150.1 GCA_902806405.1 uncultured Thermomicrobiales bacterium | reverse complement strand
GCGCCGGGCTCCTCCTCCGCGACCTCGCCCCGCTCGCCGACGAACGACGCCAGGGCGGCGACGTGCGCCGCCTCCTGGTCCCGGATCGTGCCCAGCGTCGGGAACGCGGCGGCCGGCAGGCCCGCCGCCGCGAACGCGTCCCGGTCCAAACGCGCCAACCCCGCGCGGTAGAACGCCAGCGAGGCCCGCTCCAGCCGAAGCAGGAGGCCGAGCGCCTCCTCCCGGTTCGCGTCCCGCTCCTGCCCGACCCCTGCCGGCGATCCCGGCAGGGCCGCGCCGCCCGCGAGGGCCGCCACTCCGGCCACCACGCCGCGGCGGGAGGTCGTCCCCCTCCACTCCACCCCGGTCCCGACCGACGGGTCCCGCTCGGGCCGCGTCATAGGTTGCTCCCTTCCGGCTGCGGCGGCAGCCCACGTCGCGGGCGGCCGCTCTCGTGGGCCGCGGGCCCGGGGGCGAAGGGTACCGCGCGGACTCCGTCTGATGGCCCCGGCGTCGGGTGTGGGGGCGGCGTTGAGTTCCCCCTACTATAGATATCGTCGCGGAGGCGGTTTGTGTGAGGGTGGTGGGGGAGCGTTTCGTAGCGCAAAATACTTATCACCGGCTCCCCGCCGCGCGCGACCGATCACGGCCTGGGGCATCGGTGTGGGTCAGGTCCGTCGACGCGGTGTGTCCGGGGTGATCCTCCGTTGCGGGCGGGTCGGGCCGCGACGGCGTGCCGGCCTGGTCGGCGTCTCGTGCGCCCTGTCTCGGTCGGCACGGCCGTGCTGGCCCGCACGACGGATCGAACCGGGCCTGCCGAACGCCGGTCGCCCGTCGTCCCGAGGGTTCTGCTCGTGATCGTGAGGAACCCCTCGCTGCCGCGTCGGCAGGTGCGTTTGTGGGCGATCTCTGCCGGGATCGTCATGGTCCGGTGTGCCCGCATCGCCGGCGCGGTGTTCGCGCGCTGGGGTGGGGTCGGGTACTTGTTGCCCGGCATCGACGACCCGTATCCAACGCCTGCGCGGCGGGTTCCCGTGCTCGTCGCCGGGACACCATCACGGATCGGTCGGCGGGTGTGACGGGTCGAAACGGATCGAGGGAGGTTGCACACGGCAGGGTCCTGGTGCGATGGAAGGGGACCATCGCCGATCTCCCTCATCCGACACGATGAGGTTTATCGGCGATGGGATGATGGGAGTCGCGTCTCATGCGGGAACCGCCGCGCTCGTACGTCCTTTGCGGAACGCCGCGCACGGGCAGCACGCTGCTGTGCGGCTTGCTCGCTTCGACCGGCGTCCTCGGTCGGCCCGAGTCGTACTTCCGCGAAGCGGACGAAGTCGCCTGGGCCGCAAATTTCGGCCTCGCCACCGAGGGCGGGCACGTCCGGGACTACCGTGCCTTCGTGAGTGCGGCGCGAAGCGCCGGCACGTCGAACAACGGCGTGTTCGGTGCCCGGATCATGTGGGGGTCGCTCGAGCGCATGATGGAAGGACTGGGTCGGGTGCCAGGGGAGCCCGATCTGGCGATCCTCGAGGAGGCACTGGGTCCTCTGACCTTCGTTCATCTCCGACGCGAGGACGTTGCGGCGCAGGCCGTGTCGTGGTGTCGAGCCGAGCAGACCGGGTACTGGCAGCAAGGCGATTCCATCACCCAGGAGCCACGCCAGGACATTGCACGCGCGAGACTGCTGATGGAGACGATCCGGAAGCACAACGCGGCCTGGCGGGCCTGGTTCGATGCTCAAGGGGTCGAACCGCAGACGGTTACCTACGAGCAGCTCGTCGGCGATCGCCGACGTGTGATCCAAGGCATCGCCGCCAAGCTGGCGGTCGAAGTGCCCAGCACCTGGCGACCCCTGTCGCGGCATCGGAAGCAAGCCGATGGGCTGAACCGAGCCTGGGCTGACGCTCTCCGCGCGTCGATGGATCGCTGAGCTCACCGATCCAACGTGCGGCGACTTCGTCTGGGGGATGACGGCCGCTCCCCGGCCATTGTCGGCTCAGCGATACCCGTTCCTGCCCGTTGCGCGCTAGGCGCCGATGTAGGCCGCGAGGTGCTCGCAGGTGAGGGTGGAACGGGCGGTGCCCGCCGAAGTGGTGGCCCAGGACTGATACCTGGAACTGCACCCGCGCAGCGTTCCGCCGCCAGGTCACCAGGATGCTGCTGCGCGGAGGCGTCCATTCGGTGGACGACAGCGACCCGATCGATCGGCTCCGGGGGCGAGATTGCGAGGACGCCGATACCGCCGACACCCGCCGTTCACCGGCCTTCGCGACGCACCATTGGGTGCGGACCCCGCCTGCTCGGAAACCAGGCTTAAGGCAGTGTCAAGGTCGGGCGCTGGCGGACACGCTGCCGGCGCCGTCGCTCATCGCCGCCTCGTAGGCGACGCGCAGTTGCTCGCTCGGCCGCGGGGCGTCGGCGTCGGGGCGCGGCACACCGAGGTGGAGCTCGCGCAGCTCGTCCATCACCGCCGCCATCAGCCTGGGACCACCGTCGCGGAGTAGCTCCGCGCGAACCCGCAACCGGTGCTCACCCTCGCGGTGCGCCAAGCCCCAGGTGCCGAGCGCGACCATGACCGGCAGCACCTGGATGCCCGCCTCCGTGAGCGAGTACGCCGCACGCTGACCACGGCGGGCGTCGTCGCGGGAGAGCAGCCCGGCCGCCACGAGCTGCTTGAGGCGGCTCGCGAGGATGTTGGTGGCGATGCCCTCCTCGGAGCCGGCGACGAGCTCGCGGAAGTGGCGGCGGTTGCCGAACATGATGTCGCGCAGCACCAGGATCGCCCAGGGGTCGCCGAGCACCTCGACGGCGGCGTTGATCGCGCATCCCGAGCGCGGGCTAGGGTTCATACGCTCCTCCACAAGTGCTTGCATTCTACCACTGCTTCCGCTACGATCCCGGATATCAGTTGCGAGTTGCAACCACTTCGCGTGCGGGAGGTGCCATGTCCCAGGTCCGTGTCCACAACTTCTCGATCTCGCTGGACGGGTTCGGTACCGGCGACGGCCTCACGCTCGACGCCCCGTTCGGACACGCCGGCAGGCGTTTGCACGAGTGGATGATCGCCACCCGGTTCGGGCGCCCGATACTCGGCCAGACCGGCGGCAGCACGGGTATCGACCACGCCTTCGCCGAGCGGCACGAGATCGGGATCGGCGCCGAGATCATGGGCCGGGGCAAGTTCGGCCCGCCGCAGGGTGGTCCGTGGACCGGCCTCGGCACCGACGAGGAGTGGCGCGGCTGGTGGGGGCCGAACCCGCCGTTCCGCACGCCGGTCTTCGTGCTCACCCACCACCCGCGCCCCTCGATCGAGATGGAGGGCGGCACCGTCTTCCACTTCGTCGACGCCGGCCCGCGCGAGGCGCTCGACCTGGCCAAGCAGGCGGCCGGCGACCGCGACGTCCGCATCGGCGGCGGCCCGACGACGGTGCGCGACTTCCTCGCCGCCGACCTCATCGACGCCCTCCACGTCGTCCAGGTGCCGATCCTGCTCGGCCGCGGCGTCCGCTTGTGGGACGGCCTGGAAGGGATCGAGGAGCGCTTCGACGTCGAGGTCGTCTCGTCACCGAGCGGCGTCACCCATCTGACGTTCACGCGCCGATAGCCGATCAGGCTGGCGGCATCCGCGCCATATGCCTTTGGTCCAAGGTTCTCGTCGGCAGTCTGTCGAATTCGGAGCGAGGCGTTCGACAACCTGTAATGGCCGACCGGAGCGGCTGGCGATGGAAGGGAGACACGGGATGAAGCGATACCTGATCTCGTTCGACGACGGATGGATGACCTTCCCCGAAGAGGACCTCCCCGCGGTGGTCGAGGCCTCGCACAAGGTGGTCCAGGAGGCCAAAGACGCGGGCGTCTGGATCTTCGGCGGCGGGCTGCAAACCCAAAGCGCCAGCGTCGTCGCCACCGACGGCACCATCACCGCCGGCCCCAACCCGGAGACCAAGGCGGTCATCGGCGGATTCTCGATCATCGAGGTGCCCACCCACGAGGAGGCGCTGGCGTGGGCCACGAAGATCGCCGCCGCCTGCCGGTGCACCCAGGAAGTTCGCGAGATCATGTACAACCCGGAATCCTAACCAACGGCCCACCCCGTCCGGCCCGCACCTACCCGACTCGACCACGAGGTCGAGACGAAACGGGGAGACTCGCGTGTCGGTCCAAACATCGGTCGTCGTGGCGCGACCCCGTCGCCCGGCTCACTGCTCGACCAGCCAACGGCCGAAGGAGCTGCTCGGCCGGCGCGCGAGGCGGTGCGGACGACCGCGCGCCGGCCGGTAACCGGTGCAGGAGGACGTCATGACTCACGTCTCAACCACCACCGCGGCGGTCGGCACACGATGAACGCCCCCGCCCCAATCGCCATCACGCCGGTCTTCGTTGCCGACCTGTCCGTCGAGGGCGAGCGGATGCCGGTCTACGTGCACGTCATCGACCATCCCGCTGCGCGCGTGCTGGTCGACACCGGCATGACGGAGCCGCACACGGCGCT
>CADCWL010000149.1 GCA_902806405.1 uncultured Thermomicrobiales bacterium | reverse complement strand
TCGTCGATCCGGAAGGCGACGAGGTCACCCTCCCGCCCGACCGGGTCTGGCCAGAGGGAGGGAGGGACGGGGACGAAGGCCGCCGCCGCGACGGTGGGCACCGCCGCCTCCCGCCAACCGAGCAAATGGTTGGGCCGGCTCGCCGCGCCGACGCAGCGGCTTCACCGCGCCGTCCGCCGGAGGAGGGCGACGCCGGGGCCGGCGAGGGGCAGCGAGAGGAGGAGCGGGGAGAGTTTTGTCACCCCGCCGAGCCCCAGTGCCGCACCGAGCCCGAGCGCCGGACCCCGGCCCAAACGCTCGCCCAGGCGGGCGGCCGCGAGAGCGGAGGGCGAGGAAGAGGGTCGGCAGACCGTCGGCGAGCGCCTGGCTGCCAGGAAGGATCATCAACGGTCGGAGGGCCAGAAGGAACCCGCCAACGGTGCCTCCAACCCGATGTGCCAGCCGCCCGCCGAGGCGATACACAACGGCCACGGCGAGGCCGCCGACGGGCCGTTCGCGCAGCGGCCCGTCTCCAGGTCGGACGCGCCCACGGCATTGCCACGGACCGCGTTCCACTCGGGGTCGTGGCGGAAGTTCCAGAGGCCGTTGGTGGCGAGGTCCCCGCCTTGGAGGAGGAGCGCCACGCCGATCAGGTAGGAGCCGAGGAGGGGCTGGCCGCGGAAGAGGTAACCGGCCCGTCAGGTCGGGACGAGCGGATCGGCCAGGCCGCCGAGGTCGAGAGCACGGTTCAGCCGGCGGCTCTCGTCGCGGTGAACGGGCCGGGCAGGGAGGGCCGCGAGATTCCGCCTATGGACGATGCCGACCAACACACAGGCGATCCGGCATCGCGGCTCACGCCGGGGCGTCCCCCGTCAAGGGTCCGGCGTCGTTCCGCTGGAGCGACGCGGCGGGGGACGCGGCCACGTTGGCGGGGGCGCCGGCCGCTCGCGCCGTAGCGCGACGCCGGCCCGGCGACGGCTCGCCCAGGGACGGCCCTGCGGTCGGCGCCACCGGCCACGGTGCCGTGGGGGCACCGCCACGGTCATCCGTCGGCAAGCGGACGGCGGCCAGCAACGGGCTAGCGACCCCGGGCACCGTAGCCGCCGCGCTCGGGCGAGCGCGGCGGCGAAGCTGCCATGCCGGCAGAAGCCGGGAGACCGCGTCCCAGGCGGTGCCGGTTAGGATGCCGACGCAGACCGCGACCACGAGCAGGATCGGCAGGTGGTACCGCTCGAAGTCGGCCCGCATGCCGGCAACGATCGCCGCCACCTGGCCGCCGAGGACGGCAGCAGCCAGGGCGTGCCGACTGCCGATCCCGTGGCGAGCGACGAGGCCGGCAAAGACCAAGGCGCCGAGGAGGGCGAGCGGCAAGTCGATCCCGGACGGCCGCCACGAAGACCCGAACCACCCGGCCACCGTCCCCGCCAGCCAGCCGGTCGTCGATTGCTGGTCTCCCAGCCAGTGGCCGACCCGACTCAACGCCTCGGCGCGGCTGGCGACCGCCAGATCCTGCCAGAGGTCGCCCTGGGCGGCCATCTCCTGGGCGCGGAAGCGGAAGAGCGTCAGCGTCCGACCGATGGGGTCCGGCCAGAGGTACGGGTAGACGGCGACGAAGGCGGCGGCGGCGGCGGCCGGGACGCTCAGCAGCGACCAGCCGAGCCGGGCCCGGCTCGAGTTCCCACGCCCGCGGTCGCGCCAGGCGCCGAGGAGCAGCACCACTCCGATCCCGGCCAGGGGTACGACCAGGAGGAGCGGGCTGAGTTTGGTCGCCCCACCGAGCCCGAGCAGCACGCCGAGCAGGGCAGCGCGCCAGGCGCTGGGCCGATCCGCGAGGGCGACCGCCACGAGCGCGGCGAGCGCAACGAGCAGAGTGAGCAGGGCATCGGAGCCGGCGAGGCTGGAGAGGTACACCGAGAGCGGGTGGGGGATCAGCAGCAGCGCCGCAGCGACCCCGGCGACCCGGTTCACGAGGCGGCGGCCCAGAAAGAAGGCGACCACGATCGTCAGGGCGCCGACGACGGAGTCGGTGCGGCGGGCGGCGAGGAGGTCGGCGCGGACCGGCATCCGGCCGTGCCACCGGTTCCAGGCGTCGTCCTTCGAGAAGTTCCAGAGCCCGTTCGTCTCCAGGTCGCGCCCCTGAGCGGCGAGGCCGACCCCCATCAAGATCGAGCCGAGGGGAGGTTGGCCCCGCATCAGATCCCGGTCGTGCCAGTAGGTCCCGAGCGGGTCGCGCAGCTGGTCGAGGAAACGGGCGCGGTGGATCCAGCGTGCCTCGTCCCGATGAAACTCGGTCCCGTCGATCGCCGCCAGGTTGTGCCAGAGCCCGAGCGCAAAGAGGACGAGGGCAAGCAGGGTGTCGCGGCGCACGCGGCAGCTCCGCCCCGGCGGGGGCAACGTCGGGCGTGGGCGACCGGCGCGGCGGTCGCGGACCCGGGCGGATAGCGGCGGCCCCCCGGATTGGAGCCGACGATAGTCTAGCAAGCTCCCGTCGCCCATGCGGCGCGGCGCCCATTTGGACCCGGCCCAATCCCCTTCCGTCTTCCCTCGCTCGCCTACCCCGTCAACTCGTCCAGGCGGTCGAAGAAGCCGGGGAAGGTCTTTGCGACGCAGCCCGGGTCCTGGATGCGGACGCCGGGCGCACGGAGGGCGGTGATCGCAAAGCTCATCGCCATTCGGTGGTCGTCGTAGGTGGCGATGTCGGCCGGGATGATCGGCGCGGGATGGATCGTCAGGCCGTCCGCGAACTCCTCAACACCCTGGCCGAGGCGGCGCAACTCCGTCGCCAGTGCCCCGACGCGGTCGGTTTCCTTCAAGCGGGCGTGGGCGATGCCGCGGATCGTCGTCGGTTCCGCGGCAAAGGGGGCGATCGCCGCCAGCGTCTGGGCGGTGTCGGAGATGGGGCCGAGGTCGCGGTCGACCCCACGGAGGGTGCCGCCCGCCGGACCGCGGACCTCGACCGCGTCCGCCTCCTCCGTCACGAACGCCCCCATCGCCGCCAGCACGTCGAGGAAGCGGAGATCGCCCTGGCTCGAGCCGGAGCCGAGTCCCTCGACACGGACCCGACCGCCGGTCGCCGCCGCCGCCGCAAAAAAGTACGAGGCGTTGGAGGCGTCCGGCTCGACCCGGAAGCGTCGGCCCCGGTAGCGCTGCCCCGCCCGCACCCGTAGCGTCCGCCACTCTTCCCGGTCGAGCTCGGCCTCGACACCGAAGGCGGCCATCACGGACGCCGTCAGCGGCAGGTACGGCGTGGAGACGAGTTCGCCGTCGACCGCGATCTCGACCCCCTCCCGCGCGTACGGCCCGGCGAGGAGGAGGGCCGTGAAATACTGACTGCTCTCCGACCCCGCCATCCGGGCATGCCCACCTGGCAGGCCGGCAGCGCGGACGACCACCGGCGGCGCGCCCGTGGCGAGCTCGCTCTCCGCGTCCGCCCCAAGCTGCCGCAGGGCCCCGAGGAGCGGCGCGAGCGGGCGCTGCCGCATGCGGGGCACACCGTCGATCCGAAAGACACCGCGCCCGAGCGGCAGCGCCGCCGTCAAGAAGCGCATGGTGGTGCCGGAGTTGCCGACGAAGAGGTCGGCGCGCTCCGCCGGGAAGGTGCCGCCGCCGCCACGCACGGTGAACCGATCGCCCGCCTCGTCGGTGTCGACGGCGACACCCAGTTCGGTCAGCGCGGCGGCCATGAAGCGGGTGTCGTCGCTGTGGAGCGCGTCGAGCAACTCGCTCTCGCCGTCGGCGAGGGCGGCGACGAGCAGGGCCCGGTTGGTGATGCTCTTGGAGCCGGGAACGCGGACGACCCCGTCGACCGGCCCGTTGGCCGGCCGGGGGGCGAATGTATCGGGGAAGGGTCGCCCGATCGTCGTCGCCATCGCCGATTGGTCCTCCTCTCCGGTACTGGTCGCGGTCCTCAAGGGTAGCAGGGTCGCCTTGGCGGAACGGAACCGTCGGGACGCCCCGCGCGTACAAAAGGGGAGCGTTGCCGCGGAGCGCGTGGCCGGGCGGGACCGCCCCGCTATACTTCCCTCGCCACGAACGCGGGGACAGGGAGCGTGGGGTCCCGGCAAAGCCACCCGCCGCGGACCCCGACCACGGGACCGCCCGTCGGCGCTGACGGCGGGCACGGCGGCGCGGGCGGAGACGAGGACACGGGAGCGCATGGAGCCACGACCCCCCCGACCGCGGCCGACCGATCCGAACGCCCGAGCCGGCCGCGGGCCGGACGGCAGCGGGCGGCCGACGACGGTCTACCCGGGCGGCCAGCCGGACGCGGCGCCCTACGCGCCAACGGGTTACGGCGGCGCGCCGCCGGTCGCGACCGAGATCCCGCTCCTGCCCCGGCAGCAGCGTCGACGCCGCCGTCTGGTCCAGACCGCGCTGGCCGGCCTGCTCGTCTTTGGCGGCATCGGCGGCGCTGCCACCTACTTTCTTCAGGACCGGCTGACGGACGACCCCGACCCCACCCCGCAGACCATCGCCGCCGCCAGCCCCCCCGCCAGCGCCACGGCGCCCCCGGCCAGCACGACGGCGCCGCCGGCTGCCACCGAGCCAGCCGCCCCCGCGCC
>CADCWL010000148.1 GCA_902806405.1 uncultured Thermomicrobiales bacterium | reverse complement strand
CCACCGGTGCCCGCACGGGGGCGGACGCCGAGCCTCGGTCGAGACGCCCTGCCTCACGGTCATCCCAAGATTGGGATGATTCTCAACCGGAGCGCGAAGACCACTCGTGCCTCGGGACGGCGGTCGAGCGGTGGAGCACGACCGAGGCGACGGGTGGCCGGAACCGGGGCCGAGCCGGGGTGAGTGGGCCGCTGCCATCGACGCCGCCACCGGTGCCGATGCCGGCGCCACCGCCGGCGGTGCCGGACCGGTTCTACCGCCGCTTCCGTGGCAACGCCACCCGGACGCTTGACCGCCGAGACGCTCTTCCGTCCAAGCGTTCCGCAACCAGAAGCGGGATGTCGCCGCCTGCCGGGGCACCGGATGGGCCGCCCGCTATACTCCGTCGTCATGCAACCTTTGACCGCGCTGCTGCGCTCCCCTGCCTTTGGCGGGCACGACACCGGCGGCCACCCGGAGAACCCCGGGCGGCTAGCGGCCGTGGACGCGGAACTGGCGCGCGCCGGGCTGCTCGACGGCCGCCCCGCGGTGCCGTTCGGGCCGGCCGTACCGGCGGCACTGGAGCGAGTCCACGATCCGCGCTACGTCGAGGCCCTCCACAGGCTGACCGACGCCGGCGGTGGCTGGCTCGACGCCGACACGATGGTCGGGCCCGATTCGGTCGCGGTCGCGTCCCTTGCGGCTGGGGCGGCGATCGCCGCCGTCGACGCGGCGCTGGACGGGCGCGCTCCGCGCGCCTTCGCGCTCGTCCGGCCGCCGGGGCACCACGCGACACCGGGCCGCGGGATGGGTTTCTGCCTCTTCAACCACGTCGCGATCGCGGCCGCCCACGCGTTGGCACGGGGTCTGGAGCGGGTGCTGATCGTCGATTGGGACGTTCACCACGGCAATGGCACGCAGGACGCCTTCTACGGGACGGATCGGGTGCTCTTCTGCTCGGTCCATCAGTCGCCCCTTTACCCGGGGACGGGGGCTGCCGGGGAGCGGGGCCGTGGCGCCGGGGCCGGCTTCACGCTGAACGTCCCGCTGCCAGCGGGGCGAGGGGACGCCGATTACCGCCGTGTCTTCGACGAACGGGTGCTACCCGTGGCCCGCGCCTACCGCCCGGAACTGGTCCTCGTCTCGGCCGGCTTCGACGCCCACGCCGCCGACCCCCTCGGCGGGATGCGGGTCACCGAGGCCGGCTTCGCCGACCTCGCCCGGCGCACCTTCGAACTGGCCAGCGACCACGCCGACGGTCGCCTGGTCGCCCTGCTCGAGGGCGGGTACGATCCTCAGGCCCTGGCCCGCAGCGTCGTCGCCGTTTTACGCGTCCTCGACGCGGTGCCCCCGCCCCGCGCCGAGACCGACCCAGCCCCCGAGACCAAGGAGAGCCGAGCAGGTCCATGAGCAGCCGCCCCCAGCCCCCCCGCCAAGAGGGGACGCGTCCGACCGCCTACCGGCAGGACGACGACCGCCGCCGCGACGAGGCGCGGGTCAACGCCGTCCAGAACCAGATCGACGAGCTGCGGCAACTGCTGCGCGAGCTGGCGAGCCGCCAGGTCCGTGGCGAAGAGCAGCTTAAACTCTACGAGGGGAGCGGCGCTCAGAATCGGCTGGCCCTGGAGCAACTCCGCCAGGAGACCCAGCAGAGCGCCCAGGCGCGCGCCCTCGACGAGAATCGGACCCGCCAGCAGATCGTCGACTTCGACGCCCGCCTGGAGGATGTTGGCCGCCCGATCCGTTCCCTGCAGGCGCACGTCATGGAGCTGCTGGAGACGGCGCGCAAAAAGACGGACGACACGGGCCAGTATCGCGAGCGAGACGACGAGCTCCAGGCCCAGATCGAGCACCTGGCCGCCCACAACGACCGGACGGCGGTGATGGTCCACCAGCTCCGCGACTCGATCGACCTGCTGCGCGGCGAGTCGGACCAGGTCCGGCGCGACATCATCCGCGCCGAGGACGCGGTCAAGATCGTCGACCAGGAAGGGCGCCGACGGATCGCCGAGGTCGCGCAGTCGGGCGAGAACGTCGGCGTGCGGATCGACGAGCTGCGCTCCGACCTTGGTCACCTTTTCGACCTGATCGACGACACCCGGCGCTCAGTCGCCCACGTCGACCCGGCGCTGGAAGAGCTGCGGGGGATCGATGTCGGTCTGCGGCAGGACATTGCCCGCTTCCAGACCCAGGCGATCGAGCGCCACGAGCTGGTGCTGGAGCGGGGCGAAGACGCCCGCCAGGAGACGGACGCCCGCTTCGACGAGGTCCGCCAGGCACTTGACCAGCGGTACGAGCGGGTGACGGAGCGGATCGAGGAACTGGGCGTGGCGCAGCGGGAGCTTGGCTTCCGGATCACCGGCCTCGGCGGCCAGCTCGACGAGCTCCGCCTCGTCGACGCGGCGCTCCGGCGGGACCTCTGGCTCCTCAACGAGCAGCGGGTTCGCCTCCGCGTCGAGCAGGCCCAGCACGAGCTCGATGCCGTCACCGCGCAGCGGCGCGACGCGGAGTCGGACGCCCCGGTGCTGCGGCCCCGGCGCCAGACCGACCACTAACCGAAGCCGTGACCGAAACCGATCTCAGTGATTACGTAGCTTTAGATACATAAGTGGCCACTCTCGCACAGTACGCGGCGGGACCGGCCGTTCTCGCCGCGGGCGGGCGGGTCCCCGCGGTGCCGCGACGTGGGCGCGGCCAGTGCCCGTTCGCACCGAACTTGTCGCGTCGTGACCGTTGATATCGGCGGTTTGGGGACGGTCGGCTTGCTCCCGATCGACGTTGTTTCGATTCTCCCGCTGAAGACGCGGTGAACGGGTCGAAAGTCCGAACGGCGGCCGACACCCTCCTTCCGGGCGCATCCCGAAGGTCGGGCAGCGCTCTACGCGGTCGGTGCCCCACAGCGGGCCGTGGCGGGGAGAAACGCGGACAGAGCGGAAACGCTTTATGACGAGTTTTTTCGCCGTTCTCGGCCGGATGGTGTGCCGCTCCCAGCACCCATGGGGATTGACAGGCTATTTCTCGTTTGATAGGGTCCGCTCATCCCGATGGTTCGAGCATCCGCTCGAATCATCGTGTACCGACTCTGAGGGTCTGCCCCGACGGGAAGGATGCTTGATGGGGACGACCGCCGCGTAGCGACCGCGTGCTGCCACGCCACCGGCAACCACCGCCCTCGCACCGTCGGCTCCCGCGCCGTGTACCCTGGCCGGTGCCGTCCTCGGGGGTTGTTTTTGGCCGGAGCGGTGGTGGCTCGGGGATTGGCGAGCGAACTCGGCCAGTCGGGACGCGGCGACGTGGATGGACGTCGTCGACCGGCGGTCGAGGGACCTACCGCGGGCTAGATCGGGACGGCGTGGATGGTCGCCGTCGTTCGACGCGATATCGATGGGCGCGGGGCGCCCGGCGCGTTTTCGAGGAGGACACAGGTTTCTACCGCCCGACACCTGCGGGACGGCTGAGGGGCTGCTCGGCCGGGTACACCATTGGAGGGAAGGTCTCTTGTCTCATCCGCTTTCGCGTGCCCTGCGTCCGCGCGCCGTTGCGCTCGTTGGGCTTCTCTCGGTTCTTGCCCTGCTGCCGCTCTCGGCGCTTGCCGACGACGGCCTCGCGATCGGGTCCACCGGAACCCTCGCGGCGGGAACCGCGCTCCGCACCGCCCCCGGCTTCGACGCCCCCGCGGCAACCGAGGTTGCACCCGGCTCCCAGGTCACCATCGCCGACGGCCCGCTTGTCGCGGCCGACGGTTCACTCTGGTATCAGGTTGACGTTTGGGGCCAGGTTGGCTATCTGCCCACCTCTGCTGTCTCCGGCGCCGGCGGCGAGATGGGCGCCGTCGAGACGCCGACGGATGTCGTCGAGACCATGGCACCCGACGCGGCCCTGACCGGAACCGAGCCGGCGGACCCCGCGGTGGAGCCGTTCGAGGCAACCGAGACGCTGGCCGAGCCAGTGGTCCCGGCTGTCCTCTACGGTGCGATGTACATCGTGGGGACCGACGGCGACGGTGCCGCGTGCCGGGCCGAGGCAAGCTTCGACTCCGCCAGCTTGGCCACCCTGCCGGAAGGCTCGACGGTCGAGGCGCTGGGCGTCGCGGTCGGCGAGTGGCAGCCCGTCGCCTGCGGCGGCGGTACGGGTTACGTCCACGGCGCGTACATGAGCTGGGATCCGGCCGCTGCGCCGATGGCCGCGGAGGCCGAGCCGGTGGCGACCGAGGAGCCGGTGATCGCGGCGCCGACGGAAGAGGCGGCGATCGAGGACGAGGTTGCGGTCGAGGACGAGGCGGTCGAAGAGTCCGTGGTCGAGGAGCCGGTGGTCGACGAGGCCCTCGCCGTGGAATCGGTCGAGGAGCGTTCCGGCGGCCGGAATGGTCGAGATGTCGGCGGCCAGACGGGCGGCGGCAGCGGCCAGGCGATCGCCGACTTCGCGATGGGCTTCGTCGGCTACCCCTACGTCTACGCCGGGGCGGATCCGAGCGGCTTCGACTGCTCCGGCTTCACCATGTACGTTGTGCAACAGACGCTCGGCATGAGCATCCCCCACGACACGGCCGCCCAGTCCGGGGTCGGCACCCCGGTCGGCAAGGGCGAACTGCAGCCGGGCGACCTGGTCTTTTTCCAGAACACCTTCGCTCCCGGCGTCTCCCATGCCGGCGTCTATATCGGCGGCGGCCAGTTCGTCCACGCCGAGAACGAGGCGACCGGGGTCAAGGTCAGCGACATCAACTCCAGCTACTACAGCGAGCACTGGTACGGTGGTATGCGCCTGGTGTAGGACTCCTTTGCACGGAGACCCGCCTCAGCGGGTCTCACGGGGGTCGCGGGCCGGACCGACAGGTGTGATGCCGCTGGACCGGCGAGGGAAGGGAGACGACGCGATCGGGCCAAGGCCCGATCGCGTCGTCTCTCGTTCGTGCGGGAATGAACGGCGGAGCCTCGGAAACGGCGCCAGAAGGTCAGGTCGTCGACCACCCTCGGACATGACGACGTATACCGCCGCGGTGCGTGTCGGATCGGCAGGGCGTTTCCACCCCGCGGCAACCCAACTCGGTGCTGCAAGGCTACCCGAGCCATTCCGGTGCCCTTGGCGAGACCGACGCCGGGCACGCTCTCCGGGTCGTCTTTGCGGAACTGGACGCCGACACCGGGTCTCGGCTGGTCGCTCGTGGGTCGAGAGGCTCTGCGCCAACGGCCACGGGGTAAGGCCTCGGCATCGACGCGCATTACGCCCAACTTCGCGCCGACACGATCGCTGACACGGTCACGACTGGCGGGGACGTCGCGGCGGACTTTGACGGTGCCGATACCCCGGTCGGCACCGAGGTCCCCGATGCTTGCCGGGTCTTTCGCTCCTCGGCCCGACACGGAACAGAGACCGCGAGCGAAGGTGCCAGCGTCGACGGCCCACCGGGGCTGCAGCCGCCCCCAGCCGTCGAGACACGTTGGTCGCCACCACCCAGTGGCACCCCGAGACGTCGGAATCCCGAGACCCGACTCGCAGGAGAAGGGGGCAAGACGACCGGATCGGGGCCCTAGAAGCGGGAACGGGGGGCGACCCAGCAGGCCACCCCCCGTTCGCTGGGCGTTGGGTTTAGCGCTCCTCGTCCTCCAGGGCGGAGCCCGCGATGCCGGCGACCACGGCGTCGGCATCGGCACCGTCAAAGGCGATCCGGCCACTCAACTCGGGCGAGGTGGCCTTGATCCGGGAACGGATGTCTTCCAAGACGTCGAGGTTGTGCTTCAGGAACTCCTTGGTGTTCTCCCTGCCCTGGCCCAGGCGTTCCTCCCCGAGGTAGAACCAGGCGCCGCTCTTGCGGACGATACCGAGGTCGACCCCGACGTCGAGGACGCTGCCGGCGACGGAGATTCCCTCGTTGTACATGATGTCGAACTCGGCCTGGCGGAATGGGGGGGCGACCTTGTTCTTGACGACCTTGACCCGCGCCCGCGAGCCGATCGCGTCGGTCCCGTTCTTGATCGTCTCGATCCGGCGGATGTCCATCCGGACCGAGGCGTAGAACTTAAGGGCGTTGCCGCCGGTGGTCGTCTCCGGGCTGCCGAACATGACGCCAATCTTCATCCGGAGCTGGTTGATGAAGATCACGCACGTCTTGGAGCGGCTGATCGCTCCGGTCAGCTTCCGGAGCGCCTGGCTCATCAACCGAGCCTGGAGGCCAACGTGGGAGTCGCCCATGTCGCCCTCGATCTCCGCCTTTGGCACCAGGGCCGCGACCGAGTCGATGACGACGACGTCGAGCGCGCCGGAACGGACCAGCGTCTCCGCGATCTCGAGGCCCTGCTCGCCGGTGTCCGGCTGAGAGATCAGGAGGTCGTCGAGGTTGACGCCGAGCTTGGCGGCATAGATCGGGTCGAGGGCGTGCTCGGCGTCGACGATCGCCGCCATGCCGCCCAGCTTCTGCGCCTCGGAGACGATGTGGAGCGCCAGGGTCGTCTTGCCGGACGACTCCGGGCCGTAGATCTCGACGATCCGGCCGCGGGGCACGCCGCCGATGCCGAGGGCGAGGTCGAGCGCGATGCACCCCGTCGGGATCGCCTCGATCTGCATCGGGTTCGTCGCGCCCGGGACCATCTTCATGATCGAGCCCTTCCCGAAGGAACGCTCGATCTGGGCGATGGCCAGGTCCATCGCCCGCTCTCGCTCGACGACCGCGGTGGCCGCGCTGCCCGCTTTGCCGGTTGCCATTCCTCGCTCCGGTGCTCCGGTACGACGATGGCCGACCGTCCGCCGACGGCCCCGCTACCGCCCTGCTAGAGCAGAAAACTTGTTCTATTCGACGCCTCAATAGTACCCGAAAACGGCCGCCCCTTCAACCGGATCGGTGGGGTGTCGACCGTATACGTACATTGTCCCACCGGGCGGCCACGGCCACCACCGGCCGCGTCGAGACCGGGGCGGAGACGGGCAGCTTCCCGCGCCGGAGGACGCTCCCATTGCCTTCTGAGTCCGGCGCGGCGGAGGGACAAGGGGTTGGGGTTGGGTGCCGGGCGCGCCGCTGCGGGATCAGGCGGCGCCGGCAGCTGGCCGGACGACGGCCTCCCGGTCGAGGAGGCGAAGCAGCTCGCGGGCGGCCTCCTCATCGGTGATCAGGACGTTGATCAGTCCGGCCCGGATGGCGCCGAGGCTGGGCAGCGCCTTCGGCTCCCCCCAGCCGACGCCGACGCGGAGCGGCACGCCCCGCATCACGTCGGCGCTCGCCGCGATCGTGCGCTCGCCCAGCTCCAGCGAGCAGGGGGAACCGTCCTGTTTGAAGTAGCTGCCGCAAATGTCGCCGACGGCGCCTTGCCCCTGGATGTACTCCAGGTCGGCGTCGTTCAGGTAGCCGGCGCGGTAGATCCCCGAGGCGCGGGTGACGGCGCCAACGGAGACGAGGAGCGCTCCGGCTCGCCGCGCCATCTCGAGCGTGGTCCGGATGTGCTGGTCCCGCATCAGGCCGGCCCGGACGGCCGCGTCGGTGACGACCATCGGCGCGTGGAGATAGTAGACGGGGGCGTCGAGCGTGCGGCCCAACCGGCCGGCGATCTGCGCACCGTCGATGTCCGGCGTGGCGCCGCCGACACTCCCCATCAGCTGGACGACGGCCGTACCCCGCTTCGGGTGGAGATAGCCGCTGGTGACGACGTGGTACACGGTGGTGCCCCAGCCGACGCCGATCGTGGTCCCGTTGGCGACCTGCTCCTGGAGGTAGCGGGCGGCGAGGGCGCCGAGCTGCTCGGCCGTCGCCGGTGCCGGGTCGCCCGCCGGCCGCGCCAGCACCAGGCAGTCGCGCAGGCCCAGCAGGCGCCGGAGGCGCTCCCCCGGCTCGGCCAGCGTGCGGAGCGGGTGGTGGACGCGGATCTCGACGACGCCCCGCTCCCGCGCCTCTTTCAGCATCCGGGAGACGTTGGAACGGGAGACGCCCATGCCGCGGGCGATCTGCTCCTGGGTCATGTCGTCGAGGTAGTACCGCTGGGAAACCTCGGCGAGGAGGAGCAGATCGTCCCCACCCGCTCGGTCGCGCCGCTCGGGCGGGGCCGGCCGCTCGGCGTCCGTGGGCCGGCCTGGCTGCGGGCGATCCGATCCCACGACGGCCTCCTCGACGCCTGTAACGCACCCCTGGGCGGTGTGAACGAGTATAGGGACGGCCAAACGGGTGTGCAATAACTGCTACGAATGGGCGGGGGCTCCACGCCACTGCGGCGCCGGCCGTCCGGGCGGACGGCCGGCGCCGAACACAAAAGACCGGCGACGGCACAGGTGTGCACCGATCGCGTTGACACGGTCCGACCCCCGTGCTAAGGTCCGGGCCATTCCGATGGTGCCAACGACGATCAGGGACCGCGCGGGACCGGGGCCGCGGCGCCGTCGCCCTCACCGCCTTCGCCGGACCGACCGGGCATCGCTGCCCGCGGGAGCACGGATGGCCAACGTCGACCGGATCAGCGGTCTGGAGCGGGCGGGAGACCGCCGCGGTGCGATGCGGCGACCGGTGGCGCCGACCGCGCGCCGGGCGCTCGGTTGGGACGGTCCGCTTGTCTGGCTGCTGCCGGTCGTGTTCCTGCTGCTCCTGCTCGGCATCTACCCCTTCGTCTTCAACATCTGGAACTCCTTCCGCGAGTTCGACCCGATGACCGGCACCGTCGAGCCGGTCGGGTGGGCCAACTGGGCTCGCCTCTTCTCGGACGACCGCGTCGTCAACGCGCTCAAGATCACCGGCCTCTACGTCGGGTTCGCGCTGGTGATCGAGGCAACCCTCGGTCTCGGCATTGCCATGCTGCTCAACACCGGGCCGTGGGGGGCGGGGCTCTGGCAGTCTTTGCTGATCCTGCCGATGGTGGTACCGCCGACGGTGGCGGGGGTGATGTTCGAAGTCTTCCAGAACGCCGACTTCGGCGTCATCTCCTGGCTCCTCTACGAGGCGAATATCCTCGGCAAGGCGGAGCCCCTGATCGGTGGCACCGGCCAGCACGCGTTGAAGGCCGTTATTCTTCCCGACGTCTGGCAGTGGACCCCCTTCTTCGTCCTGATTCTGCTCGCCGGGTTGAAGGCGCTGCCGACCGAGCCGCTGGAGGCGGCGCAGGTCGACGGCGCCAGCGCCCGGCAGCGCTTCCTCCACATCACCCTCCCGATGCTGCGCCCTATGATCGCGGTCGCGGTCCTCTTCCGCCTGGTCGACCTCCTGAAGGTCTTCGACTACGTCTATGTGATGACCAACGGCGGACCAGGCGTCAACACCGAGGTGCTCAGCTTCTACGCCTACCAGCGGTCGTTCCAAACGATTGAGTGGGGGTACGGCTCGGTGCTGGGGATCGTAATCCTGCTCCTCGCGATCGTGGCCGCCAACGTCTACGTCCGCGTCTTCAAGGTCGAGTGGTAGGGGAGCCGGCGATGGCGACGATCTCCACCTCGGCTCGGCTCGGGCCGGCCGGCACGGCGAACGCGGGTGTGGCGCGCCGGGCGCGGGGGCGCCTCGCCGGCCAAATCGTGCGGACGCTCGCGAGTGCGCTGATCGCCCTCCTTTTCTTCCTGCCGATCCTGTGGTGGGGTTTGAATTCGATCCGGACGACGACGGAGATCTTCGCCCTGCCGCCCCGGTTCCCGTTCGACGCGACGCTCGACTGGTACCGCGTCGTGCTCGGTAACGCCGACCCGAACCCGCAGGGAGGCGCGGCCGGAGCCGGGTCGGGGATCACCAAGTTCTTCTCCCTCCCCTACCTCGGCAACTCCTTCCTGATCGGCGGGGCCAGCACGCTGCTGGTGCTGCTCCTGGCGACGCCCGCCGCCTACGCGCTGTCGCGCTTTCGGCTGCGGCGGCGCAAAGACATCGCCTTCTGGATCCTCTCGCAGCGGATGCTGCCCCCGGTTGCGGCCGCCTACCCGCTGCAGGTGATGTTCCAGCGCTTCGGCTGGACCGACACCTACCACGGCCTGATCCTGGTTCACACCGCGATCAACGCGCCGCTGGCGGTGCTCCTCCTGCTGAGCTTCTTCGACGAGGTGCCGCGGGAACTCGACGACGCGGCGATGATCGACGGCGCCAGCCGCTTCGGCGCCTTCCGCGAGGTGATCCTCCACTACGTCCGGGGCGGGTTAATGGCGACCGCGGTCCTGGCTTTCATCTTCTCCTGGAACGAGTTCCTGCTGGTGCTGGTGCTGACGACCGGCAAGATCCAGACGGTGCCGTACGCCTCCTCCACGTTCACGACCAACTTCGCGACGGAGTGGGGTTACCTGGCGGCGCTTGGCACCGCCTCCGTCGTCCCGATCTTCGTCTTCATCCTCCTGGTCCAGCGCCACCTCGTGCGCGGCCTGACGCTGGGGGCGGTGAAGTGAGGGGCGGCGGGGCGAGGGGTTGGTTGTCGGAGGCGGGCCGACGCCACCGACGGGGTGGCCCTGGCGGACCAGTGCCGCTGGTCAATCATCTTCTCCGCTGTCGTCCTGAGGAACGAGGGATCTCTTCCACGCGGTTGGGCCGGTGGAGAGATCCCTCGTTCCTCGCGACGACAGCGTGAGGTTCCGCCCGCTGCCGAGCGCCGCCGTGACGAGGCGCAGCGCCCGCCGCGCGGTCGGTTGACGGCCCGCAGCTCGCGGCCGAGAGCCCGTAGCCTGAAGGGAGGTGATGGACCGGCGCCGCGGGTCGTGCCGAGTTCCACCGGGGCGCTCGACGTCGAGCCCGATCACCGAAGTTCCGTTCCTATCGGCGAGACGACGGTCCCCGCGCAGCGACGACGGGGGCACCAAGGAGAACGCGACGGTGAAAGAGACGACCGATTACCGTGACAAGCTGGCGATCCACAAGGCGCTGGAAGGCTACCGGGCGGGCCGCCTCACGCGGCGCCAGATGCTAACGGCGCTGGCCGTGGCCGGCGTGGCGCTTTCGAGCGGGCCGCGGCGGGGGGGGGCGGCGATGAACCGGCCGGCGCTGGCTCGGCTGCAGGACACGTCGCCGGTGCCGCCCGAGGTAACAACCTACCTGCGGGACGTCGGCGGCCGGTTCAAGGGGAGCTCGATCAAGGTCGTGACGGAGGACACCGCACCCGGCGCGGCGATCCTCGCCCTGAAGGCGGAGCAGTTCGAAGCGGTCACCGGGATCACCGTCAACTGGGAGGTCGTCCCGCTGGACCAGGTCCTCTCCAAGGTCAGCATCGACGCCGCCCAGAAGACCGGTGCCAACGACATCTACTACTTCGACCAGGCGTGGGTCGGCCGTTTCATCAACGACACGCTTGACCCGCGCGAGCTGCTGCAGACGAAGCCGGACCTCGCCTTCCCGAACTACAACTTCGACGACTTCCTGCCGCCGCTGGTCCAGCACATCGCAATGTACGGCGACAAGGTGATCGGCGCCCCCTGCGACGTGCCGATCTTCATGTACTCCTACCGGAGCGACCTCTACGGCGAGCTGGGGCTCCAGCCGGCGACGACGATGCAGCAGTACCTCGACAACGCCCGCGTCATCAACGAGGCGAAGAGCGGCGAGGGGATCTACGGCACGATCGGCCAGATGAAGAGCGGCCACTATGCCCTCCAGTGCGACATGACCGCCTGGGTCTGGGGGCACGGCGGCTCCGTCTTCACCGCGGACGGCAAGTGCTCGCTCAACGACGAGCAGGGGGTTCAGGGGCTGGAGTACATGCGCACGCTCCAGCAGTACATGCCGAGCGCGGTGACGAGCTACGACTGGGGCGGGCAGTTCACCGCCTTCCAGCAGGGGCAGGGCGGCCAGGTGATCACCTGGAGCGAGAACTTCCCTGGCTGGGACGGCCCCGAATCGGCCGTCTCCGGCCTGCTCGAGACGGCGCCGCTGCCCTCGGCGGCGGCGCTGCGCCCCGCCGCCGAGGCCGGCTTCGAGGAGACGCCGGAAGTCGGCCACCAGGGGGGCAGCACCTACTGCCTCTCCCGCTACTCCAAGAACGCCGACGCGGCCTGGGTCTTCCTCCAGTGGGCGACGAGCGCCGACACCCAGACGCGGGCTTCGATCATCGGCGGCGGCGCCTCCGGGATGCGGCAGTCGACCTACGACGACCCCCGGATCGCCGAGAAGAAGCAGAAGGGGATCGAGGGCACCACCCGCCACTTCGACACGATGCTGGAGGTGATCAACACCCGGATGGGGACCGAGCCGCACCTGCCGCAGTGGCCGTCGATCGCGACCGACGTGATCGCCGTCGAGCTCGGCAAGATGACGACCGGCGGCTACGGCTCCACCCAGGAGGCCGCCGACGCGATCGCCAGACTGGTCGACGAGAAGGCGGCGCAGTAGCGCCGGAGGACGTCGCCCGGGGCCGGGGGCATCGAGCCCCCGGCCCCGGACGCGCCCGATCGCTGCCGCGTCGCGCCCGGTGACAACCCGCCGCTGCTCCGGCCGCAGGCGATGGTCGTGTGCCCGCACGCGCCGCACCCCGGTGAGCCGCCGATGGCGGACAGGGGCGTGCTCGTGAGCCACACCTCGCCGCTCTGGGGGCCATGGGAGGGCGCGGGGCTTATCCCGCGACGAGAGCATTGCTCGGCGGTGGACGAGACGCTACCACAGGTCAACCAGGTGTCATGTGACGGCGGCGGCGTCGGATGGGGCGTCGCTGGCGGGAACGGCCGCGGCCGCCGCGCGGGATAGGTCGGCACGGTCCCGCGACGCGAGACGACGGCACAACACGCCCGCATCGCTCCTCAACCCCGCTCCGCGTGACGCCCCGGCGGCAGGGCGGAGGGGCATCGGCGACCCACGACACGACGAAGAGAGGGGACGACGTTGACCCAGGTCACCATCCTCGGAGCCGGCGACATGGGGACCGCCCTCGTCACCCCCCTCGCCCGGAACGGGCACGCGGTCCGGCTCTGGGGGACGCCGCGCGACGCCGAGATCGTGGCGACGCTCCGGGCCGGCGGCCCGCACCCGCGACTCGGGGTGCCGCTCCCGGTCGGCGCCCGCGCGTTCCCGGCGGGGGAGGCGGCAGCGGCTCTGGCAGGGGCCAAGATCGTGGTCGTCGCGATCACGTCGGACGCGGTGCGGCCGGTGGTCGGCGACCTCGCGGTACACCTCGGCGACCCGCTCGCCCTCGTCACCGTCGCCAAGGGGTTCGACGCGGACGAAACCGGAAGGGTCCGCATCCTGCCGGACGTGCTTGCAACGTTCTCTTCCGCTCCCGTCATCGCCGTCGGCGGTCCCTCGAAGGCGAACGAGGTCGCCCGCGGCCTGCCGACCGCCGTCGTCTTCGGCGGCGCCGACGCCGGGGCGCTGGCACGTTGCCGTGATGCCTTTGCGACGCCCGACTACGCGATCGAGACGACCGCCGATATCGTTGGGCTTGAGGTGGCGGCGGCGATGAAGAACGCCTACGCGATCGCCCTCGGCGTCGCCGACGGTCTGGAGCGGTCCAGCGGTCAGCCCCACCACAACCTCCGGGCCGCTCTCTTCCCACGCGCCGTCACCGAGATGGGCCGGCTCGCCGTGGCTCTGGGCGGGCGGGCGGACACGGTGGCCGGTCTGGCCGGCGCGGGCGATCTCCAGGTGACGATCACGGCTGGCCGCAACCGCCTCCTCGGCGAGCGGATCGGCGCCGGTGAAACGCCTGACGCGGCGATACGTGCGCTGTCCGCCGCCGGCACCACGATCGAAGGCTACCCGGCCGTCGGCTTCGGGCATCGGCTGGCGACGGACCTCGGGCTGGGCGGCGTACCGCTCCTTCGCGCCCTTCATGCGGTCCTCCACGAGGGGGCTCCTCCGCGGGAGACGCTCTGGGCCGCAGCGACGACGTAGGTGGGTCGGCCGCGCCGAACGACCGCTTCCCGTCGGGGAGCGCGCAGAGGTGGACGCCGCGCGGCCGGCAGGAGAGATCCCCGGGTCCATCGAGTCTCGAGGCCGGGACGCCCAGGAGCGACACCGCTCGAGCAGGCCGTCGGAGATGGCTCGATGGCCAGCCACGCATTGCCATCCGGACGCCCTGGTGGAGACCGGGAAGGACTGGTCCAGGAACCGTTCGTTCCGGTGCGGGTTCCCCGCCTCGGCGAACACCGGGAGCACGGCGCTGCCGGGGCTGGGGATGGCGACCGGCCTTCCTCGCTCGGTCCGTCGAAGCCTCGGAGTCGGGGCAGGGCAACGACCGTGCGCTCGCCCCCGCTCGTCGGCGCGACGGCGATCCCTTAACATCCGCCGGGTGTCGCCCCTTCCCCGCCAGTCCCGCTCCACCCGCCGCCGACCAGGCGCGGACGCGGCGGCGATCGCCGCGCTGCTCCTGCTGCTCGTCGTCGGGTCGTGGGACGTGCTGCGGCCGGGGGCGATCACGGTCGGGCTCGACTCGGCGGCGTTCTTCTATCCGATGTTCTCTTTCCTCGGGGAGCGTTTGCGCGCCGGGGAAATCCCCGGTTGGAACCCGTACCAGTTCGCGGGCGCCCCCTTTGCCGCGGACCCGGAATCGGGGTGGACGTACCTGCCGGCGATGGTCTGCTTCGCCGTGCTGCCGCTGGCGGCGGCGGCCAAGGCATTTGCCTTCGTCCATCTCGCGCTGGCGGGGCTCGGCACCTATGCCCTGGCGCGCGCCCTCCGGATCGGGCCGGTCGCATCCCTCACGGCCGGCATCGCCTTCGCCCAGAGCGGCCTCTTTGCCGACCGCCTCCGCTGCTGCCTGGCGTACGTCCAGGTCGCGGCCTGGCTGCCGGTGATGCTCCTCGGCGTGGAGTTGGCGGTGCGGCGGCGGTGGTGGCGGCGCTCGGTGCCGGGCTGGGCGCTGGCCGCTTTCGCCCTCTCGCAGATTCTCGCCGCGTGGCTGGGGCAGGGTGCTTACTACGCGCTGCTGATCCTCGGCGCCTATGTCGGCTACCGGACGGTGGTGGCGCCACCGTTCCCGGTCCGGCCGGCGGCGCGCCTCGCCGCGCTCGCGCTCCACGGGGGCGCGATCCTGGGGCTCGGCTTCGCGCTGGCGGCGGCCGGGCTGCTCCCCCGGCTTGCCTACCACTCCCGCTCCAACCTGGCCGACGGATACGCGGGCGACCTCGTCCGCGCCGCCGACGCCCCGGGCTGGCCCTGGCGGAGGCTGGCGGAGGAGTTGCTCGGCCCGACGGGTTGGTACGTCGGCGGCTCGGTCCTCGCCCTGGCCGTCGCGGCACCGCTCCTCCCGACCGGTCGCCGCGCCGCCCCTGCGTTCGCCGCCGTCGCGGTCGCCGCGCTCCTGCTCGCCTGGGAACGGGCGACGCCGCTGCACGCGCTGCTCTTCGCCTTCCTGCCCGGCTTCGAGGCGCTGCACCGCCACGCGCCGACCCGCGTCCTGCCGCTGGCGGCCCTGGCGCCAGCACTCCTCGCCGGCGCCACGGTCGATGTCCTGGCGCGAGGCGGCGGGCCCGGGCGCCGCCTCGCCGCCGCCGCCGTGCCGGCGCTGCTTGGGGTGAGCCTGATCGCGGTCGGAGTTCCGATCCCCGCGCCGGCCCGGTTTACCGTGCCCGCCGTCGCCCTGGCGCTGGCGCTTGTGGCGCACCGGCCCCGTCCGGGGATGCGGACGCTCCCGCTTCTCCTGGCATCGCTCGTGTTCGTCGATCTCCTGCTCGGCGCGCGGCAGAACGTCGAGCGCGGCCTCTTTGCCTCCGTCGACCTGGCGCGAATCGACGACGCTACGGGCGCCGCCGCGTTCCTCCGGGACCGCCCGGACGATCCGCCCCCCCGCTTCTTCGGCTACGAGCCGTCGCTCCGCGCCCCGTTCGGCGGGGAGACACGGCTCTACCTGGAGCAGTACCGGGACCCGCGCGCCCGCGCCCTTCTCGTCAATAACCGGGCCACCCTCCTCCGCCTGCCCGACGTCCAAGGCTACAACCCGATCCAACCGATTCGTTATGTTGAGTTACTGCGGGCTATGAACGGCCACCGCCAGGAATACCACGGCGCCAACGTCTTCCCGGCCGGTCTCGACTCCACGCTCCTTGATCTCCTGGGGGCCCGCTACGTCGTGCTGCCGGCGGACGTGCCGGCCCGTCGGGTCGACCTGCGCGGTCTCCTCGCCGCGAACGAGACGGTCTATCGGGACGGCACGGTTCGGGTCGTGGCGAGGGGGGAGGCCCTGCCCCGCGCCTGGATCGTGCACGAGGCCCGGCGGGTTGCTCCCGGTGGGGCGCTGCCGCTCCTGGCCGGAGACGCGGTCGATCCCCGTCGCGTCGCTGTTCTGGAGAGCGTACCGCCGCCGCTGACGCTGCCCGCTGATCCGGCCGCCGACGATGCGACCTGGCTTGCGTACGAGCCGGACCGCCTCCGCCTCCGCACCGAAAGCGACGCGCCCGGCCTTCTCGTCCTGAGCGAGGGGTACGACCCGGGTTGGCGCGCCGAGGTCGACGGCAAATCGGCACCGGTCCTGGTCGCCAACCACGCGCTCCGGGCCGTCCCGCTGCCGGCGGGGGCGCACACGGTCGAACTGCGATACGAGCCGCCCGGTCTTCGCCTCGGCCTGGCCATCACGCTCATCGGCTACGCGCTGCTCGCCGCCCTTCTCTGCGGGAGACGCTGGGGCACGCTCGGACGCCGTGCCAGGCCGGGGACGGGCCGCGTACGGCGGGTGCCAGGGGGGTGATCGGGAGACGCATTGCTGTAACTCCCCATCCCGGTGACCGCACCGGACAGTCGATGGCCTGACGACGTCGGGCGCACGGCCGTCGGCCCCGGCCGATCTGCCGTCATGGCGAACATCTCCGGGCGCCCGGGGGCTGACGGAGGGTCCAATCGAGGACACGGCGCTGCTCGACGCCGGTCCGTCGACGGGGCGCGCATGTCGTGCCCGCACGCGTCGAACGTTGCCTGCCCCACACCACCCGCCTCCTCGCGTCCCTTTCTCCGTCCCGCACCTTCGCCGTCGGACGCCCCATCGGCCACAATGGTCAATCCGGCCGACCGGCCGCCGGCGTTGAGTGCATACCGACGGTCTCGCACCAAGGATCAACTTCCCTTATGTCTATCGCCCCACCTGCCCACGCCGCCGCTCCGGCCTGGATCGACGATTGGCTGCGGGAGCTCCCAACGCGATCACTGGCCGAACTGGTCCCCGACCCGGCCACCGCGGCCGTCTTCTCCACCGACATGATCCCCGCCTTCCTCACGACCGGGAACCTGGCGTCGGCGCGGGTCGGCACCCTGGCGGGGCCGGTCGTGGCGCTCTTCCGCCGCGCCCACGCCCACGGCGTCCGCCGCTTCGTCCTGCTCCAGGACAGCCACGACCCGCGGACGCCGGAGTTCGACGCCTGGCCGGAGCACGCGGTGCGCGGGACGCCCGAGTCGACGACGATCCCCGAGCTGCGCGCCCTCCCCTTCGCCGCCGACTTCGCCGTGATCGAGAAGAACTCGCTCAATCCCGCGATCGAGACCGGGCTCGACGCCTGGCTCGACGCGCACCCGGAGATCCTGACCGCCCTCGTCGTCGGCGACTGCACGGATCTGTGCGTCTACCAACTGGCGATGCACCTGCGCCTCCGGGCCAATGCCCGCAACCTGGCCGGCTTCCGGGTCGTCGTCCCCGCCGACGCCGTCGAGACCTACGACCTGCCATCCGCGGCGGCGGCCGAGACGGGCGCCTTCGCCCACCCCGGCGACTTTTTCCACGCGGTCTTCCTGTACCACATGGCCTTGAACGGGATCGACGTCGTCCGGACGCTGACGTCGTGAGCGCGACGCGGGGCCGGGTGGCCGGGCGAGGGAAACGGGCGGCTCGATGCACGGGCTGACCACGGATCTCTACCACGTCGACGCCGCCTACGTCGGCTGGAAGAGCGGTCTGAACGGGATCGCCACGTTCGACCTCTACACCCGCTCCCATCCCTTCGGCGGCGGCTTTCTGCTCAGCGCCGGGCTGGAGGCCGCGCTCGAGTTCGCCCTCGGCTTCGGCTACGACGCGGACGACATCGCCTTCCTGGCCGGGGTTCGGCCCTACGACCCGGCCTTTCTCGACGGGCTCCGCGGCATCCGCTTCACGGGCGAGATTTTGGCGATGCCGGAGGGGACGGTCGCCTTCGCCCCGGCGCCGCTGCTCCGGGTCACCGCCCCCTTCCGGGAGGCGCTGCTGCTCGAGTCCGGGTTGTTGCGGGCGATCGGGCGGGCGACGCTGATCGCGACCAAGGCGGCGCGGGTTGTCCTCGCCGCCGAGGGTCGGCCGGTGACCGAGTTCGCGCTGCGCCGTGCCGCGGAACCGCTGCTCGTCGCCCGCTCGGCCGCTATCGGCGGCTGCGTCGCCACCTCGTATCTGGAGGCCGCCCGGAGCCTGGGCCTCCCCGCCGCCGGCACCATCCCCCACGCCCTCGTTCAGGCTTTTCCCTCCGAGGTGGAGGCATTCCGCGCCGTCGCCGCGAGCTTCGACGGCTTCAGCCTGCTGCTGGACACCTACGACGTCCGCCGGGCAATCCGGACGGCGGTCGCCGTCGACGCCGAGGCGTGCGAGCGGTGGGGCCATCGCCTGGGCGCCGTCCGCCTCGACAGCGGCGACCTCGCGGCCGACGCCCGCTACGTCCGGGACGTGCTCGACGCCGCCGGATTGACCGAGGTCAGGGTCCTGGCGAGTGGCGATCTGGACGAGTACCGGATTGCCGAGTTGCTGGACCGAGGCGCGCCGCTCGATGGCTTCGGCGTCGGCACGAGCGTCGGCGTCGGCGCCGGCTCCTTGGAGCGGGGAATCGCGGGGGGCGCGCTCGGGGCCGTCTACAAGCTGGTCTGGTACGACGACGCGATCCCGGACACCGACGACGCCCGGATCAAGCTCGCCGGGGAGAAGTCGACCTGGCCCGGTCCGAAGCAGGTCTACCGGCGCGACGCCTTCGGCGGCGACGTCATCCAGCTCGCCGACGAGCCGCCGCTGCCCATCGGCGTGCCGCTCCTGCGGCAGGTCGTCAAGGGCGGTGCCTTGGTCGAGGATGCGCTGCCGCCACTGGCCACGATTCGGGAGCGCGCGGCGGAGGGGCTGGCGGCGCTGCCGGAGCGGTATCGGCTGATCGAGGATCCCGTTCCTTACCCCGTCGCCTGGAGCGGTGGTTTGGAGGCATTGCGGCGGCGGGCGAGCGAGGGGCGGTGGCAGGGGTCGAACGTCAAGGACGGGAAAGAGTCAGGGTCGGACGCGCTGTAGGGGCGAGCCCTGTCTCTCGGTCTCTCGGCGATCGCGCGGCCGTCGTTTCGCTGACCGCATCGCCGAAGTCGCGGCGATGGTCGCCGGGGTATGGGGCCGATTGAGAAGGAGCAGCCGTGCGGACCCTCGGCATCGACCTCGCGTCGCAGGCCGCATCGACGGTTGCCTGCGCGATCGACTGGACCCACGGCGCGGCGTCGGTCTCGTTCCTGGAGGCCGGCGTCGATGACGGGCGGGCGCTGGCCCTGATCTGGAGGCAGACGCCGTCGGCATCGACGCCCCCTTCGGCTGGCCCCTCCCCTTCGTGGAGTTGATGCGGCGCCACCACGAGGTGTCGGGCGAAGGGACGGAGTGGACGCCGGCGCGGCGAGACGCCCTCCGCTTCCGACGGACCGATCTTCTCGTCCGTGACCGGCTCGGGCGCTGGCCGCTGAGCGTCTCGTCCGATCTCATCGCCATCGTGGCGATGCGCTGTGCGGGCCTGCTCGACCGCCTCGGCATCGTCGACCGCTCGGGCGACGGGCGCGTGTTCGAGGTCTATCCCGCCCTTGCCCTCGCATGCTGGCAGCTCCCCTCGCGCGGGTACAAGTCAGTTCGGAACCGGGAATTCCTGGCCGAGGTGCTGGAGGGACTCCTCGCGGCCTGCCGGTGGCTGACCCTGCCGCCCGAGGTCGCGGAGCAATGTGCGCGAAGCGACCACGCCTTCGACACGCTGGCGGCATCCCTTGTCGCCCGCGCCGGCGCGGTGGGTCTTACCGAGCGCCCGGGGACCGCCGATCTTGCCCACGCCAGAGTGGAGGGCTGGATCGCTGTCCCCCGTCCCGATGCGCTTGCGCACCTTGCGACGGCGGACGATGCGCGTCCCTATACGCTCCTACCGCCGCTGGTGCGCCGGCAGCGCCGCCCACGGGGCCAACTCCCGCTCCGGGGTTCGCGGCAGAATCTTCCCGTCGATCAAAGTCAAGGTGTTGACGAGGCGCTTGGTGCCGGTGCGGGCGACCATGCCGACGTCGTGGAAGGTGTAGTCGCCTTCTTCGAGGCGGAAGAGGGCGAGGTCGGCGCGGCTGCCGGGGCGGAGGGTGCCGAGGTCGGGGCGGTGCATGGCGGCGGCGGGGCGGGCGGTGGCGCGCTCGATGACGTCGGGGAGGGACATGCCGAGGTTCAGGAACTTGGAGAGGGTGGTCGGTAGGTCGAACATCGGGCCTTGGACGCTCATCTGGTGGATGTCGCTGCTGATCGCGTCCGGCAGGACGTTATGCGCCAGCAATTTCTCCGCGACGTCGTAGGAGAACGAGCCGCCGCCGTGGCCGACGTCGAGGACCAGGCCGCGCGCCTGCAGGGCGCGGATGGCGGCGTGGGGGACGTCGTCCTGGCCGAGGATCCGCATGTCGCCGCCGGTGTAGCAGTGGGTCAGGATGTCGCCGGGGCGGAGGAGCTCCGCCACCTCGTCGAGGCTCGGCGGGCCGGAGCCGATGTGGGCCATCAGGGGGAGGCCGACGCGGTCGGCGAGCTCCCGCGCCAGCTCCAAGGGGCGGATGCCGACGCCGCGGGTGGTGTTCCGATCGATCCGGGCCTTGATCCCGAGGACCAGGTCGGGGTTCGCCTCCACCATTGTCGCCGCGAGATCGACGTCCCAGTAGTCCGGGTTGGCGAACTCCCAGGAGGGGGCGATCAGGCCGATCGAGGAGAGGTTGAGGAGGGCGAAGACGCGGGTCCGGCTCGCCTCGGCGACGTAGCGGCGGAAGCCGGGGAATGAGTAGGCGCCGGCGCTGCCGACGTCGAGCCAAGTCGTGACCCCCGTCCGCGCCGAGACGGGATCGGGCTCGATCCCCCAGTAGGTGACACCCCAGTAGGCGTGGGTGTGGAGGTCGACCAGGCCGGGCGTCACGATCAGACCGGCGGCGTCGATTGTCTCTGCGGCGCGGCGCCGGTCGAGCCCCGCCTCGACCGTGACGACGCGGCCGTCGGTGATCGCCACATCGAGGGCGCCGAGGAACCCGGCTCCGGGGTCGACCACCTCGCCGCCGGCCACGATCGTGTCGAAACGCGCCCCCTCGGCCGCCCCGGCGCTGCCGTCCGTCATCGCCCCGATCTCCTTCCCCGCGCCCGTCGGCTCATCGGCAGGCCGATTATCCTCGAACGGACGCCGTGAGGACGGGCACGCGGGGCGACCGGTGCGCCGCCTGCCGTGCTCACCGGTCCACGGGAGAAGGAGGTTCTGACCAACCCAAATCCTCGGTGACGATGGCTCGGCCATGGGTCGCCAGGGGTGCTCCTCCCAAGCCGGTGATGCGCCGGTTCCTTGAGCCGGCACAAGCCACTGCTCGACGAACGGCGGGGCGGGGGCGATCCGCTGGTAAAATTTGACGATCATTCGTTCGACTTCTGGATGGAGGCACGACCGTGGACGATCCCTTAAAGGCCCTCGCCGACTCCCTCGCCGAGATTGACCGGGACGACGAGCCGGACACGGGCCAGGCCCGTGTCGTCCGGGACTACACGGCGTGGGCGGCGGAGGTGGCCATCCCTGCGCTGGAGAAGGTGCGGGACACGGTCGAGGACCCGGACACGGAGGTGCTCCTGGACGCGGACGGCGAAGGGGAGCCGCCGCGGCCGCAGCTCGGGATCTACCGGGCAGGTCAACCGCCCTTTGTCTACCGGCTGCTCCTGCACGGTGCGACCGGACCGGAGTTCCCCTACGTCATGAAGGAGCGGCCCGACTACGACGCGGGGTACCGGCCCGACGCGGACGCGGCGACGCCGCAGCCGACGAGTCAGCGAGCCGAACCGTTCTTCGCCGAGACCGAAGGGGGGCGGAGCAGCGACGCCCGGGAGATTACCGAGGAGGACGTGATCCGCGACGTCGGCGCCGCCTACGTGGAGCACCGGAGGCGGTGGGAGGTTTAGTGGGGCCCCTTCCGGTTGGGGGCGCCCCGCTCGAGGGCCGAATGGTGCGGCCTGGTCTCGTCGCCGTCGCCGGTTCGGGTCAGCCGGACGGAAGCGCCGGCAGGAGATCGAAGCGGACGGTGGACGGCCGGCCGTCCGACCCCGTCTCGGCGTCCGACGCCACGGCGGCCTGGACCCAGCCGTCGACGCCGTCCACGATCCGGAGCCGATACCAAAGGTCGTACGCCTCGGCGCTCGTCCCGCCCGGGGCTTCCTCACCGGCGCTGACATCCAGCAGCAGGAATCGCGTCCCGGGGTCAAGCGGCAGCGTCCCGATCCGCTCTGCGGTTTCGGCCGGGGCGGAGCGCACCGCGGCGGCCGGAGACGACGGGTCGGCGGCAACCACGACCGCCGCATCCCCGATCGTCAGTGCCGCAGCGATCCCGCGCCGGGCGATGAGGTGGGTGGGGTTCAGCCAGCCCTGGTCGGCGGGGAGATCGGGCGCGCCGATCGGCCAATAGCCGGGACCAGGGGCGCAGCCGGGGCCGCAGACGAAGCCGTAGCGGGGGGCATCGCCGTTGACCTCGGTCGTCGTCAAGAAGGTGCGGACCTCGAAGTGGAGGTGGCTCGGGAACTCGTCGGCGCGCTGGAGCACCGTCCCGAGACGGTCGCCGCGCGACACGGTGTGGCCTGTCGCCACCGGCACCGCATAGTCGAGGTGCCCGTACATCGAGAAGAGGTCGGGGGCGTGGCGGACGATGACGACCGCACCGGGGTAGTCGGAGCCGGCGAAGACGACCTCGCCCTCCCCGATCGCGATCACCGCGGCGCCGACCGTGTCGCCCTCGATCCGGTACCAATCCTCGCCCGGTGACTAACAGGTACCGACCCGTCGAGCGGCGCCCGGTCCGAGACGTGGACTGTGGCAGTGTAGCGTTCCCCCTCGACCTCGATCTCGTCCTCGAAGCTCAGCCGCCAGCGCGACCGGCTCGCGGCCGGGTGCAGCGTGACCGTCGCGCCCAGGTCCGCCAGCAGCCGCCGGCGGCCGTCGATGTCGAGCCCGTCGAGATCGGCCGGGGCCGCTTCCCAGGCGGCGACCGACCGCTCGACCCGCCGCCGGTGCCCGTCCGCGTCGCCGGCGACCTGCGCCAGTTCGTCGCGGGTCGCCTCGGCGCCGGCGATCTCGCCGGCCATCCGGTCGATGCGGGCGATCACGTCGTCGGCCGCCGATCCGCTCACGCGCTCTAGATTGTCGATCAGGCTCGACCGACGGCCGGTCAGTTCGTCCAGGTGGGCGACGGCCGCCGCGTGCATCGCCGCCGCCCGGCCGCCGTCCCCGCCTTCGCCCCGCAGCCGGTCGAACAGGGCCGCCGACTTGCGCGGGTCGCGCCGGATCAGCCGGATGCGCTGCCAGATGTCGGCGTCGAGCCGGGCGACCTGCATCGACGTGGGCGGGCAGCCGTGGCGCTTGCTCTGGTTCGTCGGATGGCGGTACTCGGGGCCGCCTCGGGCGCCCAGCCAGACCGACAGGCCGCAGCCGCAGACGGGGCAGCGGACGCGCTGCCGCAGCAGCCCGACGGCGGCGTCGTCCCGGTCGGCCCTCACCGACCGCAGGGCCTTGTCCTCGGCGTTCTGCGCGAGCCGGCGTTGCACGCGGGCGAACAGTTCGTCCGAGACGAGACGGGGCACGACGCCGGCCGGCGCCCTCAGGGCCTTGCCCTCGTCGGACCCTTCGCCGTTCCAGATTTCCCGCGCGACGCGGGTCTTCGCCGTGCCGACGCCGCCGGTCCGCTTGCGCGGCGCCTCGACCACTTTGACCTTGAACTGCACGAGTTCGCCGACGTAGACGCGGTTCGTAAGGATGTGACGGACGCTGCTCGCCGACCACTTGGGCACGTAGCCGGGCTTTCGCCGCGAGTCGGGCCGGTCGGCGTAGGGCGGTTGCACGCCCAGCGAATCGAGCCAGCCGGCGATCCGCCACAGCCCGAGCCCTTCGTCGGCCTTCTCGAACATGGGCGCCACGTAAACGGCGTTCGTCGGGTGCGGCAGATAGTGTGTCCTCACCGTGTCTTTCACGGGCTTGCCGTCCGCGTGGTACTCGGGCTCGTTGTAGGCGAGCCCGAACGGCGGCCGGACGCGGCCGATGGGCATGCCCTTCATCGCCTTCGCCCGCAGCCCGTCCCAGGTCTTCTGCCGGGTGGTGTTCCATTCGTTCGTGTTGCCGAACCCGTAGAAATCCAGCATCAGCCGCCCGGCCGGATCGTCCGAAACCTGCTGCCGGACGAACTCGACCTTCCCCCCGCCTTGGGCGAACAGGGTCCGCAGGTACCCATGATGGTCCTGGTGCCGGGTCAGCCGCGACAGGTCGAGGCAGACGATGACGTCGACCGTGCCCGCGCGGCAGGCGTCGATCAGGGCCGTCAGGCCGGGCCGGTCGAGCCGCATGCCCGACTTGTGGTCCTCGAAGATCAGATGGACGCCGAGATCGTAGCCCTTCTCGGCGCAGTAGTTCGCGATGATGCGCCGTTGGTCCGGTAGGCTCGTGTTGTACCGCTGCTCGTCGCGCGAGACGCGGGAATAGCTCGCGGCCCTAAGCATCGTCGTCCCCTTCCTCGGCGTCGATCCGCTCGAAGTCGGGCTCGACCGCCCCCGGCGCGTCGATCCTGCACCAGCGCGAGCCGTCGTCGTTCGCGTACCAGGGACCGCGCGCGTCGGCGACGTAGCCGGGCAGCCCGGCCATCGCCGGGCCGTTCAGGTAGCGGTACTCGGTCAGCGGCGTCGTCTCGCTGAGGTCGCGGGGGCCTTCGCGTCCGGTCGGATCGTAGGGCGGCTGGTGGTAGCGGTCGGTCATGCGGGTACCTCTTTCTGATCGTCCCCGAACGCGAGCGCCTTCGGGTCGACGCCCAACGCCTGAGCCAGCCTGAAGACCGTCGTGATCCGGGGGCTCTCGATACCCTTCTCGATGCGCTGCACCGTCGAGGTCGCGAGCCCCGTGCGTTCCGC
>CADCWL010000147.1 GCA_902806405.1 uncultured Thermomicrobiales bacterium | reverse complement strand
GGCGACCGTCGTTCCGGTGCCCGGCAGCACCTTCGGGTCGAGCACGTCGAGGTCGAACGAGAGGTGGACCGCCGCCACCCCCCGGCCCACAAGGTGGGCCAGCGCCCCGTCGAGCCCCGCCACCAGCCCCGCGTCGGTCCACTCCTCCATCGTCAGCGCCCAGATCCCGCGGTCGCGGATCAGCGCCCGCTCGCCCGGGTCGAGGTCGCGCACGCCGAGCAGGCAGACGTCCGCCGCCTCCACCGCCGGCCCAGGACGATCCAGATCGCCGATCCTGACCAGCGCCGGCGCCCCAAGCCCAAGCGCAGCGGCCAGTGCCATCCCATGCAGGTGACCGCTTGGGCTCGTCTCCGGTGTGTTCAGGTCCGGGTGGGTGTCGAGCCAGAGGACGCCGAGCCGCCCCGGCGTCACCGCCCGCGCCGCCCCGGCGATGCTGCCGGCCGAGAGCGAGTGATCGCCCCCCAGCACCAGGGCCAACCCCCCCGCCCCGATCGCTGCCGCCACCTCCGTCGCAAGCCGCTCCCCGGTCGCCGCCACCTCCGGCAAGAACTCAAGCGCGGCACGATCGAGCCGCGCCAGCGCGTCCGCTGGCGTCGGCACCGCCACCGTCGTCCCCGCCGCCAGCCGTGCCAGCAACTCGGGACGCCCTCGTTCCGTCCAGCGCCGCCGTAGCCCGGCCTCGATCTCCGCTGCTGCCCGCTCCACCCCCGGCCGCTCCGCCCCCAGCCAGAGCGGCACCCCGATCGGTCGGATCGGCCCCCCCGTCAGACGGTTCCCGGTCCCGACCCTCCGCGCCTCCTCAGTCTCCATCACCATCGCTCTGGACACACCCTCCAACCCGCGGGATACCCTGTCCCGCCGGCCGCACACCCTTCCCCTGTCATCCCGAGGTGCAGGGGGGCTCTCCCAGGCGGCGTCTCGATGGAGTATTCCCCCGTGCGTCGGGATGACGACGACCGGTGAGTTGACCTCCGACCCCCGAACCCGTCACATCGCCCGCGGCGCCGCGATCCCGAGCAGACCCAGCCCGTTCGCCAGCGTCTGCCGCGCCGCCGCGGTCAGCGCCAGCCGCGCCGTCCGCGTCGGCTCTTCGGCGTGCAGCACCTGGCAGGCGTGGTAGAAGTCGTTGAAGCGCTTCGCCAGGTCGTAGACGTAGTTGGCGATCAGGAGCGGCCGCTCCTCCGCCGCCGCCCGCTGGATCTCCTCCGGCAGCGCCGCGATCCCCTGCAGCAGCCCCAGTTCCTCGGGCCGCAGCTCCCCAAAGTCGAGCCCGGCCAAGCCGGCCACGATCGCCTCGTCCGTCGCCTCCCCGTGCTCCAGGATGCGGCAGGCGCGGGCGTGCGCGTACTGGATATAGGGGGCGGCGTGGCCCTCGAAGGAGAGCGCCTCGTCGAGGTCGAAGACGACCACCTTGTTGTTGTCCCGGGCCAGCATCGCGTACTTCAGCGAGCCAATCCCGACGTCGCGGGCCACCCGTTCCCGCTCGTCGTCGGGCATCTCCGGGTTCTTTTCGGCGATGACCTGCCGCGCCCGCGCCAGCACCGCCTCCCGCACGTCGTCGTAGGCCGGCGCGTTCCCCTTCCGCGAGGAGATGATCCCCTCCGGCAGCTTCACGAACTCGTAGCCGACGTGGTGCGTCTGCGCCGCCTGGGAAAAGCCGAACAGCTCCAGGATCTTGACGATCTGCTGGAAGTAGAGCGACTGCCGGACGTCGACCACCCAGAGCGCCCGGTCCACCCCATACCGCTCGAACTTCTGCCGCGTCAGCGCCAGGTCCTTGGTCGAGTACAGCGTCGTCCCGTCCGAGCGCAGGATCGGCATCGTCCGGTAGGTCGGCGTCTCCAGCCCCAGCTTCTCGTCGATCTTGACGACCGGCAGCCCGTCGCTGACCTCGGCAATCCCCCGCTCCAGCAGCTCGGCGACGATCCGGCGTCCCTCCTCCTCGACCTCGCTCTCGAAGAACCAGACATCGAAGCTGGCGCCCAGTTCGGCGAAGATCCGCTCGAAGTCGGCCATGCTCCAGGCGCGCGTCTCCTCCCAGAGCGCGACGAACGGCGGGTCCTTCCGCTCCCAGCGCTGGAAGGTCTGCGAGACCTCCTCCCGCCAGGCCGGCACCGCCGGCCACCAGTCGTCCATCCGCGCCGCCAGCGCCTCCCACCGCGCCAGCCGCTCCCCCGGCGTCGTCGTCGGCTCCGGCTCGCCCTCGACCGGCACGTACGGCGTTGGGTTCAGCGCCGCCTCCCGCAGGTGGTCCCCGACCAGCGGCCAGAACTTCGGGATCGTCTCCTCCTCGTGGAGCAGTTCCTCCTTGATCTCCTGGCCGTGGGTGATCCGCCCCAGCAGGTAGGCGATGTCGAGCCCGTCGGTGTTCTTCCGCCAGAGGTACTTCAGGAGCCGGTCGATCCCGGCCACGAAGTCGACGTCCTCCTTGGAGAGCAGGAGCAGCAGGTCGAGCGCGTCCTGCCGGAAGGCGAGCCGCGTCTCCGCCTCGACGTAGAGCTCGCCCAGCCACCGCCCCCGCGCCGCCGGCTCGGCCGGCTCCTCCCCCAGGTGGAACCGCTCGTAGCACCAGAGGCAGCGGATGACGTGGCGGCCGATGTCGCCGATGTAGGTGGCGTCCTGGACCGGGTAACCCGCCGCCCGCAGGATGCGGCCGAGGGAGACGCCGAGGCACGAGTTGCGCAGGTGACCGACGTGGAACGCCTTGTGGGTGTTCGGCTGCGAGTGCTCCACCATCACCCGCTCCGCCCGCGGCGCCCCCTGCCCGTAGGCCGCGCCGTGCCCCACCACCTCGCCGATGAGCCGCGCCGCGACGACGTTGGCCTCCACATAGACGTTGACGTAGCCGTTGACCGCCTCGACCCGCGAGAACGCGTCGGGGCTCCCTGTCCGCACCGCCGCGGCGACCTGATCGGCCAGCGCTTGCGCCCGAGCCGGTGCGGTCTCCGCCGCCCGCCGCTTCGCCTCCTTTTTCGAGAGCCCCTCCAGTTCCCCGGCCGCGGCCAACTCCGCCATCACGACGTCGTTCGCCAGGCCAAGGCAGACGGAAGACGCCACCCCCCACGTCCCCGCGAACGGCACCGGCCGCAGCCCGAGCGGCCGCTCGCCGAACCCCAACTCCCCCAGCGCCCCCGCGATCGCCTCCGCCGCCCGCCGCTCTTCCCGCTCCACGATCCCCTCGACGACGGGTGCCACCGGCTCGGGCTCCTCGGCGGAGGGAAGCCCCTCGACCGGCTCGGTCGGAGTGGTCGGGGTGGTCGGCGTGGTCGGATCGATGGTGGCGGTGTCGGTCATTGCGGAGTCCTTGCGGTAGACGGCGGACGACGGTGCGGTGGCGAAGGTGACCGAAAGCGAAGCGTCACCGCGCGATCGCCCAGGGTTCAAAACCCCGAGCTACACCGAACGAAGCCCCCTCGAGGGGGCTAGGCGCAGCGTTCACGCGGGTCAGGGCGGGCTCCAGCGCGGTCCGTGGGGCTTCGCCGACCGAGCCCACGGTAGGGAACCTCGGGCGGCCCAGTTCCGGGTATCGCAACGGGCCGGCCGTCGATACCCGGAACTGGGCCGGCCCCCGCGATCCGCGCCGGACGGGGCGTCGGGATCCTCCGCGCGGACGTGAGGAGACGATGCCTCCCTTGGGGGGCATCGTCTCCCCGCCTTTACTCCCGCGGCTCGTCCAAGTCCCGGCCAACCGGCGGCTGCCATAGCCACGCGACGCCGCCGAGCAGCAGGATCAGCCCAACAATCGCCGCGACGAGCTGCGTCCACCCGAGTCCGTCGCCGCTCCGGTCGCCGACCTCGCTCAGACCGAGCGGATCCGCGAACAGGGCGATGACCACCAACACCCCGCCCAGCAGCACCAGCAGCAGGGCGACGGCGCGAACGGCGGGACCGGCGGCGGGGCGTGGCCGCATCGGACCCCTCCCTCGCCCCCCAACGTGGGGCAACCTCTTGCGAACTTGCCGACCGACCACGCGCGCCGCCGTCGCCCGTACCGGGCTCCGAACCATCGGAACGCCGGCCCCCCCATCCCTGCCGCGCACGTGCCCGCGCAGTATACAACGGCGCTCCGCGGTCGATCGCGAGCGGGCACGGGAGGGGAGGACAGCCGCCGACCCCCTCGATACAGACGCGCCACCCTGCATCGATTGCCGTCGTCCCGAGGTGGGCCCCCGCTGTGGAGCGCCGGGATCGCGGTCACCCCCGATACAGGTCCCGGCCCCTCCCGTCCCGGTCGTGCCCTGATGCCACACGGCCGCCACAAAACGCTTGACCGCCCCGGAGTGCTCCGGTACCGTTGCCCGCACGTGGGGCGGTGCGCCCCGGCCCCGCCGGCAGGCGCGCCGCGGGGGTTCCGGCCGGGGCGGGAGAGGCGGGGAGAACGGGATGAGACTGCGGGCGCCGGGCCGGTTCTCTGGACGCTCCGGACGGCGTGGCGGCGTTGCCCGCGCCTTTCCGCTGGTGGCGCTGCTCGCCGTCGTCGGGCTCGTCCTGGCCGGCTGCGGCGAGGCCAGCCCATACAGCCAGATCACCCCCCGCACCGAGAAGGCCAGCGACATCCAGTGGCTCTACGAGCTGATCTTCTGGCTCGCCGCCCTCGTCTTCGTCGGCGTCCAGGCCTTCATCATCTACACCGTCCTGCGCTGGCGCCGCCGCAACGAGGACCGGCCGGAGCAGATCCACGGTAACCGCCGCCTGGAGCTCGCCTGGACGATCATCCCCGCCGTCGTTCTCCTTGCCATCTTCATCCCCACCGCTCAGGTCATCTTTGACCACGCCGCCGCCGAGGAGGAAGCCGACTTCGTCGTCGATGTCTATGCCAAGCAGTGGTGGTGGGAGTTCCACTACCCCGACATCCCCGGCGTCAACGAGAAGCCGGTGATCACCGCGAACGAGGTCCGCATCCCGCAGGGCGCGGATGTCGTTTTCAACCTCCGCTCGAACAACGTCTACCACGCCTTCTACGTCCCCCAGCTGAGCGGCAAGAACGACGTCGTCCCCGGTCACAACAACAAGATGCAGTTCGTTGCCGACACTCCCGGCGAGTACTTCGGTGAATGCACCGAGTATTGCGGCATCGCCCACGCCTGGATGCGATTCAAAGTGATCGTCGAGCCGGAAGAGAACTTCAACGCCTGGGTTGCCGCCTATCGTCAGCCGCCTCCGGTCGCCGACGCGCGGCCCGAGACCGCGGACGTTGTGGAGGCCCCGGCGTCGTTTGGCACCTGCCTCGCCTGCCATAACATTAGTGGAACAAACGCGGTGGCCGCCCAGGATGGATACCAGGCCAACGTGCTGAGCCAGGGCGCCGCGCCGAACCTGACCTTGCTCGGCTGTCGCGACCACATCGGTGCCGGGGTGCTGGAGAACAATCGCGACAATCTCATCCAGTGGTTGAAGAACACGAAGGAAGTCAAATCCGGAACCTACATGCCCAACTACTACCAGCCGGCAGAGCAGGGAGGATTGGGCGCCATCAACGACCAGCAGGTCGAGGAGCTCGCCGATTACCTCCTCTCGCTCAAGCCCGCCGGCGGCTGTCCACCCGAGCAGCCGGTGGGCGGCACGGCCGATGTGTCGCTGAGCGACGCGCCGTGAGACATCGGCGGGTAGGGCCGGCCATGGTCCACCCCGTGCGACGCGAGCGACCCTGCGGGCTGCGGCGGTCCGACTATCGAGACATGTCGGCCAGCAATTAGGAGCCAGGAGAACGGTATGGCATCGATCCTTTACCCGCAGCCGCAGTTGCAGGGCGGAACGCAGACCGTTGCGCGGCCCCGGCACAGCACCAGGGGGCTCTGGAGCTGGCTGACCACGGTCGATCACAAACGGATCGGAATCCTGTACGGGGTCTCCGCCTTCGCCTTCTTCCTCCTTGCTGGTCTTGAGGCGCTCGTTATCCGCATGCAGCTGGTCCGGCCAGAGAACTCGCTGGTCGGCGAGCAGCGCTACAACGAGCTCTTCACGATGCACGGCACAACGATGATCTTCCTGGCGGTGATGCCGCTTGGCTCCGCGTTCTTCAACTACATCGTCCCCTTGCAGCTCGGCGCCCGTGATGTCGCCTTTCCCCGCCTCAACGCCTTCTCGTTCTGGACCTTTCTTGCCGGCGGCCTGATCCTCAATCTCTCCTGGCTTGCCAACGCCGCCCCGGACCAGGGCTGGTATGGCTACGCCCCGCTCACGAGCAAGTTCTTCAGCCCCGGCGACAACGTCGACTACTGGGCGCTCGGTCTCCAGGTCCTCGGCATCGCCTCGCTCGCCGCTTCCTTCAACTTCATCGTCACGATCTTCAACATGCGCGCTCCCGGCATGACGATGATGCGGCTGCCGATCTTCTGCTGGTCGACGCTGATCGTCTCCGTCCTGATCGTGATGGCCTTCCCCGCGATCACGATCGCCCTCGCCCTCCTCTCCTTCGACCGCTTCACCGGCACCAGCTTCTTCGCCGCCTTCAACGTCGCCGCCGACGGTGCGATCGTCGCCTCCGGTGGCGACCCCCTCCTCTGGCAGCACCTCTTCTGGGTCTTCGGCCACCCGGAGGTCTACATCCTGATCCTGCCCGCCTTCGGCATCGTCTCCGAGATCATCCCCGTCTTCTCCCGCAAGCCCCTCTTCGGCTACGCGGTGATGGTCTACGCCATCGCCGCCATCGCCTTCCTCGGCTTCGGCGTCTGGGTCCACCACATGTTCACGACCGGCCTCGGGCCGACCCCGGACGCGATCTTCTCCGGCAGCACGATGCTGATCGCCATCCCGACGGGGGTGAAGATCCTGAACTGGACCGCCACGATGTGGGGCGGCTCCTTGAAGTTCACGACCGCGATGCTCTTCGCGATCGGCCTCGTCTCCCAGTTCACGATCGGCGGCCTCTCCGGCGTGATGCACGCCGTGGTCCCGGTCGATACCCACCACCAGGACACCTACTTCGTCGTCGCCCACTTCCACTACGTTCTCTTCGGCGGCAGCATCTTCGCCCTCTTCGGCGGCATCTACTACTGGTGGCCGAAGTTCACCGGCAAGCTGCTCGACGAGGGGCTCGGCAAGATCCACTTCTGGATCCAGTTCGTCGGCTTCAACCTCGCCTTCTTCCCGATGCACTTCCTTGGCCTCCAGGGGATGCCCCGACGCTACTCCGGCTACGGTCGGGAGAGCGGCTGGTGGCTCTGGAACGCCGTCTCCACCGCGGGCGCCTTCCTGATCGCGCTCGGCATCCTCGTCTTCCTCCTCAACGTCGCCCGTACCTTCGCCAAGGGGGAGCGCGCCGGCGACAACCCGTGGGACGCCGCCACCCCGGAGTGGATGACCTCCTCGCCGCCGCCGGTCTACAACTTCCGTCAGATCCCGACCATCAGCCACCGCGATCCGCTCTGGGTCGAGAAGTACGGCGCCGAGGCCCACGGCGACGAGCAGGAGCTCGACGTCACGATCGCCGGCGTCACGCTCGCCAAGGGCGAGGTTCCCGACGAGGCTCCGGTCGAGCAGGCCGAGACCCGCGTCCAGGCCGACGACGAGTTCGACATCCACCTGCCCAACCCCTCCTACTACCCGCTGCTGGCTTCGATCGGGATCGGCATGGCCGCCCTCGGCCTCCTCGTTGCCAACCCGGCCCTCCCGATCGGCGCGATCGAGCTACCCTCCCTCACCCTCGCCGGCCTCCTCGTGATGGTCACCGGCATCTACGGCTGGTCGTTCGAGCCCGCGGGCTAACGGAGCGGGAAGGGGAACGGGGCAAGACGTAAGGGCGACCGCACTCCTTGCCTGCTCCGCTTTCCCCCTTACCTCTCGTCGAAGGGAGCACACCGTTGGCGACGACCGCGATCGACGTTCGGACCGCGCATGGGGCCGGGGGCGGGCACGTCGAGGAGCACGGCCATTCCGAGCATCCGCCGACCAGCACCGGGATGGACCATCGCAAGCTGCTGATGTGGGCCTTCCTCACCAGCGACACGATGTTCTTCGGCTCGCTGATCGCCACCTACCTCACGTACCGCGGCCGCGCCGAGGACCTCGGCGAGGGACCGTATCCGAGCGAGATCTTCGACATTCCCTTCACCTCGGTCAGCGCCTTCGTCCTCCTGATGAGCAGCCTGACGATGGTGCTGGCGCTGGCCGCGATCCAGAAGGGGAACCAGCGGGGGCTCCGCATCTGGCTGCTGGCGACCGCGCTCCTCGGCTCGATGTTCGTCGGCGGTCAGTACTTCGAGTTCACCGAGTTCGTCCACGAGGGGTTGGGCCTGACGACGAACATGTTCGGCTCCTCGTTCTACGTCCTGACCGGCTTCCACGGTGCCCACGTCACGATCGGCGTCATCTGGCTGCTGACCCTCGTCTTCGTCTCGCTCCGCGGCGGCACGACCCAGGGCGACAGCCTCGACGTTGAGATCGCCGGCCTCTACTGGCACTTCGTCGACATCGTCTGGATCGTGATCTTCACCCTCGTCTACCTGATCCCCTACGAGGAGGTGGCCGACGTCGGTGCCTCCGAAGCGGCCCATTTGATCTCAACCTTCGGCCGCGAGCTCTCGGTCATCAACGGACTCTGGTAACGCGGAGCCGCCGGGACGGCATCGGTCGCGATAGGTCAAAGGCCGATAACCGCGAATTCGTCGCTCGACTGGAGAACGTCATGGGTGGGCACAACGCGGCGCTGCACGGGGCGGGGCCGACGGGACCCGGAACCAAGCCGGGGACCGATCACCTGGTCACCGACGGCCATGGGCACCCCGGGGAAGGCGTTTACATCCGGATCGCGATCATCCTTGCGATCGTGACCGCGATCGAAGTCGCGATCTACTACGTCGACGCCCTCCGCCCTCTCTTGGTGCCGACACTGCTCGTTCTCTCGATCGCGAAGTTCGTCGTCGTCGTGGGCTATTTCATGCACCTCAAGTTCGACGACTCGCGCTACCGCCTGATGTTCATCGCCGGCCTCGTCGTCGTCTTCTCGGTCATCGGCGCCCTCATCGCCATGTTCTGGACGGACCAGTACTACGTGCCCCAGGAGGCGCTGGAGACGTTGCAGCAGGCCCGCGAGGCCGAGGCCGAGGCCGCCGAATAACCGCGCTGTGCCCCCATGGGGGATGCCGGTGTGGGATCGGGATCGGGGATGATGGCCGGGTTCGGCGTCGTTCCCATCCTGCCGGCGTCCGGTGCCTTGGCCCCAAGGTGGCATCGGACGCCTTCCGGCCTCACTCGCGAGGCGACGCCAGTTCCTCCCGGCCCAGTACTCCAGCTTCGTAACACAGCGGCGGAGCAGGCTGTTCGGTACGCAGCCCGGGCAAGTTGCGTAGGTTAGGCTCAAGGCTTCAGGTCCGGCTCCTCTTCCGCCATGCACGCCCGCGTACGATCCTCCGCGTCACCCCCGTCGGGGCCGGGAAAGGCCCCGCGAGTTGCCTCCATGCTCCCCTCCGTCGCCTCCCTCCCTGTCGCCCACGCCGGCTCCGGCGACCCCACCGGCTGGCTCGAGAGCGACTGGACGCTCCAACCGTCGGTGGTCCTCGGCCTCCTCGCCATCGTGGCCGCCTATCTGTACTGGACCGGTCCCCGCAACCGTCGCCGCGCCGACGCTGCCCGGCGGCCGGTCTCCGGACGTCAGCGCGTTGCCTTCGTCTCTGGCGTCCTCACCCTGCTGGTCGCGCTCGGCCCCCCCCTCGACGATTGGGCCGACCACTACCTCCTCACCGCCCACATGGTCCAGCACCTGCTGCTAACCCTGCTCGCGCCGCCGCTCCTGCTCGGTGGCATCCCCGCCTGGCTCCTGGAGCCGATCGTCCGCCGGCCGCTCCTGGCCCGTATCGGCTATGGCCTGACCCGACCGCTCGTCGCCTTCGGTCTCGCGAACGTCGTCTTCGCCGGTTGGCACGTGCCGGCCCTCTACGAGGCCGCCCTCGCCAGCGAGGCGGTCCACGTCCTGGAGCACAACCTCTTCCTCGGCACCGCGCTCCTCGCCTGGTGGCCGATCCTCGGACCCCTTCCCGCCTGGCCGCGCCTCTCGCCCCCGCTCCAGTGCCTCTACTTCTTCGCCCAAACCCTCCCCGGCGCGCTCGTCGGCGCCTTCATCACCTTCGCCGCGCCGGGTCTCTACCGGCCGTACGACACCGCCCGCCGCGTCTTCGGCGTCGACCTCGCCACCGACCAGGAGCTCGCCGGCCTCCTGATGTGGGTCGCCACCTCCACCATCTACCTGCTCCTGATCACCGTCATCTTCTTCCGTTGGTCCGCCGGTGCCGACGCCGACGCCCGCGGTCACGCCCCGGCCCGTACCCAGCCGATGGCAAAGGGGTCGTAGCCGCCCCGTCGGATGAGCGCCGGTCGACGGGTCGGGTTCACCGCGCACGGACGGTGGGTGTGAAAGGGTCCGCCGTTCGGGGTAAATCCTGACGCCGCGGTTCCTACCCGAGCCCGACGCTTCCGGGTGGCACCCACGGCGTGACCATCTATTCGGGGCGGGGAGAAGCGCACCGCCGCCAGTTCACCCGTCCTTCGGCCGAGTCGGCGGACAGATTGACCGCCCCTGCCGAAACCGCCGGTCGCACCGAGATTACGGCGGTGGGAGCCTCCATTACATTGCCCCCGACCGCGCGTCGGTATACTGCGATTGCCGATTCAACCGGGACGTCCGTCCCGATCGCTCGTCGCGCAATGCCTGATGTGGGCCGGCAAACCCGAGCCGGAGGAACGACCGCCGATGGCGACTCCCCCCACCCCCCACCCCCGTTCCTACCCCGAGGAGCACGGCATCGGCGCCGCGGTCTGGGGCTTCATCTGGGTGCTTGCCGCCTTCAAGTTGATCACGATGGGGTTGATCTTCTACCACCTCCACACCTTCCGGAGTGGCGTCCTGATCGGCTCGACCCTCTGGTACTGGTTCCCCGTCTTGGGCTTCTTTGTCGCCACTCCCCTCCTCTTCCGCTACCGCCTCCACCGCGTTCGCGCCCGCCGCGACGCCCTCCGTCGCGCCGAGTGGATGGTCGAGTGAGGTCCCGCTGCCGACGAGTCGAGCGGGCGCCGGATCGCGGGCTACGAGCCAGGAGTCTCGTGCGCCTGCGCGCGGTTCGGAAGGCGGCATCCCTGCCGTGTCCCGACCCGCTCCCGTCGGATCCGGTATAGAATCGTGCCGTTGTCGGCCTCGGCTGGTCCCTGGAGGCCATAGGATTGTGACCGAGAACGCTGAGCCCGTTGGAGGACCACGTCGATGGTGTCCTGGCTGCTCCGGCACCTCGTGAGGCCCGCCGCCTTCTTCGTCGGCGCTGCGGCCATCGTCGCGGCGCTGGTCATTTTTCTCGGCGAATCGCTGATCGCGCTCCACCCGGCGGACGCCGCCTCAGAGTTGGAGCGGCCGGACCTGTGGGTCGCCCTTGCCATCTCGCTCGCGATCCTGGCGGTGGGCGCCTTTGCCGTCACCCGCCCCCAGGGCAGCCTCGGCCTGCTCGACCGGGAGGTGGCCGTCGGTAGCCGCGGCATGTTCGCCCCGGAGCCGCCGCCGGTCGACCAGCGGATGCGCCACGGTCCCGTCGGTAGCCTCGCCGATATTCGGGAGGGCTACACTCTCTACGCCCGCAACGGGCCCCTCGCGCGCGTCCTCGGCCTCCTTCCCGGCGAGCAGGAGTACGGTAAACGCCGACGTGGCCTCATCTACGCCGCCGGCCTCTACGGCGCCAGCGAAGAGCTCTGGATCCCCGCCGAGGCCGTCCTCGCCGTCTACCCCGAGACCCGCTCCGTCTTCCTCGCCGTCAAGGGCGACGAGACCGAGCACTTCGGCTGGAGCCGCGCCCCCGAGAGCTTCCGCCGGGTCGCCCACAAGAACCACCTCCCCGGCGCGAGCTAACCACCCCTTCCTTTCGCCTCGTGCACCGGCCACGACCGTGGGCGCCTACCCTTCCAGCAGCAGCGTCTCCGGGTCCTCCACCAGTTCCTTGATCCGGACCAGGAAGCGGACCGCGTCGCTGCCGTCGACCACGCGGTGGTCGTAGGAGAGCGCCAGGTACATCATCGGCCGCACCACCACCTCTCCGTCGCGGGCGACCGGCCGCTGTTGAATCGTGTGCATCCCTAAGATGCCGACCTGCGGCGCGTTCAGGATCGGCGTCGAGAGGAGCGAGCCGAAGACGCCGCCGTTCGTGATCGTGAAGGTGCCCCCCTGCAGCTCAGAGAGGCCGAGCTTGTTCTCACGGGCGCGGCTTGCCAGCTCCCCGATCTCGCGCTCGATCTCCGCGAACCCCTTCCGGTCGGCATCGCGCACGACGGGAACGACCAATCCCTCCTCGACCCCGACCGCGATCCCGACGTCGTAGTACTTCTTGAGGACCAGCTCCTCCCCCTGGATCTCGGCGTTCACCTGCGGGAACGCCTTCAGGGCGCCGACCGCCGCCTTGGTGAAGAACGACATGAAGCCGAGGCCGACCCCGTGACGCTCCTTGAACGCCTCCTTGCGCCGCCCCCGAAGACCCATCACGGCGGTCATGTCGACCTCGTTGAAGGTCGTCAGCATCGCCGCCGTCCGCTGCGCCTCCACCAGCCGCAGCGCGATTGTCTGCCGCCGCCGGGAGAGGCGCACCCGCTCCTCGCGGCCGTTCGCCGGCAGGGAAGACGGAAGAGGGGAGAGGGAAGGCGCCGCGGGGGCCGGGGGTGCCGCTGCAACCGGAGCCGCCGGTGTCTGCGCCGGGGACGGCGTGACGGGGGCAGCCGCTGCTGGCTCGGCCGGGGCGGAAGCCGTCCCGGCCTGCTGCCGCGCGGCGACCATCAGCACGTCCTCGCGGGTGACGCGGCCGCCAGGGCCGCTCCCCGCCACGGCCGCCAGATCGACGTGGTGCTCCTCCGCCAGGCGGCGAACGGCCGGTGCCGCCCGACCGGCGGCGAGCGCGTCGGCCGCCGCGACCTGCGGCACGTCTGGCGCCGCCGCGGCGTGGTCGACGGGCAAGGTCTCCACGGTGACGTCCGACTGCCCGGCGGGGGGCACCACCGGGGCGTCCGCCGAGGTCGCCAGGGGAGCGGTCGGTGCGGTGTCGGGTGACGGTGCCGGGGGCGCAGCGGCCGCGGCCGCGCCGGCCCCATTCGCGGCGAGCGCCGCGCCGCCGACCATCCCGAGGACCTCGCCGACCGTCACGACGTCCCCCTCGCGTTTCTCGATGCGCGACAGGACGCCGTCCTCCTCGGCGGTGACGTCGAGGTTGACCTTGTCGGTCTCCAGCTCGACGACGGTCTCGCCACGGCTTACCTCATCCCCCTCCCCCTTCAGCCACTGGCCCACAACCGCATCGACCAGCGACTCACCGAGGGGCGGCACCCGGATCTCGACCGCCATTGTCTGCTTGCTCCTCGCTCTCGGCCGTTAGCTCTCGGGCGTCGATCGTCAGCGCTTGGACCGGGCCGCGGCCGGTTCCGCCGTCGCCGGGACGGCACCGTTGCCACCGCCGTTTCCGTTCGCCGCGACGCCATTGGCGGCGCGTTCGGACCGGCCGCCCCCCACCTCGGGCGCGTCCGCAAAGGCCGCCGCCACAATCCGCGCCTGCTCTGCCGCGTGCCGCTCGGCCGACCCTTCCGCCGGGCTCGCCCGCTCCGGTCGGCCGACATAGCGGACCGGTATCGGCCGCTCGATCTCTGCCAGCAGGTCGCGCAGCCGCGGCTCCACGAAGCCCCAGGCGCCCATGTTCCGCGGCTCCTCCTGAACCCAAACCAGCTCGGCCAGGTTCGGGTATCGCCCGAGCACGGCGCGGAGCGCGCTTACCTGGAACGGGGCGAGTTGCTCGACCCGCGCCACCGCGACCTGCGTCGCCGCCTCCCGCGCCTCGCTTCCCTCCAGCTCCACGACCACCTTGCCGCTGCAGAGGACGAGGCGCGTCACCGCTGCCGGATCGTCCGTCCGCCGCGGGTCGTCCATCACCGGCCGGAAGGTGCCGCTCGCCAAGTCCTCGACCGGCGAGGCCGCCATCGGGTGCCGTAGGAGGCTCTTCGGCGTCATCAAAACCAACGGTCGCGGGTCGATCGCCAGCCGCGCTGCCTGCCGCCGCAGCAGATGGAAGTACTGGGCCGCGGTCGTGCAGTTCGCCACCCGCAGGTTGTCCCCCGCCGCCAGCTGGAGGAACCGCTCCAGCCGCCCCGAGGAGTGCTCTGGCCCCTGTCCCTCGTAGCCGTGCGGCAACAGCAGCGCCAGCGACGGCTGCTGCCGCCACTTCGCGCGGGCGGCGGCGATGAATTGATCGATCAGCACCTGGGCGCTGTTTGCGAAGTCGCCGAATTGCGCCTCCCAGAGCACGAACGTCCCCGGCGCGTGGACGCTGTAGCCGTACTCGAAACCGACCGCCGCCGCCTCCGAGAGGGGGCTGTTATGGACCGCGAACGACGCCCGGGCCGATGGCAGCGCTTGCAGCGGCACGCGCCGCGCGCCCGTCTTCGCGTCGTGCAGCACCAGATGCCGCTGGCTGAAGGTTCCCCGTTCTGCGTCCTGTCCGGTCAGCCGGATCGGCGTCCCGTCGCTCAGGATCGCGGCAAAGGCGAGCGATTCCGCGTGCGCCCAATCGATCCGGCCATCCGGCTGGTCGAGGATCGCCCGCCGCTTGTCCCACTGCCGGGCCAGCTTCGGGCTCGGCGCGAACCCCTCGTCGAGGGCGTGGATCGCCGCGTGGTACTCCCGCAGCCGCTCCAGCGGCACGGCCGTCTCGACCTCGTGCCGTGCGCCGCGGGCGCCGGCGTCCGGCTCCTCGTCGGCGATCGGCGGCGCCGTCCCTTCCGTCACCGACCGCCGGATCTCCGCCAGGCGGTCGAGCACCCCCTGCAGCATCGTCTGCGCCTCCTCGGCGGGGACGACCCCTTCCGCCGCGAGGCGATCCGCCCACCGTTGGCGGACCGTCGGGTGCTTGGCGATCGCGGCGTACATCCGAGGCTGGGTAAAGGCCGGCTCGTCCCCCTCGTTGTGCCCCCAGCGGCGGTAGCCGACCAGGTCGATCAGGAAGTCCTTGCCGAAGCGGTCGCGGTACGCCATCGCCATCCGCGCTGCCGTCAGGCACGCCTCCGGGTCGTCGGCGTTGACGTGGATGATCGGGATCTCGAACCCCTTGGCCAGGTCCCCCGCGAACAGGGTCGATCGGGCGTCCCCGACGTCGGTCGTGAAGCCGATCTGATTGTTGACGATAACGTGGACCGTGCCACCGACGGTGTAGCCGGGCAAGCCCGAGAGATTGAGCGTCTCCGCCACGATCCCCTGGCCGGGGAACGCGGCGTCGCCGTGGAGCAGGATCGCCAGGCTCCCCTTGACGTCCCGCGCCGGCGGCCCCGGCCGGTCGCGCCGGTCCTGCGAGGCGCGGGCCATCCCCTCCACCACCGGGTCGACGAACTCCAGGTGGCTCGGGTTCGGCGCCAGCACCACCGGCACCTCGACCACGTTTCCACCGGCCGACCGCGCCAGTTGGGCGCCCAGATGGTACTTGACGTCGCCGGTGACGCCGTCGTCGCTGGAGCTGGTGTCGCTGGCCGCCGTTGCCGCCCGTCCCTTGCCCCCCTCGAAGGCGGCCAGGATCGCCGCGTACGGCTTGCCCAGCAGATGGGTTAGCACGTTCAGCCGCCCGCGGTGGGCCATCCCGACGACCACCTCGCGGGTGCCGCCGGCCGCCGCGGCGTGGACGATCTCGTCCAGCATCGGCACCAGCGTGTCGGTCCCCTCGATCGAGAAGCGCTTCTGACCGAGGTAGGTCTGGTGCAGGAAGCGCTCGAACCCCTCGACCTCGGTCAGCCGCGCCAGCAGCCCGCGCTTCGTCTCCGCGTCGGGTTCCACCGCGAAGCGGCCGCACTCGACCGCGTCCCCGAGCCAGGCCCGCTCCTCGGCGACCTGGACGTGGTCGAAGTCGTAGCCGGTCGTGTCGCAGTAGATCGCCCGCAGCCGCGCGATCACCTCGGCCGCGTTCGCCGCCCCCTCCGCCACCGCGCTCGGCACCGCCTCCGCCGGCAGCGCGGCCAGCCGCTCCTCCGAGACGCCGTGCCAGACCGGGTCGAGTTCCGGCGCCCCGTGCGGCTCCTCCCCCAGCGGGTCGACCCGCACCGCCAGGAACCCGAACTCCCGGATCGCCCGCGTCAGCCCTGCCGCCGCCACCACGTCGGCGACGGCGAAGGCGGGTTGCCCCGCCGCGCTCTTCCCTTCGACAGGGGTTACCGCCGCCGCCGGAACCGTCGCGGCCGCCGCCGCGCCGTTCGCCGAGGGCGGCGTAAATCCCTCGAAGAACGCGCGCGTCTCCGCGTCGACCGCCGCCGGGTCCTCCCGGTAGCGGTCGTACAGCTCCAGCACGTACCCCGCGTTCGGCCCGTAGAAATCCTGGAGATCCGCCCTCGCGCTGCTCATCACCGCCCCGTCCGCTGTCCCCAACGCCGCATCGCCCGGGGAGCGAGTAACGGCGGCGCGGGCACCCGACGGAACCGACCCCCGCAGGGAGCGTCGGAGGCGACGCGCGCCGCGCCGTCATGTGCCGACCATTATGGCACGGCGCGCCGGCCTTGGCCCGGCGCGCCGGCACCGCCCGCGCCCGGCGGCTGCCCCGTCGGGTCGATTCCTCGCGGACAGGCGGCGCTTGGCCGAGGAGAAGTTCCCGTCTTGGCAAGGACGCGGCCATGGCGACGACGACGGCCACGCGGACGGCCGTCCCCCTGCTTACCTACGCCGACCTCGACTTCATCCCCGAGGATCGGGAGGGCGACCGCCAGAGATTGTGCGATGGCGTGCTCGTCGTGACCCCACCGCCCGCGCCGCCGCACCAACGCCCATCCGGCCGCTTCGTCCATTGGCGCGGCGGGAGCGCCGAGGCGGACGACCTCGGGAAGGTGGTCTCGGCTCCGGTCGACATCGTCCTCTCCCCCAGGATCGTTACCGTGCCCGACATCGTGCTCATCCGCAGTGCGAGCCAGGGCATCATCGTCCCCCTGGCGATCGAGAACGGTTCCCGACCTGATCGTCGGGGTGCTATCGCCCTCGACCCGTCGCCGCGATCTGGGAGCCAAGAAGGCGCTCTACGCACGCTTCGACGTCCCCGACCACCGGACGTTCGATCCCAGGTAACGAGGTGTGACGGCGTGCGTGCTGCGCCCCGATCGCGACGACTGCCTCGTCCTGACAAGCGGAATCGTCCGCGCTGCCAACGTCCCGATGCTCGGCATCGGCTTCGTCGCCCTCTTTCGGGTCTGTAGGCGGCGACGCGTCGAGGGTCACCGGCCCTCCCGCCGCGGCTCCGCCCAGCCGGTTGCGTCCGGGAGGTTCACGTCGAGCAGCAGCAGATCGTAGGTGCCGTGCACGACCGCCGTGACCGCCTCCCGATGCGTCCCCGCCTCGTCGACCCAGTGCCCCCGTGCCGACAGCGATCGCGCCAGCGTCCGCCGCAGCCGCGCCTCGTCGTCGACCAGCAGGATCGCCATCCCCCGCTCCGACTTGCCCATCGGGGCACGCCTCCCCACGCCGCGGCCGTCCCGCACGATCGCGCGGAAGGGAGGATAGGCGCTGCGGCGTTACCTTTGCCGACTGCGACTTTGTCCCGAAGCTGGTCGCCGTGCTTGATGCCGTCTTCGGCGCTCGGGACCACCTCTCGATCCTCCGCCCCGAGGCGACCGAGGGTGACCCCGACCTGATCGTTCAGATCCTCTCCCCGTCCACGAAGCGCCGCGATCTGCGAACCAAGCGCGCCCTCTCCGAGCGGTTCGGCGGCCGCGAGTACCGGGTGGTCGATCCAGCGGCTCGGACCGCCACCGTGCCCGCGCTTATCGGGGAGCGCTACGAGCCGCTGCTGCTTGCCGACGGCCTCATCCGCTCGACCGTCATCCTCGGCCTGTAGGTCGCTGTGGTTGCTCTGTTCAGCGGCTCGTCAGTGTCCACTGGCGGTCCCAATGCGTACCGATCAGACACGTCCGACGCCGATGCGCCGCAAGAGCCAACGTCGCTAACGTATTTCCGTAGCCGTGGAACGTGTCATTACTGACCGTCGATTAGACAACCTCGAAGGTCGACTCGGGCGTAGCCGCGGATAAAACGATTGCACATTGCGGCTGCTTCCGACCACGGAGTGGGTGGGGTCTTGGACCAGACGTCCCGTAACGGGCGCCGTACCGCCTCTCCGAGGATCAAGAGCTGGCGAAGGTCGGCCGCCCGTTGCTCTAGACCCTTCAGAAGGGCCGATCGATCGATCCCCGCGACGGCAGCTTCGATTCGCGGGGTCGCGGCCAAGATGTCCGCGGACGTTGCTTCATCCAGACACAGAGTAGGACTGCGCCGTTTCGAGGATGGAGTGATGGCGAATCCGATTCTCGCTCCGCTCCACCGCCCGGCGGGTGATTAGATCGATCCGACGACCAACGAGCCGCTCCAACTTACCTTCCATCCTCACCACATAGAACAGCGTCCTCTCGGCCTCCGGCGAGAACGTGGCCAGGAAGTCGACGTCGCTATCGGGACCAAAGTCGTCGGCCAGGATCGTGCCGAACAGCTCCATTTCGTTGTGATCCGCCGGCGGCGATAGAACGCCGCGATGGCCCCCCGAGGGAGGCCATCGCCATCGGAATGGTTGCCGTCGACCCGCTCGCGTTGGTCATTGGCGCTGCTCCGCTGCGCCGATCCCTTGCTCGGGTCCCTTATCCCCCGCCGCCCGCCTGCGCGACCACCGTCAGCGCCCGCGACCAACGATCTGCGAGGTCGATCAACTGGCCGGAGAAGAAGACGCCGAGCAGCAGCGTCGCCACCGCCATCGCCCCGATCCCCACGTTCAGCAGCGGCGTCGATTCCGTCCGCGGGGTCCGCGCCGGCTCGTCGAAGTACATCACCGCCACCACCCGCAGGTAGTAGAAGGCGCTGACCGCCGAGAGAACCACGATCGAGATCGCCAGCGCCAGTCCCGCCGCCGTGTCGGCGTTGATCGCCGCCAGAATCACCTCGTACTTCGCCCGGAACCCGATCGTCGGTGGAATCCCCATCAACGACAGCAAAAAGACCGTCATTGCCGCCGCCGCAAGGGGTTGCGTCGATGCCAGGCCGGCGAAGTCGTCGAGCGTCAGCCCCCGGCCCCGGTGCTGGAGCCAGGCGACGACCGCGAAGGCGCCGATGTTCATCACCGTGTAGGCGAGGATGTAGTAGAGGAGGCTCGTCACCCCCTGGTCGCCGCCCGTAGCGCCGCCGCCGACGTCGAAGCCGCCCTGCTGCCGGTAGACCGCCAACCCGACCATCATGTAGCCGGTGTGGGCGATCGACGAGTAGGCGAGCATCCGCTTCACGTTCCGCTGCGCGACCGCGACGACGTTGCCGAACGCCATCGTCACGAACGCCAGGACCGCGATCAGGTTCAGCCAGTCGTCGCGCATCGGCCCCAGCGCTTGGACCAGCAGCCGGATCGTGGCCGCGAACGCGGCCGCCTTCGGCACCACCGACATGAACGCCGTCACCGGCGTCGCCGCCCCATCGTAGGCGTCCGGCGTCCAGAAGTGGAACGGCACCGCCGCCATCTTGAAACCGAGACCGACGATCGTCAGCAACAGCGCCAGCAGCAGCGATGGCTCCAGGAATTCGTCGCCGGCGGTCGCGGTTTGGAGGGCGCGGGCGATCCCGTCGAGATCGGTCGTCCCGGTCGCTCCGTAGATCCAGGCCATCCCGTAGACCAGGATCGCGCTCGCGAAGATGCCGAGCAGGAAGTACTTGAGCGCCCCCTCGACCGCCCCCAGCCGCCGCTTCGCGAACGCCGTCAGGATGTAGGTCGCCAAGGACGAGAGCTCGATGCCGACAAAGATCATCACCAGGTCGCCGGCGGCGGCGACCATCAGCGCCCCCAGCACGGAGAAGGCAAGCAAGACATAAAACTCACCGATCGGCATCCGTCCTTCCAGCCGATCGACGTACGACGCCGAGACCATCACCGTCAGCAGGGCCGCGACCAGGATCACCAGCGACAGAAAGACGGTCAGCCCGTCGGCCCGAAAGAGCCCAAAGAAGGTGGCCTCGTTCCGCCCGTCCTGGGTCCAGAGCAGCGCCGTCGCCAGACCGTAACCGACCAGCGAGACCCCGGTCAGCACCCGGAAGTGCTGCGCCCGTGCCATAAAGGCATCGCCGAACAGCAGCACCAGCGCCAGCCCGAAGACCGCCAGCTGCGGCAGCATCAGTCCCCAATCGGGTCCCGGCAGGTTCGAGAGCTCTACGAGCATCGGGTCACTCCGTTGATCTCGATTGGTTCGTCACGAGCGTTGCCAGTCCAGCGGGTCAGGTCTTCGCGTGCACAGCCGGTTCAAGCGTGGCTCCGGGAGTTCGGAAACCGGAAATCTCCGTGATCGTGACGATGGAGGTGCCGTCCTCTGGCTCCGAATCGATCACCATCGCGTCGTGTCCGTCGGCTTCCTCGCCGTGATCGCTCATGGGGCCTTGCCACCTCGCTCCCCATGACAGCTCTCGACCACGACCGGCCCATCCACTTCAAGCCGTGAGCTAACCGACCGCGAGAACCGCTTCCAAGATCGTTTCGCCGTGGATGCGGCAACCGGGCAGTTCGGGAACGGTGGCGATGTCGATGGTGTCCTGCGGGTCCCGGGCCAAGATCATCGAGTAATGGCCGTAGTCGCCTTGGTTGCTTCCCAAGCAATTCGCCGAGCTTTACCACCGCCTCCTGAATCGCCTCCGCGTGGTACCACCGGGCGCCGTCTCCGTCGCCTCCCGAGAGCGTGACACGAAAGCCGGGGCGAGGCGGTTGGCGCCAATTGGTGTGCCATCCCGTGCCTGGGTCGGACCGGAACCCCAGTCGCTTCGGTTCGGCCTTCGGCTCGCGATTCTTCGGCGGCATGATCCCCGCTCAGCGTTCCCGCTCTCTCTCCCTACAGGAACGGCGCCAGGATCCGCTCGAAGGCCGGCTCCACGATGTCGAAGATGGGGCGCGGGTAGACACCGGTCGCGATCGTCAGGAAGGCGAGCGGGAAGAGCGTGAGCGCCTCCTTCTTGGATAGGTCGGGCCACCGTTCCGAGGCCCCCGCCTTCTCGCCCCCGTGCCCGTCCGTATGCGCCGCGTCCCCCTCGGCCGACACCGCCTGGTCGGCTGCCACCGCCGCCCCTGTCGCCGCCACCGAGCCGGACGGCGACCCATCGTGGAGTTGGGAACCGCCCGCCACCGGCAGCGGTGCGCCGAGGCCATGGCCAAGGCCCCCGCTCGCCTGGTCGTGACCGACCGCCGGCTCCTTGTGCAACGAATCCCGCTCCTCGGTCGTCAGCGCCCCGTCGTGCGGATCGGGCGCCTCGCCGGGGGCGCGCCCCCAGATCACCCGTTGGAACATCCACATCATGTACCAGGCGGCCACGATCACGACCGCGAACGTGAGCGTCGCCACCCACGGGTTGTACTCCCACGCCCCCAGCGCGACCAGGAACTCCCCGACGAACCCCGACAGGCCCGGCAGGCCGATCGAGGCGAACATGAAGAGCGCGAAGTAGGCCGCGTAAGCCGGCATCCGCGTCGCCAAACCCCCGAAGGCCGCGATCTGCCGGGTGTGCGCCCGCTCGTAGATCACCCCGACGAGGAGGAAGAGCCCGCCGGTGTTGAAGCCGTGCGCCAGCATCACCATCATCGCCCCGTCCATCCCCTGCAGGTTGAGGACGAAGATGCCGAGCGTGACAAACCCCATGTGGCTGACCGACGAGTAGGCGATCAGCTTCTTCATGTCCGGCTGGACCAGCGCCACGAAGGCCCCGTAGAGGATCGCGATCACCGACAGCGCCACGATCCAGGGCGCCCAATCCCGCGCCGCCTGCGGGTAGAGCGGGAGGTTGAAGCGGAGCAGCCCGTAGCCGCCCATCTTCAGCATCACCGCCGCCAGGATCACCGATGCCGCCGTCGGCGCCTCGACGTGGGCGTCCGGCAGCCAGGTGTGGAACGGGAAGAGCGGCACCTTGACCGCGAAGGCGACGAAGAAGGCGGCGAAGACCCAGAACTGGAACGTCCTGCCGTACCCCCCCTCCGCCAGTTGCAGCACATCAAGCGTGCGGATCCCCGTCTGGGTGAAATACGACTGGTAGGTCGCCACGATCGCGACCAGCATCAGGAGCGAGCCGAAGAGGGTGTAGATGAAGAACTTGACCGCCGCGTAGACCCGATTCGTGCTCCCCCAGATCCCGATCAGTAACGCCATCGGGATCAGCATCAGCTCCCAGAAGATGTAGAAGAGGAAGAGATCGAGGGCCATGAAGACCCCCAGCATCCCCGTCTCCAGCAGCAGCAGCGCGATGTAATACTCCCGCGTCCGCTTGTTGACCGTATCCCACGACCAGACGATCGCAATCGCCGTCAGCAGCGTCGTCAGCGCGATCAGCAGCACCGCGATCCCGTCAACCGCCATGAAGTAGCCGGCGCCGACCCCCGGCAGCCATTCGAACTCCTCGCGGAACTGGAACTCCGCGTTGTGGTCGAAGCGCAGCAGCAGGATCACCGACAGCGCGAACGACGCCAGTGCACTCCCCAGCGCCACCCGCCGCGCGGTCTCCTGCGACACGCTCGGCAGGAAGAAGAGCGCCAGCGCCCCGAGCAGGGGCAGGTAGCAGATCGCGCTCAGAATGGGAAAGTTGTCCACGAATGCCCCCTACCGGGTCGGAGGAACGGACGCGGGACGAGGTCGGCACACGCGGCCGATTTCCCCCGATCCGTGACTCCTCCCACCTCCGACCTCGTTACCGGAACAGGTTGCTGAACAGCCCCAGGTAGACCCCGACCATCACCACCATCCCGAGCGCGATCGCCAGCGCGTAGTTCGTCACCAATCCGGTCTGGACGTGGCGCAGCCGTTGGCTGAACGCTCCGATCCCCGTCGCCACCCCGTTCACCGTCGCGTCGATGATGCCGATGTCGACCACCCGCCAGAGAAAGGTCGAGAGGTCGCTCAAGGGCCGGACGAAGAGCCGGCCGTAGAGCTCGTCCCACCGCCACTTATTCAGGAGGAAGGGGTAGAGACCCCGCGTCAGGGCCCGATCCCGTGCGACGATCTCGGCCGCGCTGCCGGCGCCCCGGTATGCGACGACCCCAAGCAGCAACCCGCCCAGCGCCGCCGCCGTCGAGATCGCGCCGAAGGTCACCGTTGTCGCCGTCGAGACGTGGTGCTCCCCCTCGGCCGCGTGGTCCGCGTCGGCAGCGGCACCGGTCGCCCCGCCCTCGGCCGTCCCCTCGTCGCCGCCCGCCGGCTCGTGCCCGTCCTCCTGGCCGAAGGCAACGAGGGATGCGACCTCCCCGCCCTCCGGCTCGATCCCCTCGTCGGCGAAGACCGGCTCCAGGAAGTGGTGGAGCGGCCCGTCCTCCGGGGGGAAGCCGACGAAGCCGATCAGCACCGTCGGCACCGCCAACGCCAGCAGCGGCAGCGCCATCGACGGCGGCGACTCGTGCGGGTGAAGGTGCGCCTCATCGAACCGGGACCGCGTAAAGAAGACCAGCGTGAAGAGCCGGAACATGTAGAGCGCCGTCAGGAAGGCGCTGACCAGCCCGACCACCGCCACGATCCGACCGATCGGCTGGTAGTCGCTGATCCAGCCGCCGACGATGATCTCGTCCTTGCTCCAGAACCCGGCGAAGGGGATCAGCCCGGCGTTGGCGAGCGAGGCGGCGAAAAAGGTCCAGGTCGTGACCGGCATGAAGCGGCGCAAGCCCCCCATGTTCCGGATGTCCTGCTCCTCGTGCATGCCGTGGATCACGCTGCCGCAGCCGAGGAAGAGGAGTCCCTTGAAAAAAGCGTGGGTCATCAGGTGGAAGAGCGCCGCCACCCACGCCCCGGTCCCGAGCGCGAACGCCATGTAGCCGAGCTGGCTCAGGGTCGAGTAGGCCACCACCCGCTTGATGTCGTTCTGGACGAGCGCGATCGTCGCCGCCATGAACGCCGTGAAGGCGCCGATGATGGCAACCACCAGCATCGCCGCCTCCGACTGCTCGAAGATCGGGTGGGCGCGGGCCACCAGGTAGATCCCGGCCGTCACCATCGTCGCCGCGTGGATCAGCGCCGAGACCGGCGTCGGCCCCTCCATCGCGTCCGGCAGCCAGACGTGCAGGGGGAACTGCGCGCTCTTGCCGCAGGCCCCCAGGAACAGCAGCAGCGCGATCCCGGTGATCGTCCCCGTCCCGATCTCGCCGGCGCGGGCGAAGACCCCCTCCTCACCGTAGAAGGCGATCGAGCCGAACGTCCAGAAGGTCCACATGATCCCGAGGCCGAACCCCAGGTCGCCGATCCGGTTGACGATGAACGCTTTTTTCGCCGCGTTCGCCGCCGAGCGGCGCTTGAACCAGAACCCGATCAGGAAGTAGGAGCAGAGCCCCACCCCCTCCCAGAAGACGAAGAGGAGCAGGAAGTTGTCGGCCAGCACCAGCATCAGCATCGAGAAGACGAAGAGGGGCAGGTACGAGAAGAAGCGGTAGTACCCTCCGTCCCCGTGCATGTACCCGACCGAGTAGACGTGCACCAGAAAGCCGACCGTTGTCACCACCAGCAGCATCACGGCGGTCAACTGGTCGGCGAACAGCGTCACGTCGACGTGAAAGTCCCCGGCCGGGATCCACCGGAAGAGGTGCTGCCGCAGCGGTTCTTCGTTCTCCCGGAGATCGAGCAGCACCAGGATCGACAGCAGCCACGACCCGAAGACCGCCGGCGCCGCCACCCAGTGCGCCTTGTCCCGGATCACCCCCCGCCCGAGCAGGATGTTGACCGCGAACGCCGCCAGCGGCAGCAGCGGGATCAGGAACAGGTACGATTCCATCGGTGCCCAGCCACCCCCGTCCGCCCGCGACCCGAGCGCAAACCGACCCCACCACCCGGCCTTCGCCCGCACAACAACGCCGCCCGGCGACCCGGCGGCAAAGCGGCGGAAGTGTACCGTAGAACCCGACGCGAACGAGACGTGGCAACAGGGTGGCAGGGCAGCTAAAGCGATAGCAGGTCAAACGGTATGCGCCATCGCACGAGCGGGGCTTGGCCAGATGCGTACTCCCTGCGCCGTCGTCGTGCTGGCGGT
>CADCWL010000146.1 GCA_902806405.1 uncultured Thermomicrobiales bacterium | reverse complement strand
ACCGACCGCCGCGCCTGGCAAGCTGGTGCGGGCACCCACCGGATCGCCGTCCAGACCGTCAGCGGCGACCTCCATCTCGCCGGCGCGACCGCCGTCGCGCCGACCGTCGCCGCCCGAGCCACGCCCCGTTTCGAACCCGCCCCCGCCGCGAATCCCACCCCATCGCGCGCCGCCGTACCGGCGCCGCCGGCGCCGCCGGCGCCGCCGACGCCGCCCGAACCTCCCGCTCCCCCCCTCCCCGCGGCACCCGCGCCGGCTACTGGAGAGGCCGGGGTGGAGACCGGCACCCGGGATGAAACCGACGTCCCGGAGCCACGCCCCGACATCTCGATGGCCGAGGGCGACCTCGCCCCTCGCCCCGCCGCCAACCGGCCGGAGGACGCCCGGCGGTTGGCGGTGCTGGGCGCCGTCGAGCGGGGCGAGATCGACGTCGAGGAGGCGCTCCGTCGTCTGGATGCCGCCGATCCCCGCGGTCAGCCGTAGGCATTAGGCACCGGCCCCTCGGCGCCTCGCCGTTCCCCGTCGCTCGCGTGACCGCCGATCGGCCGATCGGTGGCGGAGGGATCGTCATGTTCCAAACCACATGGGAGATCGATCGGCACGTGGACCAGCGCACGGCCCAGATCGCGGCCGACCGGCTGGCCGTCTCGCCCGTCGCCGCGGGGTTGCCTCCTCGGTCGAGCCGTCTCCGGCGGTCGCTCGGCCTGGCCTTGATCGCGGCCGGTGAACGGCTGTCCGACCGCGGATCGGCCAACACCGGGCGTTTGGCGCGGCCGGAGACGTCGGTCCGCGCTGGCTTCTGACCTGCTCCTTCCCGGTCTTGAGCGGAGCGAGGGCGATCAGGCGGAGCGAGGGCGATCAGGGCGAGGGCCCTCGCCGCGGCGGCCGGTACTGCGGGGATCGGTCAGTGGATCGCCGGGTGGACGCGCCGGCCTACACGGTCAATCGTTGACCACCGGGGGGCGACCGTGGAAGCCCGGCCCGGGCCGGCAACTACGTCCATGCTGGGGCCGCCGTTCGCCGCCGGACGGTGCCGTCCCACTCGGCGAGCGGCGCGCAGTGCCAGTACCAGTTCGGCCCGAGCCGCGGCCGGTCCGGGAGCGCCTGCCGGCCGGATGCCCAACGCAGCGCCGCCCACGGATCGATGTCGGTCGGCGCCCACGGGAAGAGTCGATGGAGGACCCGTTCAGCGAGCTCTTTCGGCGGTCGAAACCCGACCCCGAGCCCCTGGGCGATGTCGTCGGCGTGGATCAGGATCTCCTCGCACCCCATCGCCACGAACCCTTCGGCGTCGGCCATACCGGCGCCGTGGTATCCGCGAGCCTCCGGCGGCGCCGCCAGCGCCACCTCGGCCAGGACCGCCGCCGACGTCTCGACGACCGAGAGCAGCTCCGCGGGCGACCGCTCGGGGTCGCCGTTCCGGAGGAGCGTGAGGCGCGTCGTCGCCCGCGTCGCCAGGTGCGCCGCGTAGAGAACGAGCGCGTCAGGGACGTGGTCGAGCGTTCGGCGACAACTCCAATCGAGGCCGCCGGCGGCGACCGTCCAATCCGCATCGAGCGCGGGAGCGAGCGCGGCGCGGCAGGCGCCGGCCGCGAGCAGCAGATGCTCCGGTGTGAGCGGTCGCCTTTCGAATGCCATGTCGTCGCCCCCCCGGTGGCCGACCGCGCACGGTCGATGGTCCCCCTTTGTGCGGATCGTCGTCGCCTCACCTGTTACCAGCCCGTGCCGGCGCCGCGGCGGAGAGACGCGCACGCCCGCGATCACGGTGGGACGCGCGTTGCTCCCCAAGCGTCGACGATGCCGCCGGAGGGGAGGCGGCGGGTGCTTTCCAGCTTGCGGGGCCGCGGCGAGCCACCGCCCCTCTAGGGCCCGCCGGCCGCCGCGTGCCGCTCCGCCGCCAGCGCCGCCGCACCCGGAGCCAGCACCTCGTGGTACAGCTCGGCGAGCTGGAGGCGGGTGGCAGCGTCGTGCCGGTCGAACGCTTCCTGCCCCGCGGGGGAGAGCCGCAGGCGCAGCGCCCAGACCCGCCGCGCCTCCTCCCGGCCGAAGCGGTCGACGTCGGGGCGCTCGACGCTCCAGACCCGCGCCGCGTCCGTCAGCGCCTTCCCGTCCATGGGGAGGAGCCGCCGTTCCAGATACGCGATGGCCGGATCGGCGGGCAAATCGGGAGCGTCGAACGGTGTCACCGGGGGCGCCGCCGTCAGCGGCACCCGGGCCGCGTGCCCGTTCGAGGCGCCATTGGTCCGCGTGCCGCGCCGACCGTTCGTCGGCGGGAGCGGGGCGACCGCGGGCATCGAGCCCGAAGCAACCGCCGCCGGCGCACTCCCCGGCCGCCGCGCCTCCAGGTAGCCGGCGAAGATGACGGCGACGCCGACCGCCATCGCGACGTAGAGATACTCCGGCCGGCCGAGGCGCGTCAGCGTGCCGCCCGACGCCACGATCAGCGTCCCGACCGCGATCAGCACGCAGCCGATCGCGCGGTGCCGCTGGACGCCCCGGCGCAGGAAGCGCCAGGCCGAGACGAGCGCCCCGCCGACCACGACGAGCGTCCCGCCGGCATTCAGGCCGATCGCCGTCGCCTTCAGCGCTCCGCCGCGCTCCAGCGCGTCCCACCCATCGGCCGCCAGCCGCGCGTCGTCGATCGGCGCCGCCCAGACCAGCGAGCCGGCCAGCGCGACGACCAGCAGCGCGATCCCCGGTCCGACCGCCGCCGTCCGCCTGGGCGCAAGCAGGTAGAGCTGCCCCAGCGCCAGGAAGCCGACGACGAGCGTTGCCCCAGAGAGGTAGTAGGCCCGCGCCAGGAGCGGGGTCCAGCCCCCGATCTCACCGGCCACCTCCGCCCCGTTCGCCGCCGCAAAGAGCCCGAACGAGATCGCCCAGGCCGCCTTATCCGGCTTCGGACGGCGCCAGCCGTCCCACGCGACGAGCAGCGCGCAGGCCAGGCTGATCGCGGCGGCGGCGGCGGGAAAGGCGATCACGCGGTCCTCGTCCGTGGGGGCAACAAAGGCTGGCGGTCCACGTCGCGGTGGCGCGTCGATTCTATACCCCGCGCCTTGGTGGACCGGCGTCGGGTCGCTGCCAATGATGAAGTTCTACCCGGCCCCAAGGCCGAGCCGGTCACGAACCCGCGACCGGCCGGTCGCTGCGGGCGGCATGGGCCTCCCCTCCCCGTCCGGGCCCGCGCGCCGCGGCCTTGCGCCGGGCGCCGGAACGTGGAGACTGCCGGTGAACGCGGCATGGGCTGAGATCGTCGCGCTCTGGAAGGGAGGGGTCGCATTGTGAAGATTACCGACCTAAAGTGCGCCGTGATCGGCGAGAACCCGGTCGTCCGGATCGTTACGGACGAGGGGATCGACGGCTACGGCGAGATCGAGGCCTACAAGCCGTACCTGAAGCCGTTCGTGCTCCACCTGCGGCCGGCGCTGCTCGGGGAGGACCCGACGAACGTCGAGCGGGTGGTGCGCAAGATCCGGAACCGGGGTGGCTTCAAGCCGTGGGGGAGTGCCGTCAGCGCGATCGAGATGGCGCTCTGGGACCTGGCAGGCAAGGCCGCCGGGCTCCCGGTCTACAAGCTGCTCGGGGGCAAGGTGCGCGACCGCGTCCGCGTCTACAACGGCGCCGTCCGCTTCCCGATGTCGGGCTACGAGCCGGCCGACTACGCCGCCAACGCGGCGCAGATGGCGGCCTCGCCGGAAGGCTTCACGATCGTGAAGCAGCCGATCGCGTTCCACAGCCAGATGAAGGCCGAGGTACCGGACTTCTTCTACGGCGAGCCCGAATCGAGCGCCTTCCACGGCACCCTCAACCGCGGACTCCTCACCGAGCGCGGCCTCGACCACGTCGTCGCCTGCGTCCGGGCGATGAAGGAGGCGCTCGGCGACCGGGTCGGTCTCGCCCTCGATTGCGGTCCCGGCTGGACGGTGCCGGACGCGATCCGCTTCGCGAAGGCGGTGGAGGGGCTGCACCTGATGTGGCTGGAGGACCTGATCACCGGCGACTACGTACCTTGGGTCTCGGCCGACGTCTATCGGGAGGTGACCCGCGCTTCGACCACGCCGATCCACACGGGGGAACAGATCTACCTGCGCCACAACTTCAAGGAACTGATCGAGGGGCACGCCGTCCACGTCATCGGACCGGACCCGTGCGACGTCGGCGGCATCGCCGAGCTGAAGTGGGTGGCGGAGTACGCCGACCTGCACGGTGTCCTCTTCGCCCCCCACGGGACGGGGAACGGGCTGCTGGGGCTGGCGGCCCTGGTCCAGGTTGGCGCGACGCTGCCCGACAACTTCATCGCCTTCGAGTACCCGGTCGGCCGGCCCGACTGGTGGTACGACATCGTAGAGGGGCTGCCGAACCCGATCGTGCGGGACGGCTTCGTTGACGTTTGGAACCGGCCCGGCATGGGGGTCAATCTCGTCCCGGAGGCGGCCCGGGCCTACCTCTCGGAGGAGGACCGCGACTTCTTCGACTGACGCGGCGGCGGGAGGCAGTTACGTCTCACGCAAGGCACGAAGAAGGGGGAGGCGCTTACGCCTCCCCCTTCTTCGTGCCTTGCCGCCTGGTCGCTCGGGTGAGCGTCCTTAGCTGACGAAAGCGAAGTTGCCGTCGCCGCCGCTGGCGTCCGAGATGGCGGTGCCGCCATCGGCCGACAGGTCGAGGCTGGTGGAGGTGGTCACATCGCCACCGTCGATCGCAACCGCGCCGTCCGCAACATCGCCGACGCCGATGCCCGCGCCGGAGTTGCCGCCGCTGTTGACATCGCCGATGCCGATCGCACCGCCGCCGGCGCTCGCATCGGAGGTGCCGCCATTGCCGGCCGCCGCGGTGTCGCCACCGACCACGACCACAGCATCATCGCCGCCGGTCAGCTCGTCGAACAGACCAAGCACGCCGCCTCGCTCGCTCATCGTGAGTTCCTTCCCTGTTACGTCCGTACCTTGCGACCGGAACCACTCACCAAGGCGAGGGCTAGCCGATCGTCCCCCGGTGCACACGCCAGGGGCTCTCAAGGAGTATATCAGGAAGCCTGAAAGAGGTCAATCGGGCTGGATGCCGACTGCCGGTCGGCGTCACAGAAGGGGTACCCCAGGCAGGGATCGAACCTGCGACCGACCGCTTAGAAGGCGGGTGCTCTGTCCGCTGAGCTACTGGGGCGCGGCGACCGCGGCGCACGGCACGGGCCGAAGTATACGCGGCGCCAGGCGACAGAATCGGTCGCCGGCCCGTGCCCGGCCCGATCGCCGGGTCGTCCCCCGCGATGCCGAGGACGGCAACGGCACGCCCGTCCCGCCCGGCGCGCATCTCCGGCCCGCGGCCGCGCCGTTATCGGGGGACGCCGCGGCGGGACGATCGCGAATGGCTGATCCGCGTACGTACGCGGCGCCGGCGCCGCGGAAACATAGCAAAAGGCGACCGAAAGTGCTAGTATTTCGCATGCGCACCAAGCTTCCTTCCCGGACCCAGCGCGTCCAGCGGCGCGGGTTCGAGCGTTTGGTTGGGCGCGCCCTCGCCGCGCTGCCGCCGGACGTCGCCGCGATGCTCGACAACGTCGAGATCGTGGTCGAGGACGAGCCGACGCCGGAGCAGGTGGACCGCGGCGGCGACCCCGAGGAGACCCTCTTCGGGCTCTACGAGGGGGTGCCGCTGACCGAGCGGGGGGTCGACTACTCGCTCGTGCTGCCGGACAAGATCACGATCTTCCGCGGCCCCCTGGAGCGCGAGTTCCGGAACGCAGCGGAGATGTCGCGCGAGGTCCGGATCACGGTCGTCCACGAGCTTGCCCACCACCTCGGCTTCGACGAGGATCGGTTGGACGAACTGGGATTGGCCTGAGCGACGATGGGCGAACGACGGGGTGGGGGGAGCATGCAACGGGGCGCGGGCCGCGACGCGCGGTCGGGGCCGCCGGGCATCTTCGAGACGATCGCCGCGGCGATGTCCGCCCTCCTGGTCCAGCCGCTGCCGCTCGTCGTCCCGATCGCGCTCGATCTCTACCTCTCGGGCGGGGCGCGTCTCTCGCCGGCACCGGTGGTCGATCCGCTCCGGCGCTGGCTGGCCCGGCAGGACGGTGCCGACGCGGCCGGGCTGGTCGACGGGCTGGAGCGGCTGGCGCGAAACGGGGACCTGGCAACGGTGGCCGCCGCCTTCCTCCCGTCGTTGCTCGTCGACGGCGCCGCCGCGGGGAACGTGCCCTGGCAGCGTCCCAGCGTCGACCTCGGAGGGTCGGCGGTGACGCTGCTGTCGGCGGTGGGGCTGCTGGGATTGGGGATCTGGGGGGCGATGGCGTTCGGGACGATGCTGGCCCGCCTCGCGAAGGGACGCGCCCCGCTCGGCGACCGCTTCCTCCGCGCGTCCGGATTGGCAACGATCCGCTACGTCGGCTTCCTGGCGCTGTTCGCGCTGGCCACGGCCGCCGTGGTGGTGCCGTTGGCGATCGTAGGGGCAGTCTTCGAAGTGGTCGGCTTGACCGCCCTCGTCGGGTTGGTCGTGGCGGCACTGGTCGTGCCGGCGATCGCCGCCTACGTCCTTCTCGCCTTCGTCGGCGAGGCGATCGTCGTCGCCGAGGTCGGGCCGTTGCGCGCCTGCTCGCTGAGCTTCGGCGTGGTCCGCCGCAACCCGTGGCCGACGATCGGCCTCCTGCTCGTCCTGCTGATCGGCTCCGCCGCGGTCGCCCGGCTCGGGGGACAGCTCGCCGGCAGCCTGCCGGGGCTGCTCCTCGCCGTCGTCGCCTACGCCTTCGTCGCGACGGGCCTCGCACTGGCCCGCATCCAGTTCTTCGCCGATCGCCTCCGTCGCTGGCGCGCCGATCTCGTCCCGCCCCCGATGCCCATGACCTAACCCCCGCCCATCCTGTCCGCCCTCTTCCCCCTTACCAAGGAGCGCCCGTGGCCGCCACCGCCGTCAAGACCCCGAAGGCCCCCGCCTACGACGCCAGCACGATCCAGGTCCTGGAGGGCCTGGAGGCGGTGCGGCGGCGTCCCGGCATGTACATCGGCAGCACCGACCAGCGCGGCCTGCACCACCTGGTCCGCGAGATCGCCGACAACTCGGTCGACGAGGCCCTCGGCGGCCACGCCGACACGATCGTCTGCCGGATCGGCGTCGACGGGAGCGTCACCGTCTCCGACAACGGCCGCGGCATCCCGGTCGACAAGCACAGCAAGACCAACACCTCCGCCCTGGAGGTGATCATGACCGTGCTCCACGCCGGCGGTAAGTTCGGCGGTGGCGGCTACAAGGTCTCCGGTGGTCTCCACGGCGTCGGCGCCTCCGTCGTCAACGCCCTCTCGGAGTGGCTGACGGTCGAGGTCCGCCGCGCCGGCAAGCGCTACCGCCAGGAGTACCGCCGCGGCGTGCCGACGGGGCCGGTCAAGGCGGTCGGCAAGGTGGAGGACGGCGACCACGGCACGACGACGTCGTTCCTGGCCGACACCGGGGTCTTCGTCGCCGGTCTCGACTACGACTTCGACCTCCTCGCGCAGTGGTTCCGGGAGACGGCCTACCTGACCAAGGGGCTGCGCCTGACCCTCATCGACGACCGCGCCGACCGCGAGATGACCTTCTTCTTCGAGGGCGGGATCGTCTCCTTCGTCCGCCACCTGAACCGGAACCGGAGCGCGGTCCACGACCGCCCGTTCTACGTGTCGCGGGAGGTGCCGGCCTGCCTGGTGGAGGTGGCGCTGCAGTACAACGACTCCTACGGGGAGTCGACCCACACCTTCGCCAACAACATCAACACCGCCGACGGCGGCAGCCACCTCTCCGGCTTCAAGTCGGCGCTGACGCGGACGATCAACGAGTACGCCAAGCGCAACGGCTTCCTGAAGGGGGACGAGACCCTCTCCGGCGAGGACGTCCGCGAGGGGTTGACCGCGATCGTCTCGGTCAAGCTGGCCGAGCCGCAGTTCGAGGGCCAGACCAAGGGGAAGCTCGGCAACGCCGAGGTGGCGGGCGCCGTCCAGACGGTCGTCAACGATGCCCTCGGTGCCTACCTCGAGGAGAACCCGCAGACCGCCAAGCGGATCATCGAGAAGTGCATCAACGCCTCCCGCGCCCGCGAGGCGGCGCGCAAGGCGCGCGAGCTGGTCCAGCGCAAGGGGGGGCTCGACAGCTTCAGCCTGCCCGGCAAGCTGGCCGACTGCACCGAGCGCGACCCGGCCCGGGCCGAGCTCTACATCGTCGAGGGCGACTCGGCCGGCGGCTCGGCCAAGCAGGGGCGCGACCGCCGCTTCCAGGCGATCCTGCCGCTGCGCGGCAAGATCCTGAACGTCGAGAAGGCCCGCCTCGACAAGATGCTCCAGAGCAACGAGATCCGAACCTTGATCACCGCCCTCGGCACCAGCGTCGGCGAGCAGTTCGACCCGTCGAAGCTGCGCTACCACCGGATCGTGATCATGACCGACGCCGACGTCGACGGATCCCACATCCGGACGCTGCTCCTGACCTTTTTCTTCCGCCATCTGGAGCAGCTGATCCTCGACGGCCACGTCTTCATCGCCCAGCCTCCCCTCTACCGTGTCAAGGCGGGCAAAGAGGAGGCCTGGGTCTACACCGAGGAGCAGCGCGCGGCCGCGATCGAGCGGCTCGGCGAGAAGGCCGAGGTGCAGCGCTACAAGGGCCTCGGCGAGATGAACCCCACCCAGCTCTGGGAGACGACGATGGACCCGGTCAAGCGGACGCTGCTCCAGGTCCGGATCGACGATAGCGTCGACGCCGACGAGACGTTCGACATGCTGATGGGGAGCGCCGTTCCGCCCCGCAAGAAGTTCATCCAGACCCACGCCCGCGAGGTCCAGAACCTCGACCTGTAGGGCATGGCCCGCGCGGCGGAGCGCCGGGGAGGACATGTCCTCCCCGGCGCTCCGCCGCGCGGGGGGAACCGCGCATGGCGATCCTGCTCCCGGCGGGCGTGAAAGCGGGGCTGCGGCAGAAGGTCGAGCGCGGCCATGTGACCGACGCCGTCGCGAAGATCCGCGGGCGACGCGCCTGCCAAACGATCGGGAACAGCCGCGTGCCTCGGTCCGCGAGAAGGTGTCGGTCGGCATCGAGGAGCCCGACCGGGACGGCAGCGTCGAGGGGACGGCTGAACCGCCATGGCAGGCCCGAGGATCGGCCCGCCGGCGCCCCGAAAGGGATGGAACGTTCGATCCCGGTGTCTGCCCGCCGTCTGCCCCTCGCGCGTCGCCGCCCGAGCCCAATGGGATGACGACGACGCCCTTCTCCCCTTCTCCCCTTCTCTCCTACTCCATGGAGCGAATCTGGGTCCACGAGTGGTCCGACCGTTCCGACTCCCTCACGGCCGGGGCCTTCGATCCGCACCGGTCCAACCCGCGGCTCCAGGCGCGGTTCGGGTCCACCTGGATCACCGCCTCGCCCGATGCACGATCGGGATCCTCCGCACCCTGCACCGGCAGGTCGTTCCCCCGCGCCACCACCGTCCTCAGCCGGGAGGCGACGGGCCGGGCACCGACTCACTCTCCGGTGCCCCGTCGGTCTGCTCCCGCATGATGTCGGCGTGGCCATTGTGGCGGGCGGCCTCCTCGACCACGTACGTCAAGATCCAGCCCAGGGTCTGGTCGCAGTCGGGGTGGCTGGCGACATCGTCCCAGACGGCGCCGGCGATGACGGCGCGGGAGCACCCGACTTCGCCCTGGTAGAGCGCGAGAACAGCCACGGTCGTATCGCCGGGCTCTGTCCGCCAGTCGGCGTCCGGGTCCGCCTCGGTCCAGCCGACCGGAACGCCCTTCCCGGCGAACACGGATCGGAACCACCAGCGCTCGACAGAGGCCAGGTGCTTGACGATCACGAGCGGCAAATCCCCGAGGAGACCATTGGCCGGCGCAGTTGCTCGTCTCGCCCGCATGGTCGGTCGACGGCGCCATCGCGTGACACCCCATCGCGCGCGGCAAGCCCGACCGTGTGCAGGGCCCCGCCCTCCGTCTCTCCGCGCGGCATTCGGCCCGCTCCCTGACGGAGACGGGCCGGTGGCCCGGGGAAGCCGTCCCCGCCGACATCGCGCCAAGAGCCAATGGCCATGTGATAGCATCCGCGGCCGAAGCGGCCGTCGCGCGGCCGCGGGACCGGCGGGCGGCCGCGCGAAGGGGAACATCCATGCGGATCGCCGTCGACGCCATGGGGGGGGACCACGGCCCGGCGGTCGTCGTCGCCGGCGCCGTCGAGGGCGCCCGCGCGTTCGGCGTCGCGCTCGACCTCGTCGGGCAGGAGGCGACGGTCCGCCGGGAGCTGGCGAAGGTCGACGCGGCGGGCATTGACGTCGTGGTGCTCGACGCCCCGGACGAGATCGGGATGGACGAGCACCCGGCGCAGGCGGTTCGCCGCAAGCCTCGCTCCTCGATCGCGGTCGCGCTCGAGGCGGTGCGGGACGGCCGGTCGGGGGCGATGCTCTCCGCCGGGAACAGCGGCGCGGTGATGGCGGCGGCGCTGCTGGTGCTCGGCCGCGTCCCCGGCGTCGACCGGCCGGCGATCGCCTCCTTTCTCCCGTCGTCGGGGAAGCGCTCGCTGGTGCTCGATCTCGGCGCCGTGACCGACCCTAGACCGCCCCATCTGGTCCAGTTCGCCCAGATGGGGAGCCTCTACGTCAAGCGGGCCCTCGGGGTCGAGCGGCCGACCGTCGCCCTCCTCAGCAACGGCGAGGAGCCGTCCAAGGGAAACCAGCTCGTCCGCGACGCGTCCTCGCTGCTCGCGGCGACGCCGGGGATCGACTTCCGCGGGAACGTGGAGGGGAAGGACGTGACCCGCGGCGTGGCCGACGTGATCGTCACCGACGGCTTCACCGGCAACGTAGCGCTCAAGGTCGCCGAGGGGGTCGCCACGCTGGTGACCGACGCCCTGCGCGCGGAGGTCACGGCGACCCTCCCCCGCAAACTGGCCGCGCTCGCCCTCCGTCCTGCCTTCCGGGCCGTCGGCGCCCGGCTCGACTACGCGGAGACCGGCGGCGCGCCGCTCCTCGGCGTGAACGGCATGGTCGTCATCGCCCACGGCCGGTCGAACGCGAAGGCGATCCGGAACGCGATCGGCGTTGCCTGCCGCGGCGCCGAAAGCGACGCGACCGGCACGATCCGACAGCTCATGGCACGCGGCACGTCGGACCCTCCCCCGACCACGGCGGCCGGGCCACCGGAGGTGCCCATCAACGGCAACGCCTCCACCGCGCGCTAGCGGCGCGCTCCAGCCCCCCACCGAGGCCGGCCCACCCCGCCCCGCGGGCGTCGCCGCCCGCGGTCCGCTCACCGCCCCCGCCAGACCGATGGAAGGCGGTCAAGGCCGCCCGCCGCCGTTCGCCCGACCATCCCAATCGCAGAGGGATCCGTCCACCGGGCCGCGGTCGCGGGGACCCGCCCCGGGCATCGCGGGGGGGGGCACCCCCGGAGCCGGCGCCGACCGGCCGCAATGAGCCATGGCCGGCCGGCGCTCGGCTCCCCGGACCGCGCGGCAAGGCTCGACGGCTCCCAGCGGAGCGACGGACCGGCGACGCGGCCGCGGGTGGGGAGCGGCAGCCCCGGCCCGGTCTACTCCCCGGCCTCGACCGCCCGCTTGAGCTGGGTGCCGGCGCGGAAGGCCGGGCTCTTCCGCGGCCCGATCGTCATCTGGCTTCCCGTGCGGGGGTTGCGTCCTTCCCGGGCGGCGCGTTCGACGACGCGGAAGGCGCCGAAGCCGCTGATGTTGACCTCCTCGCGGCGGGCGAGGGCCTCCTGGATCGTCGCGATCACGGCGTTCACCGCGGCGGACGCCTGCGCCTCGGAGGTGTCGGTCTGCCGCGCCACCGCCCGCACCAGATCCTGCTTCCGCATCGTCAAACCTCTTCCCGCCGACAGGCACGGACCGCCCCAACCCGCCACATGGTGCGGTGACCGGCCGACACCCCGTTCGGCGGCGCAGTCTACCACCGGCCAGCACGGGACGCCGCCGCGACACGGGACGCGTGCTCGGGCCCGGCCGAATCCCCGTCATCCGCCCGGTGCGGCCCTCCCGTCGGCCCGTTGCCGTGCCGCCTCGAACAGCACGACGGCGCCCGCGACGGCGGCGTTGAGCGACTCGACCCCCGCCGCCAGCGGGATGCCGGCCCGAGTCGTCGCTAGGTCCGCGACATCCGAGCCGACCCCTTCGGCCTCCGAGCCGACGATCACGGCCGCCGGCCCGCGCCAGTCGAGCGCGTGGTACGCGGTCGGGGCATCGGCCGCGGCCAGGACGCGGAGCGGAACGTCACGGCGCAACTCGGCGGCGGCCTCCCCGTCGAGCGCCCGCAGCGGCACCCGGAAGTGGGCGCCCATTGCGGCGCGCACCACCTTTGGATTGAAGGGGTCGACCGAGGCGGCCGAGAGGTAGACGCCGGTCACCCCGGCCCCCGCCGCCGCGCGCAAGAGGGTGCCGAGGTTTCCCGGGTCCCGGATGCGATCGAGGACGAGCGCGAGCGGGATGGCGCCGGCCGCCGGGGCCGGATCGGGGAAGGAAAAAACGGCGAGGACCCCCTGGGGAGACACCGTATCCGAGAGGGACGCGAACGGGCGCTCGGCGACGACGCGGACGGGGGCAGAGATGCCGCCGAGTTCACCGAGGAAAGCCAGCCGCTCCCCTTCCCGCACGAGCAAGATGCGGGGAAGAGCGCCCGCGGCAAGGGCGTCGGTCACGGCCCGTCGCCCCTCAACGACGAATGCCCGCTCCCGGGCGCGGGTATCGCGCCGTTGGAGCGAGCGGACGGAGGCGACGGTCGGATTGGCGACGCTGCGAATGACCTCGTCGCCCGGCCGACCGTCACCGTCGGGCGACATCCCTCGGCGCGGCGCGGCTAGGCCGACGCCGGCAGCGCCTGCTTGGCGACATCGACGACCGCCGCGAAAGCGGCCTCGTCGCGAACCGCCAGGTCGGCGAGGATCTTCCGATCGACCGCAACGCCCGCGAGAATCAGCCCCTGGATGAGGCGGGAGTAGGGCAAGCCGTTGAGGCGGGATGCCGCGTTGATCCGGATGATCCAGAGCCGGCGCATGTCGCGCTTCCGCGTCCGCCGGTCGCGGTACGCATAGTAGAGCGCGCGCATCAGCGATTCGTGGGCGCGCTTGTAAAGGCGGTTGTTGGTGCCGTAGTGGCCCTTGACCTGGCTGAGAACCTTCTTGTGGCGCCGGTGGGCGGCAACGCCCCGTTTGACGCGGGCCATGTCGGTGCGATCTCCTCGGGGCGTCGGTTGGAACCGCCCGCTGCAACGCGGGCACTCGACCCGCGCTCTCTCTCCAACACCCCGTGGTGGGGGCGATCAAGGGCCCGCCGACGCGGGCCGCGCGGCCTAGCGGCCGTACGGCAGAAGGCGCTCGACGTGCTTCTTGTCGGGGCCTTCGAGCGGAATCATCCGGTCGAAGGCGCGCTTCACACGGGGGGCCTTCTTACGGCGGTTGTGGCTCTTCGGGCCCTTGGTCCGCATGATCAGGCCGGTCGCGGTCACCTTAAACCGGCGCTTCGCGCCCTTGTGGGTCTTCAGCTTCTGTTTCGTCACGGCGCCGCTCCCCTTCCTTCTCCTGCTGGCTCAGCTTGCGCTTGAGCGGGTTGATGAACATGTTCATCGTCCGCCCTTCCATCCGGGGCGGCGACTCGATGGTCCCGTGCGGGCGGAGCTGCTCGGCGAGCTGATCAAGCAGACCGCGGCCGATGTCCGGGTGGGCCATCTCGCGGCCACGGAAGAGGACGGTCAGCTTCACCTTGTCGCCGCCGTCGAGGAACTTCGCCGCCTGCCGACCCTTCGTCTCCAGGTCGTGGTCGTCGATTTTGGGTCGGATTCGAACCTCTTTGAGTTCGACGACGTGCTGGTTCTTGCGCGATTCCCGCTCTTTGCGGCTCTCTTCGTAGCGGAACTTCCCGTAGTCCATCAATCGGCAGACCGGCGGCATCGCGTTCGGCGCCACCTCGACGAGGTCGAGGCCGCGCTCGCGCGCCATCCGAAGGGCATCGAACGTCGGGATTACCCCGACCTGCGTCCCCTCTTCGTCGATCAACCGCACCTCGCGGATGCGGATCCGCTCGTTGACGCGGGTCTGGACTGGTCTGGAAATGGCTTGCCTCCATAACCCGTCGCCGGGCACACGCAAAAACGCCAAACGCGGAGCAGCAATGGCTGTAGACGCCAGCGCCTCCGCCTCAGGCTTGATGCCGAAGTTTAGCACGCGCGCAAGATTTCGGTCAATCGGACCGTCGTCCAGCTCCCGCCGGCCGCCGGGTACGGCGACTCTGTGGCGCAAGGGACCGACGCCTTCCCTCGGCGGTGGTAGGCTTGCCTACGAGTCAACGCAGAGCGAGGGGGGAAGGGCGTGCGCGACGCGGCGTTCGGTCGGTGGGTCATCATCGGCGCCGTTGCGGCGCTTCTCGCGGGCGCGGCCGCTCCGGCCACGACCCGGGCGCACGAGGTGTACGGCGAGTTCGTCGCCGGGGCGCCGGGCTGCCAGCGGGTGGCGCTCATCTTCAACATCGGGATGGGCAACGAGCCGCGGATGGGCGTGCTCGACAACCTCGTCGCCGCCGGCGTGCCGGCGACCGTCTTCCCCATGGGTGCCTGGACCTGGCAGAACCCCGACCTCGTCTGGCGGATGGCGAGCCAGGGATTTGCCGTCGGCAGCCACGGTGACCAGGCGATCCCGCTCACCCAGCGCGCCGACTGGGAGATCGCGCAGGACGTCCGCGACTCGTTCTGGGCGATCCAATCCGCGATCGGGTACGCCCCGGCACCCTACTTCACCCCCTACGCGGCCGACCGCGACGCCCGCGTCCGGGCGATCGTCGCCGCCGAGGGGTACGTCCCGGTTGGGTGGGAGGTCTCCTCGGCCGATTGGATGGCGGAGGCCTCGGCCGACTCCGTCTACGGCAACGTGATGTCCGGCGTCTACGATGGGGCGATCGTCGAGTTCCACCTCGATGCCCCGAACACCGCCGGCTCGACCGAGATCGCCCTCCCCTGGATCGTCGCCGACCTGGCGGCTCAGGGCTACACGTTCGTGACCGTGCCGGAGATGGCGTCTCCCTGCTAGCCCGGCGCCGAGCGGCGCCCGGTCGGCTCCCGCTCCGACGGTACATGTTGGGCAGGTCCCCCCGTCTCCGCTCCCCGCTCCTCCCCCGCCAGGATGGCGCGGGCGTCCGTCTCGTCGCGCCGGAGCTGGACGACCATCGCCTCGAGACCGTCGAAGGCGGCGTCGGGGCGGAGACGCTCCAGGAGGTCGACGGCCAGCACCTGCCCGTAGAGGTCGCCGTCGAAGTCGAGAAGGTGGGTCTCGACGAGGCGCTCGCCGGTGTTGACGGTCGGGCGGGTGCCGACGTAGGTCATCGCCGGCCGGGGGAACGTGTCGCCGGGAAGCCGCGCCCACGACGCATAGATCCCGTCGCCGAGGGGCACCAGCTCGGCCGGGGGGACGACGTTTGCGGTCGGGAAGCCGATGGTGCGCCCGAGGCGCGCGCCATGGATTACCTCCCCGGCGACTCGGAACGGGCGGCCGAGGAGGCGGCGGGCGATGCCGACCGCGCCGTCCCGGACAGCGGCCCGGATCGCGCTGGAGCTGACGACGTGCCCGTCGAGGCGGAGACGCGGCAGGGCCACGACCGAGAAGCCGAGACCGAGACCGAGTTCCGTCAGGCGATCGATGTCCCCATCCCGTCCCCGGCCGAGGGCGAAGTCGTCGCCGACCCAGAGCTCCCGCAGCGCGGTCGTCTCGATCAAATGGCGCATGAATCGCTCGGCGCTCCACCCCGCCAACTCCGGGGTAAAGGGCACGACCAGCACGCGGTCGACACCGGAGGCCTCCAGCAGGGCAAGCTTCTCGGCGCGGGTGCAGACGCGGCCGCCGAAGCGGTCGGGGCGGAGGACGGACGCCGGCGGCGGCTCGAAGGTGACGGCCAGGATCGGGAGCGCGCGGGCGCGTCCGTGGGCGACGGCGCTCGCCAGGAGGTGGCGGTGGCCGACGTGGACGCCGTCGAAGGTGCCGATGGTGACCACCCGGGGCTCGACCGCGCCCCCCTCCCCGATCCCCCACGCCTGGGGGGAGTCGACGCCCTCTCGGCGCGTTCCGCCGCCCGTACCGCCCGCCCGGTCCACGTCCGCACCGACCCCCGGCTTCGGGGCGGGGGAGGGCGGCCTCGCCACGCTCACGCCGCGCCCTCCACCACCTTGAGCGGCCGCCAGGCCCGACCGCTGTCGTCCGCCGCGCCCACGCCGAGCCAGGCACCGTCGAGGCCGTAGGCGCGGCAGCGGCCGGCGGCGGCCGGGGCGGCGATCGCTCTGCCCGCCCCCCAGTCGGTGCGGCCCTCGTCGTCGAGGAGCAGGGCCGTCCACCCCGGGAGAACGGCGTCGGGGTGGACGGCGACGGCCGGCCATGCCCACGGGAGCGGGGCATCGGCCAGCGCGTCGAGGGTCAGCGCCTGGCAGAGGGCGAACGGGCCCGTGCGCAGACGGACCAGATCGGAGAGGAACGCGCCGACCCCGGCCGCGGCGCCGAGGTCCCGGGCGAGGGCGCGGACGTAGGTCCCCTTGGAGCAGTCGACGAGCAGGGTGGCGACCGGTGGCCGCCAATCGAGCAACTGCAGACGATGGACGACGACCGGACGCGGCTCGCGCTCGATCTCCTCACCCCGGTGGGCCCGCTCGTAGAGGCGTTGGCCCCCGACTTTAATCGCCGAGTGCATCGGCGGAATCTGCTGGAGCGGTCCGCGGAAGGCGGGAAGGAGGGCGGCGACCGCCGCCTCCGACAGCGCCGACGCGTCGCGGCGGGCAACCACCCGTCCGTCGCCGTCCTGACTGTCGGTCTCGACCCCGAAGGTGACCTCGGCCCGGTAGGTCTTGTCGGCGCCGGCGAGGTACTCCAGGACCCGGGTTGCGGTCCCGACGGCGAGCGGCAGGACGCCGGTGGCGGCGGGATCGAGCGTGCCCGCGTGGCCGACGCGGCGCTCCCCGACGAGGCGGCGGACGCGGGCGACGACGTCGTGGCTGGTCCAACCGGCCGGTTTGTCGATCACGAGGAAGCCGTGCAGCGAGGGACGAGGGGGCGGCACGTCGGACGGGGCGGAGGACGACATCGGCGGGCCGCGTCAGACGGAGGCGACGTCGTCGCCGGCGGGGACGGTGGCGGGGATGGCGGGGGTCGCAAGCTCCGCGACGCGGGCCAGGAAGGCGTCACGGTCGGCCGGGCCGCCCTCGATGTGGACACCGGCGGCTCGCGGGTGGCCGCCGCCGCCGAAGACGGCGGCGATGGCGGAGACGTCGACGTCCTCGCCGAGGCTGCGGAGGCTGACGCGCCAGCCGCGGGCGTCGTTGTCCTGGTAGAGGATCACGGCCGCTCGCGACCCTTCGGTGCCCGCCAGGAAGTTGACCAGGCCCTCCGCCTCGCTCATCTCGGCGCCGCACCCCCGGAAGCCCTCCCGGGTCAACTCGGTCCAGACGAGGGGACCGGCGTACTGGACGTTGCCGAGGGCGTGCTCCCAGAGGCAGACGGTGGAGCGCGGCTTGAGGCGGAAGAGGTTATCGACGATCGGGACGAGCGCCGCCCCGGCGTCGACCAGGTCGGCGGCGGTCCGCATCGTGCTCGGCGTCGTCGACGGGGTACGCAGGCCGAGCGTGTCGCCGAAGATCCCGGCGAGGAGGCACTGCGCGATCTCGGCGGTCAGCTCCGTGCCCCAGGCCTTGAGCAGCGCGGCGACGATCTCCGCGCTGGAGGAGGCGTCCGGGACGACGATGTTGACGACGCCGAAGCGGTCGTTGGTCACGTGGTGGTCGACGTTGACAATCGGCACCCGACCGTCGAGGCGGGTCGGGTCCTCCTTCGAGAAGCGGCCCAGGCGCTTGCGGTCGGCGCAGTCGATGAGGCAGATGCGGTCGTAGTCCGGCAGCGGATCTTGGCCGTAGACGAGGACGCTCTCGATACCGGGGAGGAAACGGAGATTGGACGGCAGGTCGCCGTCGGTGATCACCGGGTAGGCCTCGACGCCGACCTGGGCGAGGGCATGTCGCACCGCCAGGGGCGAGGCGAGGCCGTCGGCGTCGACGTTCTGGTGGGTCGGCATCAGCACGACCCGGGCATCGCGCAGGCGGTCGAGCGCCAGGACGGCATCTTCCGGGTCGAGCTGCCAGGCTCCGCGACCACTCACTCGGCATTCTCCGTCTTCGTGGGCCGGCCGGGCGGCACCTGCCCGGCACCGTCGGTGGCGATCTCGCGGAGGGTGCGGCCGATCTCCTCGGCGTACTCCATCGAGCGGTCGTCGCGAAACTCCAGGTCGGGGATCTGGCGCGTCCGCAGCCTGGGCCGCAGGTGGTGACGGATGAAGCCTCCGGCGGAGCGGAGCGCCGCCAGCGTCGCCACCCGCTCCTCGTCGGTCCCGAGGACGCTGACAAAGACCCGCGCCGTCCGCAGATCGGGCGTGACCTCCACCCGCGTCAGGCTGAAGAAGCCGACCCGGGGGTCCTTCACCTCACGCCGGATGATATCGGTCAACTCCTCCTGGAGAAAACCGCCGACCTGCTGCGTGCGCCTGCTCACGACGACCTCCGGGGGTTGGAAGCCGGGGGACGGAGGAGGGAGGAACGCTGTTCCTCCCTCCTCCGTCCCCCGGCTCCACCTTAGCCTCGGGCGACCTCCTCGCGGTGGAAGAACTCGATCTGGTCGCCGTTCTGGAGGTCGTTGAAGGCGTCGAGGCCGAGGCCGCACTCGTAGCCGGCGGCGACCTCGCGGACATCGTCCTTGAAGCGCTTAAGGGAGCGGATACCCCCCTCGTGCATCACCGTGCCGGAGCGAAGCACCCGCGCCTTCGAGTTGCGGGTGATCCGGCCGTCGAGGACGTAAAGCCCGGCGACCACGTCGCCGCCGGGGATCTTGAAGGTGTTGCGGACCTCGGCGTAGCCGTCGGTGACGTCCTGGAAGATCGGGGCCAGGAGGCCCGTCATCGCCGACCTGACCTCGTCGAGGAGGTTGTAGATGATGGTGTAGAAGCGGATGTCGACCCCGGTCGCGTCGGCGGCCCGCTTCGCCGCCACGTCCGGCCGGACATTGAAGCCGATGATGATCGCCCGCGTCGTCGAGGCCAGGTTGACGTCCGACTCGCTGATCGCGCCCGTGCCGGAGAACTGGATGCTGAGGCTGACTCCCTGCTCCGTGTCCTCGTTCAGCTTCAGCAGCGCCTGCTGGATCGCGCCGAGCGACCCCTGAACGTCCGCCTTCAGGATCACCCGCAGCTCTTCGGTCGTCCCCTCCTGAACCTGGTTGTAGAGCTCGGTCAGCTTCACCGGCCGGTCGCCGACGATCGCCGCGACCCGCGCCCGGGCCTGACGCGTGTCGGCCAGCTCCCGCGCCTCCTTCTCGTCGTCGAACGACTGGAAGGTGTCGCCGGCCTGGGGCACGTCGACCAGTCCGAGGATCTCGACCGGGTAGCTCGGCTCCGCCCGGCGGACGCGCTTGCCGCGGTCGTCGTACATCGCCTTGATCCGGCCCCAGGTGCCGCCGGCGACGACCACGTCGCGCAGGTTCAGCGTCCCGCTCTGGACGAGGACCGTGGCGACCGGGCCGCGGGCGCGGTCGACCTTCGCCTCGATCACGATCCCGTTGGCCGGCTTGTGCGGGTTCGCCTTCAGCTCGTTGACGTCGGCGACCAGGAGGAGAACCTCCAGCAGGTCGTCCAGCCCCAGCTTCTCGCGGGCCGAGACCTCGACGACCGGGACATCGCCGCCCCACTCCTCCGGCACCACCTCGAGCTCGGAGAGCTGCTGCTTGACCCGATCCGGGTTCGCCGCCGGGAGGTCGATCTTGTTGATCGCGACCACCATCGGCACGTGCGCCGACTTGATGTGGGCGACCGCCTCCCGCGTCGTCGGCATCACGCCGTCGTCGGCGGCGACGACCAGGATCGCGATGTCGGTCGCCTGGGCGCCGCGGGCCCGCATCGCGGTGAAGGCCTCGTGGCCGGGCGTGTCGAGGAACGTGACCTTCCGGCCCTGCGTCTCGACCTGGTAGGCGCCGATGTGCTGGGTGATGCCGCCCGCTTCCCCCTCGGCGACGTTCGCCGAGCGGATCGCGTCGAGCAGCTTGGTCTTGCCGTGGTCGACGTGGCCCATGATCGTGACCACCGGCGGCCGCGCCTGCGCGTTCGGGTCGGTCTCCGCCTCGGCCTTGCGGCTCTCGAAGTCGGCGGTGGCCCGCTCGACGACACCGTTCTCCCGGGCGTTGGTCTCCCAGCCGAGGGCGACGGCGACCTTGGCGGCCGTGTCGTAATCGACCTGCTGGTTGACGTTGGCCATGATCCCGAGCTTCATCAGCTCCTTGATCACCTCGATGCCGGTGGTCTGGAGCATCTCCGACAGCTCCGCGACCGACATCACGGCGGGGAGCGTTACCGGCTCGCGGACGACCGGCGCCGTACGCCGGACCGCCACCGTGCGGGCGCCGCCCCGGCCGCCCTTGCCGCCGCGACCGCCCTTACCGCCGCGGGCGGGGCCGCGGCGCGTGCCGCCTCGACTCTGAAACGTGTTTGCCATGCTTTAGCGTCCTCCTGGGTGTGGGGATGTGGGGTCGTCGGCCGTCCCGGTCGGCGCCAGCGTTTCGGCGTGGCGGCGAAGCAGGGCGGCGGTGTCGTCGTCGATCGGAACGTTCAGCGCCCGCGCGAGGGCATTCGTCCGGAGCGCCCGTTCCCAGCACTCCCGGCGACCGCAGAGATAAGCGCCGCGGCCGTTCCGCTTACCGGTCGGGTCCAGCTCCACCGATCCCTCCGGCGTCCGCACGACCCGGGTCAAGCCGCGCTTGGCGTCGTGCTCGCGGCAGGCCACGCACATCCGCTGCGGGACGTGCTTCGGGCGCGGCCCCTTCGCCTTGCCCCGGCCCTGGACCGGCGCCGGTCGACCGCTCGCCGGCAGCGCCGCCACGATCACGCCTCGTCCGCGGCCGCCGCGCCGACCGCGGCGGGCTCCGGGACAAGGCCGAGCGGCGCGCCGTCGCCGCTCCGGTCCTCGGCCGCGGCCGCCGGGACCGACACCGGCAGCTCCTCGTCGAGCGGCAACAGGTCGCCGCTCTCGTAGGCGAAGCGGGCGCGCAGCTCGCGGTTGTAGTAGACCTCGAGCGTTTCGCCCCGCAGCTCGACGTCGACGCTCATCCCGATCAGCTCCGGCGCGAGCGGTCCGAACTCGCGGTCGCGGACCGAGATCAGCGCGTCGGCGCGGACCAGGCGCGGCTGGCGCCCCTGCCAGCCCATCTGCTCCGGCTGGTCAGCGAGCGCGGCGCGGGCCTGCCGCAGCAGCTCGCCGTCCATCTCCCGCAGCGCCTCGGTGTCCTTGATGTCGATCCGCCAGCCGGTCAGCTTGAAGGCGAGGCGCGCGTTCTGGCCCTCCTTGCCGATCGCCAGCGACATCTGGTCGGTCGGCACGATCACCGTCGCCACCTTGTTCGCCTCGTCCAGCGTCACCGTGCTCGGCTTCGCCGGGCTGAGGGCGTTGGCGATGAACTGGGCGGTATCGGAGGCCCACTCGATCACGTCGATCTTCTCGCCGTGGAGCTCGTTCACGATGTTCTGGATCCGAACGCCCCGGACCCCGACGCAGGAGCCGACCGGATCGACCTTCTCCTGGCGGGCGGCGACCGCCACCTTCGAGCGCAGGCCCGGCTCCCGCGCCACCTCCATGATCTCCACCGCGCCGCTGAAGATCTCGGGGACCTCCGACTCGAAGAGGCGGCGGATCAGGCCCGGATGGGAGCGGGAGACGATCAGCTGCGGGCCGCGCGGGTCCTTGTTGACCTCGACGAGCATCACCTTGACGCGCTGCCCGGCGCGGTACCGCTCGTTCGGCACCTGCTCGCGGGCCGGCATCACCGCCTCGGCCTTGCCGAGCTCGACGATCACGGCCCGGGCGTCTGCCCGCTGGACCGTGCCGTTGAGAAGCTCCCCTTCCTTGTCCTGGAACTCCTCGTAGACCGTGTCCCGCTCGTAATCGCGGATGCGCTGCAGGACGACCTGCTTCGCCGTCTGGGCGGCGATCCGACCGAAGTTCTCCGGCGTCTTCTCGAGCCGGATCTCGTCGCCGACCTGGGCGTTCTGGGCGATGGCCAGCGGATCGGCGGGGGTGACCTCGTTGACGGGGTCCTCGACCACGGCGACGACGCGCTTGAGCACGAACACGCGCATCGTGCCGGTGCCCTGCTCGATGTCGACGGCGACCTCTTCCTCGGTGTTCGCCATCTTCCGGTAGACGGTCTTGAGGGCGTGCTCGACCGAGGAGAGGACCGCCTCGCGGGGGATGCCGCGCTCGGCGGCGATCTGGGCGATCGCGGTGTAGAAGTCGCTCTTCATACCGCTCTCCTCTCTGTTGGGGATACGAAAAAGGAAAGGACGGGCGCCGCTGCCCGGCCGCGACACCGCGGCTACGACCTCGGAGACAACAAAGAACGCGGGCTGTGGACCCACGTTCCGCGCAGAAGCTTGGTTCCGGCCAAAAGTATACCACCGGCGCGTGCGGCCGGACAAGGACGGCCGCACGCGCCGCCCCCCCGCGATTGGGCGGCGACTCGGACGGGCGCCGGCCGGATCAACCCGGCCGGCGCCCCCGGGAGACTCCTGGCTAAGCGGCGCCCGCCGCGGGCGCCGGCGTGCCGGCGTCGGCAACCCGTGGATCGCCGAGCGTGGCGCCGAAGAGCTCGGCACCGTCGCCCCGGCCGTCCCCGTCGCTGTCGGCGGTGAGCGGGGCGGTACCGTAGAGATTGATCTCGTCGCCGTCGGCGAGGCCGTCGCCGTCGCTGTCCGCCGTCGTCGGACCGGTGCCGTAGGTCGCCTCCGCCGCATCGGGCAGGTTGTCCCGGTCGCCGTCCTCTGCGATCGGCTCGGCCACCTCCGCCGGCGCGGCGGGGACCGGCTGGGGTGCCACGGTCGGCGCCGGGGCGGGAGCAGGAGCGGGAGCCGGCGCGACGGGCGCCGGGTCCGGCGTCGGCGCGGGAGCGACCGGCGCCGGCGTGGGCGCGGCCGCCGGTGCGGCATCGGAGACGAGCGGGTCGCTCGGGGAGGCCCCGAAGATCTCCGCGCCGTCGCCCCGGCCGTCGCCGTCGGTGTCGAAGGTCAGCGGCTCCGTGCGGTAGATGTTCAGCTCGTCGCCGTCGGCGAGGAAGTCGTCGTCCGAGTCCTCGTCGGCCGGGTCGGTTCCCTGGGCGGCCTCGGCCGAGTCCGGCAGATTATCGCCGTCGGCATCGCCCGCCACCGGGGCAGGCGGCGGCGCGGCGATCGGCGGCGGCGTGGCGGGCGGCGGCGCGGTGGGCGGCGTCGCGGCCGGCGGCGGTGCCGGCGAGATGACGGTGGTGCCGGGGCCGAGCGTGATGTCGCCCAGGTTGACGATGCCACCGCCGCCGTTCGCCGGCACACCACCGGCGGAGCGGACCTCCCGACCGTTCGCGGTGGTGATCAGGATCGTGTTGATCGGCTCCTGCTCCTGAGCCGACGCCGTCCCGGCGAACGCGGCCGCACCCAACGCCAGGCCGGCGATCGACGCTGTCAAACGGTTCACTGGTTCCCCTCCCCCTCTTCCCCGGGTGCGCTCTGTCCCGTCCAGCGGTCCGTTCGCGCGCACACGCGGGCAGACCAGGATCAAGCGCGGGGCCACGTGCGGGACATAATGGTACCGCATCACCCCTCTCTAACGCCGTGCGGCCGCGGCCCGTTTCGCGGCGGGTCCCAGACCGGGGAACGGCGCCCGCCGACAAGAGAAGCGCCCGAGGGCCGCCGCCGCCCACACTGGCGCCGGTGACGACGACCCGCGGCTCCGCTCCGTCGACGCAGCGTCCCCGACGGACGCCGGCGACGCGCCCCCCCACGGCCGTTGGTCGTCTCGATCTCCACCGCGCGGACATCGTTCGCGCCGCGCCCAGGTACCCCCGTGGCGGCAGTGCCGCCTCCGGCCGAAAAACCCCGACGATACGATCGTGGCCCAACTCATTCTGGAACGCCCCCGATCGGCGTCGCCCCCTCCGTGCCCGCGGGGATCGCCGGGCGGTCGAGCGCGCATCCGCGGGCGAGCAGGGGATCGAGCGCGGCTTCGTCTTCGACACTTTGGCAACGAGAGCGGCGAAGAGAGCGCGGCCGTACTCGACGTCTGCTGGCGCACGCCCGCCCGCTGGAAGCGACGGCCCGACTTCGCCTTCGCCGATCGGGCGATGGGCGAGTCCTCGGGCAAGCAGGCGACGCGGAAGGTGGTCAGGTGGGTGCGACGGATGTACGGGTCGGCGAAGTACGGCACCGGACCGGTGCCGCCGCAATTGAGGGCAGGGCCAGGCCCAGGTCCCCAGATACGGCCGGCGCCTGGAAGACGGTCGGGAGGACGAGTCCGGCGTCACGGATCGGGGCACGACCGACGAACCCTGACCGCGTCGGCGAACCGGTCGGCTTCCGCCGCCGCCTGGAGCGCGAGGCGCGTCTTGCCGACGCCGGCGGGGACCGTCAGCGTGACGAGGGGGACATGCTCGCGGAGCACCAGCGACCCGAGCGCGAGGGCAAGACCGAACCGGAGTCCGCCGAGCGCCCACTGCTCGTCTCCGTGGTCGAGGAAGTCAAGGGGACCGGACTGCCGCGCTCCACCATCTACGCGCCCTGCTACGCGCCCTGCGCGAGCGGAGCGGTCCGGCACGTCCGGCAGGGCCGCAGCGTCCGGCTGCACCGGGACCCGCTCGACGACGGCAGCGCTCGGCAGACCGCGGCGGCGATGCCCGGGCTCGGCGGGAGAGCACGGCGCCGACGATCTCGCCCCGCTGGCGGCGGACGGATGGACACCACCGATTGGCGCCGGAGAGCGCGCCATTACCGACGCCCTGCCACTGGTGAGGCGGCGAGCTTCTCGAATCGCGGCCACCTGCAAGGCCGATAAATTCGGTCCATGCACAAGAATCTTGGAAGGGGCATCGGCATGGAAGGGCAAGGCAGGGCGACGCGCGCGGCGGGGTGGGGCTTTTTCGGCGGAGCCGCGGCCTTGATCACCGGCA
>CADCWL010000145.1 GCA_902806405.1 uncultured Thermomicrobiales bacterium | reverse complement strand
GACGCCGGTCGGGGGCGCGGCCGGGGCGACGCCGAGCGCGGGCGGGGCGGCGGGGGCGGCGTGCCCGGCCGAGTTGCACGGGGAAGGGGCGGAGCCGTGGGTGCGCTCCGAGCTCTACTTCGGGACGACGCGGCCGGACGGGACGGCGTTCGGGGAGAAGGAGTGGCTGGCGTTCCTGGACGAGGAGGTCACGCCGCGCTTCCCGGACGGGCTGACGGTGCTGACGGGGATCGGGCAGTACCGGGACGAGGAGGGAATCCTGCAGGAGCGGAGCCAGGTGCTGATCATCCTCTACCCGTCGGAGACGGCGGCGGAGAGCAGCGCGCTGCTGGAGGAGATCCGGGACGAGTACGAGGAGCAGTTCGAGCAGACGTCGGTGCTGCGGGCGGATAGCCGGGCGGTGTGTACGTCGTTCTAGCAGGCTGCTGAAAAAGCCCTATCGTGGTTGGCAGTGACGAGGAAAAGGGGCTTCGGCCGGCCATCCCGTGGTTGTCCGGCCCCGGTGGTTCTCGGCCGGTGCCCTGCTGGTGCCCTGCTCGGCGTCGACGCATCCCTCGCGATGGTCCCTCCGCTCAGCCGGTGGCCGGTCGGGGGACCAGCCGGGTGATGCGGACGATGACGATGTTGTAGGCCGCCGCGACCAGGTAGCCGGCGAATTGGGTGCGTGCCACCCCGCGGTAGCGCGTTCGTCGGAAGCCGCCCACCGTCTTCAGCCAGCCGAAGATCTCTTCGACCCGCTTCCGGACACGCTGACTGACCCGGTAGCCGGGCCAGGACGTCGTCCGGCCGTCGATGGCGCTGCGACGCCCCGTCGTGTTCTGCGCCACGTGCGGGGTGACCTTCCGCTTCCGCATCGCGGCGACGCAGTCCCGGGTGTCGTAGCTTTTGTCGGCGCCCAAGGTCCGAGGACGGAAGCCCCGCTGGCGCGCCTCGTCGAGCAGCTCCGGCACGATAGCTCGCTCGGCCGTCCCTGTCGCCTGGGTCAATCGGAAGTCCACCAGCAAGCCGTGGCGGTTCTCCATACGGGCGTGCCCCAGATACGACAACTTGGCTTCCTTGCCCTTCCCCTTTCGCGCCAACCTGGCCTCGGGGTCGGTCGCGCTGACGTGGGTGGCGTTGAACCGGCGCTCGCCCCGGAAGTCCACCGTCGGGTTGCCTGGGTCGTCCGGCGCAGGGTCAGTGACCTGCTGGCCGTCCTTGGGACGGGGGCTCTTGAGGCTCGCCGCCGCCTCGATCAGCGTTCCGTCCACCGTGAAGTGCGCGTCCGAGAGCAGCCCCAGCCGGTCGGCCTCAAACACGACCTCGTCGAAGAACCGCTGCGCCACCTCGTGCCGCAACAGCCACTCCCGGTTCTTGGTGAAGCTGCTGGCGTCGAAGCCGGGGTCGAGCAGATCCATGCCCAGGAACCAGCGGTAGAGCAGGTGGTACGCCAGCTCCTCGCAGAAGGCCCGCTCGCTGCGGACGGAGTGGAGCGCGATCAGGAGGCTCGCCTTCAGCAGCCGCTCGGGCGGGATCGAGGGGCGGCCGCTCGCCGCGTACATCCGGTCGAAGACGGGCGACAGCTCGGCGAGCGCCCGGTCGGCGAGCCGCTTGACGGTCCGCAGCGGGTGGCCGGCCGGGATGCGGGCGTCGAGGTCGACGAAGGCGAGCATGCTCAGCTGGGGATGGCAGCGACCGCGCATCGTTGCTCCCTCCGATCGCCCGCGCGAACTCGGCCGCCCGCGAAGCGATCACGCCGCGCGGAGCCGCGCCACGTCCGGGCGCCAGCGCCGCAGCGCCAGCCGGTAGAGCGCCGCCATCGGCAGCGCGCCGACGAGCGCGTGGTCCAGCGCGTGCCACCGGTCCGCGACGTCGACGCCGCGCTCGGTGCGTTCGCACACCGGGGGCAGCCAGTCGGCGCCCAGCGCCGCGGGCAGGCACGGGCTCACCAGGTGGGGGAGGATCTCGGTCCCGAACACGACCAGCACCGGCCCCACGAACGCGAGCAACCGCCGCCCACCCGGCGCCCAACGGCCCCGCAGCACGTCCCAGCCACCGGCGAGCACGCTGGGCAGGCCGAGGGCAATCGCGAGGCCGTAGCCCAGAAACGGGAGGGTGGCGGGGAGGTCGCGGGCGCCGGGCAGGCCCCCGCCCCCGAAGCACGGCGGGTCCGCGCACTCGTCCACGTAGGGCTCGGGGGCCCCGGTGGCGGGGTTCCAGACGCCAACGATCGCGCCGCCCACGAGCGCGAGGGCGACCGAGGCGAGCAGGACCGGCCAGGCCCACCGCGCCAGCCGGTCCGCCACCCGCTGCCAACGAGCCGACCTCGCGAGCGCGACGGGTTCGAATGCGTTCATGGGCGCACTGTACTACTGACAGCGTTCACCGTTGCTCGCATCGCCGATGAGGCGGAGAAAGCCCCGCCTGCGGGTGGGCGTACGACATCCGCCAAACGCCCGATTCTCGCCTCCTTCGAGACCCGGTTCAGTGAGTGGTCGCAATCTTGGGTGAGTCTTTCAGCACCCTGCTAGGGCATGTTAGGGACGTGCGCCAACGGCGGCCAGCGCGCGGTGAAGCATGGGGCAGGCAAAGGCGACGAAGTGCAAGCCGACCACCGTTCCGGGCAGTCGTTCGTGGTCCTGGCCGGGCGGCGGAACCGCGCCGCCCGGGCGACGGAGCGCTCCACCGCCCGGCGGCGGGGCAGCAGCACGAAGCCGCGCTTGGCCTCCGGCAGGCTCACCACCTCCAGCGCGATGCCGTGCGCCGCCGCCGCCTCGGCCGGCTCCTCGCCGGTGTCCCCCTGGTCGACGTAGGCCGGCTCGACGTTGTCGCCGGTCACCTCCTGCACGGCGGCAGCCGGCGCCTCCACCTGCGCCCGCTCCTGGGCGTTGGCCGGGGTGCTCCGGGCCGCCGGCAGATGGCCGAGGGTGTCGGCGGCGGCGTGCCGCTTGGAGCCTTTCGTCCGCTTGTGGCCGTCGGCGCCGGCCCGGTGGCCGCGCTCCCGGGTCGAGCGCGGCGTGCGGCCGCCCCGGACGACCGCCGCCGGCTCGGGGTCGCGCCCGGCGGCCTCGCGCAGCAGCGCCCGCAGGTCGTCGACGACGGCCTCGAAGCAGCCGGCGGCGAGCCAGCGCCGGGTCTGCTGGGAGACCGCCGGCCACGGCGGGAGGTCGTTGGGCGGGCAGCGCCGCGGCGAGCCGGTGCGGACCAGCCACCGCACCGCGTTGAAGACCCCCCGCGGGTCGTGGCGCCGCTGGGGGACACCGGCCGTCGTCAGGGTCAGGGAGGGGGCGACGAGGGCCCCTTCGTCGCCCGTCACGCCGCCCGGGTAGGGCTTGCGGGGCGTGCTCATGTTCTGGGTCTACGGCCCCGGCCAGGTCCCGAGCACGCTCTCGCGCCGCCGTGGCCGGTCGCCTGTCGGTTCCGGAGCGGGGCGTTCGTCGCAGGGGAAAAGCCGGCCGGGGGAGGCCGGGACAAGGGGCCACGGGTTGACGCGACACCTGATCTCGTTCGACGACGGCGCGACGACCTTCCCCGAGGGGGACGTGCCCGACGCGGCCGAGGCCTCGCGCAGGGTGGTTCATGGGGCCAAGGACGCCGGCGTCTGGGTATTCGGCGGCGGGGTGGCGAGCCAGCGCGCGAGCATCGTGGCCACCGACGGGACGGTCGCCGACGGGCCGTGCCCGGGGACCGAGGCGGTCATCGGCGGGTTCTCGATCGTCGACGTGCCCTCGCGCGAGGAGGCGCTGGAGTGGGCGGCCAAGATCGCCGTCGCCTGCCGGTGCGCCCAAGAGGTGCGGGAGATCATGCACGACCCGGACTCCTGATCGGCGGCCCCCGCGTCCGGTCCAGGCCGCCATGCCACCCCACGAAAGTCCATCACACGCTCTAGGTTCGGCTGGTCGACGCGGTAGGAGGTGGTCCACGAGATCGCCGAGACGGCAAACGATCTCTACAGCACGTACGATGAACGAGGAGTACGGGTGGGGTTGGGCATTGTCCAGCCCCTTACGGTCGTCCCACCCGGCGACACGGCGGCCGTAAGGAAGACGGACGTGGAGTGTTAGTCAGTGCTGAGGGAGTATGTTGGTCCGAGTAGAGCGGCGTTTGGGGCGCCGATGGCGTGTTTAAGGCTTCCTCATTGCACCTTTACAGTGCGCCCGACAAAGATGACGGGCCGCTCAATTTGGACTACGGCGATTAATGGTACCGCCCTCTCCATCCGCTGCTAGAACTAGATGTACGGCCTCAATGGGTGAGGGCGCCGCGTCGCCCACCTCCTCCACGACTATGGTTGACCAATGGCGTTCGCAACGGCAGGTGTAGGCTTAACACCCCTCCGGTGAGAAGGTTCACTGCAGTCCCAGCACCGAACCTGGAAATTGTGGCAAGTGTTGCGCTTTCCATTCCATACGATGGAATACATGTCCTTCAGTACAAATGGGAGTTGGCCATCCCACAGCACAACGCCTCGGCGACTGAGATCAGGGTTTTCGGCGCAGCGGCGAAGCACTCGCCGAACGCGGAGCAGGATCGCGCGCCGGCCGGCGGCGGCGGTCACGGGGCCGGGACGCCCCGATCGGCCAGGGCCGCCGCGGTCTCGTCGGGCCGAAGGCCGAGCACAGACCGGTCGCCGACGGCGACCAGCGGCATCGAAGGCGCCGGTCCGGTAGCG
>CADCWL010000144.1 GCA_902806405.1 uncultured Thermomicrobiales bacterium | reverse complement strand
CTCAACCCCACTGCGGTACGCGGAGTCTGTGAAGTCCGCCAGGAAATGTCTCGATGGGATGTCGAGAACCCGCGCGGCTCCGTCCCCTGAGTGAACACGGCCACAATGGGCCGGACGCGTAAGGAGAACATGATGGCCAAGTACCTGCTGCTCAAGCACTACCGGGGGGGGCCGGCCCCCGCCGTGGACTGGGCGCCGATGGACCAGTGGACGCCGGACGAGGTCGACGCGCACGTGCAGTTCATGCGCGACTTCGCGGCCCGGCTGGAGGAGACGGGCGAGTTCGTCGACACCCAGGCGCTGGCGCCCGACGGCGCGTTCGTGCGGTACGACGGCGAGGGGCGGCCACCGGTGACCGACGGGCCGTTCGTCGAGACCAAGGACCTGATCGCCGGGTGGTACATTATCGACGTGGAGTCGTGGGACCGCGCGGTACAGCTGGCGGGGGAGCTGTCGGCGGCCCCCGGGCCTGGCGGCAAGCCGATCTCCGAATGGCTGGAGGTTCGGCCGTTTCTGGCCGACTCGCCCACGGTCACCGAGTGAACGAGGCCGAACTGCGGACCCTCACCCCCACCGTGATCGGGATCCTCGTCCGTCGCGGAGCGGACTTCGCGGCGGCCGAGGATGCCGTGCAGGACGCCCTGGTCGGGGCCGTGCGCGTCTGGCCGGACGACCAGCCGCGGGACCCCACGGGCTGGCTGGTCACCGTGGCCTGGCGTAAGTTCCTCGACGCCGCCCGCGCCGATACCGCCCGACGGCACCGCGAGGTACTCGTCGAGCGCGAGCCCATGCCCGGCCCCGGCGAGGTGGCGGACGACACGCTCCAGCTGTACTTCCTGTGCGCGCACCCGTCCCTGACACCGGCCTCGGCCGTCGCACTCACGCTGCGCGCGGTCGGCGGCCTGACCACGCGGCAGATCGCGCGGGCCTACCTCGTGCCGGAGGCGACCATGGCCCAGCGCATCAGCAGGGCCAAGCGGACCGTGGCGGGCGTCCGGTTCAACCAACCCGGTGACGTCGCCACGGTGCTGCGCGTGCTCTACCTGGTCTTCAACGAGGGCTACTCCGGTGATGTCGATCTCGCTGCCGAGGCGATCCGGCTCACCCGCCAACTGGCGGCCAAGAACAACCATGAGGAGATCGCGGGGCTGCTCGCGCTCATGCTGCTCCACGACGCACGGCGCGCGGCACGGACCGGCCCCGACGGCAGGCTCGTGACCCTCGTCGAGCAGGATCGCAGCCTGTGGGACACCCGCCTGATCGGGGAGGGCGTCCACGTGCTCCAGACAGCACTCGCCCGCGACCGGCTGGGCGAGTTCCAGGCCCAGGCCGCCATCGCCGCGCTCCACGCCGACGCCCGGTCGACCGCGGAGACCGACTGGGTGCAGATTGTCGAGTGGTACGACGAGCTGGTGCGCCTCACCGACAACCCGGTGGCCCGCCTCAACCGGGCCGTCGCGGTCGGCGAGGCCGCCGGCCCACGGGCCGGCCTGGCCGCCCTGGCGGGACTCGACCCCGCCCTGCCCCGCCACGCCGCCGCCGCGGCGTACCTCCACGAGCGTGACGGTAACCCGGTCACCGCGGCCCGGCTCTACGCCGAAGCCGCCCGATCGGCGCCCAACCTCCCCGAACGCGACCACCTCACGCGACAGGCCGCACGGCTCAACGCGCAGCCGCGCGGGTGAGCGGCGCGCGGTCGTCAGACACCCAACCGGAAGGGCCGGCCTGTTCACCCCGTTGGCTGGCCGGACCGCGTCACTTGGCCGTCACGAGCCCGACGATCCCGGGCTCCTGGCCTCTGCCCGGCGATAATCGGTCCCCATAACGCCCCTTATGGGAACCACCCCTTTGGGTTGACGCTTGCCCCTCGCTGGTGCGGCTCCGAATAAGGGGCTGCAGTCCCGTTTAGCGGACCCATCCTCACCCCTGGCCTGAGCGGTGTCCCAAAAACCTCCGGTTGTGAGGCCTGGCCGTGCGACCCTTCCCGTGGGCGAGTCGCCGTCTCCTCCATCCGGCTCTCGGTCCGGCCGAGCATCGCGCGGCGTCATGGCGACCCGAACCAGGTCGCCAGCGCCTCGCGCAACCCGGCATCGGTGCCGTCCCCCGCCCAGGCGGCGTATCCGTCGGGCCGGATCAGCACGGCGGCGGGGGCTGCCACCCGGCCCAGGACCGGGAGCTCCCAATCGCCGGCATACGTGGCGTCGATCGACCGGACCCGATCGACCCACGGCGTGATGTCGAGGCCGCCGGGCTCGCCGAGGTTGAGCAGCACCGGCCGGGCATCGTGCAGCAGGGTGAAGACCCGCCGCGGACCGTCGGCGGTGACCAGGTCGAGATCGGGCACCCGGCGCCCAAGCAGCGGGTGTCCATCGCCGAGGTCGTACCGGATGTCCAGGCCGGACATCTCCGCGGCGACCCGTTTGCGCGGCTCGTCCATGCCAAGCAGCTCGGACACGGCGTCGCGCAAGGCGTCGGTGCGGTCGTCGGTGCGGAGCAGCGCCACTTGCGCCATCGTGTTGCGCAACACACGGGCAGCGACCGGGTGCCGCTCCGTATGGTAGGTATCCAGCAGGCCGTCCGGCGACACGCCCTTGACCACCTGGGCCAGCTTCCAGCCCAGGTTCACCGCATCCTGCACACCGAGTTGGAGGCCCTGTCCGCCCGTCGGGTAGTGCACGTGCGCGGCGTCGCCGGCCACCAGCACCCGTCCCTTTCGATAGGAAGCCGCCTGCCGCGCCATATCGGAAAATCTCGAAATCCAGGTCGGGCTGTGGATCCCGAAATCGGTCCCGTAGACGGCGACGAGCGCCTCGCCAAGGTCGCGCAGGGTAGGTTCGCCGGTGGCCCCGAGGCGCTGCTCGGTGACCATGACCCGCACCGCCCCCCCATCCTCCAACCTGCTCAAGCCGTGGATCCCGAGGGCGTCGCGGCGCGTGCCCCATTCCGGCTCCTCGGCCACCTCGACCTCGGCGATCAGGTGGCTGGTCGACGGGTCCCACCCGGGGAACGCGATGCCGGCTGCCTTCCGGATCGGGCTGCGTCCGCCGTCGCACCCGACGAGGTAGTCCGCCCGCAGCGACCGGCCGTCGGACAGCGCGACGTCGACGCCGGCGGCGTCCTGCGCGAAGCCCGTCACCTCACGGCCGTAGTGGATCGGTACCCCCAGCTCGCCGACCCAACCGGCCAGGAGGCGCTCGATGCGGTTCTGCCACAGCGCGAGCCCGTAGGGGTGCCGGGTGGGGAGGTCGCCGATGTCCAACGGGATCCAGGCGAACCCCGCGATCTGAGCCACCTGCCCCTGCGAAAGGAACCGGTCGGCGATCCCACGCTGATCGAGCACCTCGATGGTGCGCGCATGCAGGCCGCCCGCGCGCGAGCCGACGAGGTCCTGGCCGGCGCGCTGCTCGACGACGGCCACGTCGACCCCCGCCAGCGCCAGCTCGCCCGCCAGCATCAGCCCCGTCGGGCCGCCGCCCGCGACCACCACCGCCTGGCCTGCCATACACCACTCCTTCCGTAGAGCCTGTTGCCGAACAAGCGCCCGGGTTGAGATGCCGGGAGTTGCGGAGAGCCGGCGCCCCAGATCTCCACCACCCGACCGTGCTCGGACCGGAAAATCTCCGCCCAAGTGGAGAAAAATTCTCCGGTTAATGGCGCAGTGTATCATGTAACCGGAGGAATTCAATCCGGTTGAGAGTGCCGGATTCTGAGGATTGCGGAGAGTCGAGGTCAGGGAGGTGCCGGGCATGCGCGCCGACGCGCGACGCAACCGCGAGCGGCTCATGGCGGCGGCCCGAGACGTCTTCGTCGACCAGGGCCCCGACGCGCCGCTCGACGCGATCGCCGCCGCGGCGGGGGTCGGGATCGCCACCCTCTACCGCCGGTTCCCCGATCGCCGGGCGGTGGTCCGCGCCGTCGTGCTCGACGTGCTCGGCCGCGCCGCCGAGGAGGCGCGGCTGGCCCTGGCCGAGGAGCCGGACGCCTTCCAAGCGCTCGCCCGCTACCTGCACCGCGCCCTCGACCTGCGGATCAGCGCGGTGATGCCGGCGCTCCTCGACCACGTCCCGCCGGACGACGAGGAGATCGCATCGATTCGGACGCGCTCGTGGGGGCTGTTCCAACAGCTGACCGACCGGGCGCACGCCGCCGGGGCACTCCGCCCGGACGCGACGTTCGCCGACATCGGGATGTTGCTGGTGCGCCTGGCGTGGCCCATCCCCGGCCCAATCCCGCGCGACCTCGACAACCGCCTGGCGCACCGGCACCTGGAGCTGCTACTCGGGGCGCTGCGAGCCGGTCACGTCGCGCCGGCCGCCCCCTTGCCCGGGCCGGCGCTGACGGTGGCGGACCTGCGGGCGGCGGACGGGCCGGAGCCTCCACCTGGCTCGCCCCCTTGACCTGCCTGTGGTTCCACCGTCCCCTGCCTCGCCGTAGCGGTTCATCTCGAAGGACGAGGCGCCGGGCGACGATCTACCGCGCAACCGACGGCGGCCGCTCCCCGGCTGCAAGCCGCTCCAGCCACCCGACAGCGTGATCCGGCCCGGGCAGCCCGTCCATCTCCTCCCGCAATCGCCCGGCGTTCCGCCGGTACCCCGGGTCTCCCAGCACCGCCCGAACCGCGTCTCGGAACGCCTCGGGCGTGCGCCCGTTCGGGGGC
>CADCWL010000143.1 GCA_902806405.1 uncultured Thermomicrobiales bacterium | reverse complement strand
CCGCCGCCACCCTGGCCCAAGACGTCCCCGTGACGAGGTGGGTCGAGGGGGACAGCAACCCAGCAACCCAGCAACGCCCATCCGCCCGATCGCTGGCCGCCCGTCGCGTCGTGCGCGGTAGGAGCACACGGCGATGCGCTCCCGTCGCCCCTTTGGACCGATGATCGTGGACGCGCTCGCTCCCAAGCCGTCCGCCTGCCCCCTGCCCACGAATCCTCGGGGCCCGTTGCCCACGCCCCTGTCCGCTGCTATGCTCGCACGACCTTCGACGTTGATGGGAGACGGGTCGTCCCGCCGCTTCGGCCGGCGGGACGGCGCGCCGCGATCCTTCGCCCGATCTGACGCTCAAAACCACGACCAGGAGAAGACGAGATGACCATCCGAGACGAGCGACGCTCCTACCACCGACTGCTCGCCGACGCGGCGGCCGGGCGGCTGACGCGGCGCGAGGTGCTGGCGCGGGGGGCCGCGCTCGGCCTCGCCGCGCCGTTCCTCTCCGCCCTCGCGACCGCCGCCGGGCCGCGCGTCGCCGCCGCGTCCGTGTCGGCGGCGCAGGACGCGACGCCGAAGCCCGGCGGCGTCCTGAAGGTTGGGCTGCAGGCGGACCCGACGGCGCTCGACCCGCACAAGCAGAGCCTGACGGCGATCTGGCACGTCGTCGAGCACATCTACGACCGGCTGACCCGCGTCCGGGCCGACCTCACGGTCGAGCCGGAGCTGGCCGAGAGCTGGACGATCTCGCCGGACGGACTGGTCTACACCTTCAAGCTCCGCCCGGGCGTCACGTTCCACGACGGGACGCCGCTGAAGGCAAGCGACGTCAAGTTCAGTTTCGAGCGGCTGGTCGCCCCGGAGACGGCCTCGACGAGCGCCGCCGACCTCGCCTCGGTCGCTTCGGTCGAGGCGCCGGACGACGCGACGGTGGTCCTGAACCTGGTGGCGCCGGACGCCTCGCTGCTGGCGGTGCTGGCCGGTCAGAGCTGCATCGTGATGTCGGAGGCGTTCGTCAAGGCGAACAACAACGACGTCTCCCAGACCGCGATGGGGACGGGGCCGTTCACCTTCGGGGAGTACATCCCGAACACCCGGGTCACCCTGGCCAAGAACCCGACCTACTGGGAGGCGGGCCTGCCGTACGTCGACGGGCTGGAGCTGACGATCGCCTCCGACGACACCTCGCGGACGACGGCGGTGGTGACCGGGACGGTCGACATGATCGAGTACGCGCCGCTGCGCGACATCGAGATTCTGGAGCAGGACGCGAACCTCCAGCTGGCCGGGGAGTCCAACACCAACATCCGGTTCATCGGCTTCAACCTGACGCGGGAGCCATTCACCAACCCGCTCGTGCGGCAGGCGATCGCCGCGGTCGTCGACCGGGAGGCGATGCTGGGGCCGACCGTCTTCGGCCGGGGCACGCCGACCGAGACCCTCTTCCCGCCCGATTTCTGGGCGGCGCTGCCGCAGGAGGTTCGGCCGGCGGACGTCGATCGGGCGCGGCAACTGATGGCCGAAGCGGGTTTCCCCGACGGCTTCCAGACGACGATCACCTCCTGGTCGCAGTACTCGTTCCTGTCGAACGCGGCGGTCGTGCTCCAGGAGCAGCTGAACCAGATCGGGATCGCGGCCGAGCTGAATCTGGTCGAGAACGCGACGATGATCGAGCAGGTCTACGTCGCCAAGGAGTTCGACATCGCCGTCACCGGCGAGAGCGCCTACGTCGACCCCCACGCGCTGATGCTGAACTTCAAGGCGGGCGAGGCGGGCAACTTCACGGGCTACGCGAACCCGCGGGTCGACGAGCTGGTCGCCCAAGGGATCGCCGTTACCGACCAGGCGCAGCGGGCCGAGATCTACCAGGAGATCCAGCGCCTCCTGCTCCAGGATCTGCCGTGGGTCTCCCTCTTTGTCGCCAACCAGTACGAGGCGCTGCGAAGCGATGTGATGGGCTACGAGCACATCCCGACCGGCAGCAACCACGCGCTGCGGCGGACCTGGCTGGATCGGTAGGGACGAGCAGAGAGCGATGGGCGATGAGCGACGGCGACCGGGCTTTGCGCCGCGCTTTCCCGCCGCGGCGTGGGGAAGCCGGCGTGCTCGTAGCTCCTAGCTCGTAGCCCGTGGCCACCTACATCATCCGTCGCCTCGCGCTGCTGGTGCCGGTGCTGCTCGGCGTCTCGCTGGTCGTCTTCACGCTGGTGCGGCTGATCCCGGGGGACGCGACGCTGCTGGCGATCGGGGTCGATCAGCGGATCACGCCGGAGCAGCGGGAACTCGTCCGGAAGTCGTACGGGCTCGACCAGCCGCAGCCGGTCCAGTACCTGCGCTGGATGGGGCACGTGCTGCGCGGGGACCTCGGGACGTCGCTGCGGACGCGGCGGAGCCTGACGGAGGAACTGCGGCTGCGGCTGCCGGTGACGTTGGAGTTGACGCTGCTGGCGGCGCTGCTGGGCACGGTGCCGGCGATGGCGGCCGGGGTGGTCGCCGCGGTGAAGCGCAACTCGTCGCTCGACTACGCGGCGACGGTGGCGACCCTGGTCGGCGTCTCGGTGCCAAATTTTCTGCTCGCGACGCTGCTGGTGCTCGTCTTCTCGTTCTGGCTGCGGTGGCTGCCGCCGATCGGCTACACGGCGTTCACGGACGACCCGCTCCAGAACCTGCGGACGATGATTCTGCCGGCGGTCAGCCTGGCGCTGCCGCTGGCGGCGATCCTGATGCGCAACACCCGCTCGGCCGTGCTGGAGGTGCTGGGGCAGGAGCACGTGCGGGTGGCGCGGGCGAAGGGGCTGCGGCGGGGCACGGTGCTGGCGCGGCACGTGCTGCCGAACGCGGCGCTGCCGATCATCACCGTCGCCGGTATCCAGGTTGCCTCGCTGCTCGGGGGGACGGTGATCGTGGAGACGATCTTCGGGCTGCCGGGCGTTGGTCGTTATGTCTACGAGGCGATCGCCAACCGGGACTACCCGGTGGTGCAGGGGGTGACACTGGTGATCGCGACCCTCTTCGTCGGGGTCAGCTTGCTGGTGGACGTCCTCTACGCGCTGCTCGACCCGCGGCTGCGGACGTCGTGAGTACCGCCGAGGTCGCGGGGCGGAGGGCGGAGGTCGGAGGCCACGGGGTCGGGCTTGGGGCGGCGGCGGCGCGCCAGCCGCGACGGGCGAGCGCCTGGGGCAGCATCCGGCGGCAGCGGCTGGCGCTGACGGGAGCGCTGCTGGTCGGCCTCTTCGCCCTGGTCGCCCTGGTCGGGCCGGCGCTGGCGCCGCACGGGCCGACCGAGCAGTTCAGCCAGGACCGGCTCCAGGCGCCGAGCACGGCCTACCCGCTCGGCACCGACGAGTTCGGGCGCGACATCCTGAGCCGGCTGCTGCACGGGGCGCGGATCTCGTTCCAGGTCGGGGCAATCGCGGTCGGCATCGCCGGGCTGGTGGGCATCGGGCTCGGGCTGCTGGCGGGGTATCTGGGGGGATGGGTCGACAACGTCCTGATCCTGCTGATGGACGTCGTCTTCGCCTTCCCGGCGATCCTGCTCGCGATCGCGATCATCTCCCTGCTCGGCAACTCCCTGACGAACGCGATGATCGCGATCGCCGTCGTCTACGCCCCGACCTTCATGCGGGTCGTCCGCGGCGCGGTGCTGGGCGTCCGCCACACCGCGTACGTCGAGGCGGCGGTCTCGCTCGGGGCGGGAACGCCGCGGATCCTCTCCCACCACGTCTTCCCGAACATCACCGCGCCCTTGATCGTCCATGCCTCGCTCAACTTCGCGTTCGCGGTGCTGGCGGAGGCGTCGCTCGCCTTTCTCGGGCTGGGCAACAAGCCCCCCTCCCCGTCGTGGGGCTCGATGGTGAGCGCCTCCTACGGCTTCCTCCAGCTCGCGCCCTGGGCGGCGATCGTGCCCGGCGTGGCGATCGCCCTGACGGTGCTGGGTTTCAACCTGCTGGGAGACGGGATCCGGGACGCGCTCGACCCGCGGACGCGGGGGTGAACTGGGGCGGAGGGACTGAAGGCGCCGGGACACCGACGGGGGCGGGTTGGGACGGAACGGGCGGCGCCGCTCCGTGAGAGACCACCATGCTCCGCTCTGACCACCCCGCTTCGCGCTCATCCCGGGGCACGAGGGATCCTTCCTGCGCTCACGCCGCCTGGGAGAGATCCCATGCACGCTCGGGATGACGGCGTTGTCTCGGCCGAAACAGCGTTGCTTGTCCAGTGGCGGCGCTGCTCGGCCGGCGCCCGCGTTGCCTGTGCAGGGGCGGCGTTGCAGGGGCGGCGACGTCGTCTCCCTCATGGCGAGCGCGTCCCGCACCGACTAGGGGTGACGAACAACCTGGAGCAGCGCGTCGACGAGCACAAGCGCAAGCGGGCACCGGGGTCCACCGGCCGCAACAACGCCAGGCGCTCGGTTCACGCCGAGACGCACGCCGATCCGCGCTCCGCGATCGCGCGGCAGAAGCAGATCATGGGATGGCGGCCGTCGCAGACGGTGGAGCTGAGGGACAGAGGGGTGGACCATCCTGCGTGAGGAGGGCGCGCCGGTTACCAGTCCGTGGGCTGGGGCTACCGAGCACCGGTGTCATCCCTCGTGCCTCGGGACGACAGATGAGCGGAGCGGTTCTGCTCGTTGCGTCGCCGTCGCGTCGCAGGCCCACGCCGTCAGGCACAGCCGCGGTCCGCTCCGGGGGCGAATCGGACCGGAATGTCCTCGTCGCGTGGAAAGGGCATGCCCGCC
>CADCWL010000142.1 GCA_902806405.1 uncultured Thermomicrobiales bacterium | reverse complement strand
TCTCGCCTTCGTCGACCGGCCCGCGGTGAAGCGGCGGCCCGTGGTCAAGGACGAGTACGTCGGGGTCTGGGGCTGGGCGCTGTCGGCGGCCGGGATCGCCGCCGCCGAGGCGTTCGTCGACGGCGCGCCGCGGGGCGGCGTCTCCTACGGGGCGCTGCGCCCCGACGTCGCGGCGACCTATCCGGGATTCCCCGGGGTCGAGCACAGCGGCTTCGTCGGCACACTCCCGATCGAGGACCTCGAGCCGGGCGTGCACCGGTTGGTCGTTCGGGTCACGACCCAGAACGGCGAGCGGATCGCGCTGAACCGCGAGTTCGAGGTGGCCCCGCGGGCGTACGCCATCGGCGAGGTGCCGCGGTTGAACGCCCAGTACCAGGAGTGGCTGGCCCGGCACCGGCCGGGCGAGGCAGAAATCGCGGCGGCCCGGGACCGCGGCCTGGCGCTGGGGTACCGGCCGACGTTCGGGCTGCTCGTCGTTGTCCCCGCCGGTGGGGCGCCCGGACTGGGGGCCACGATCGATTCCGTCCTGGCGCAGACATACGCGGACTGGGAGCTCTGCCTGGCCGTCGACGCGGCGACCGACTGCAACGTCCGGGACGAGGTGGCAGCGCGGGCCGCAGGGGACGCCCGGATCAGGGTAACCTGGTTGCCCGAGGGCGCCCGGGACACCGACGCGACCGCCGCGGCGGTCGCGCTCGGCACCGGCGAGTTCGTCGGGGTGCTCGGCGCGGGGGACGTCCTCTCCCCCCTCGCCCTGGGCGAGGCAGCGGTGGCGCTGGCCGAGGCGCCGGCGACCGACGTGGTCTACGGCGACGAGGACAAGATCGACGCCGGCGGCGGGCTGCGCTGGGACCCGTTCTTCAAGCCGGACTGGTCGCCGGACCTGCTCCTCTCGATGCACTACCTCGGGCGCTTCGTCCTCTACCGGCGCCGACTGGTCGAGGCGGCCGGCGGCCTTGGCTCGGACCACGAGGGGGCCGAGGCGTACGACCTGGCGCTGCGGGCGACCGAGCGAACCGACCGGGTCCGCCACGTTCCAAAGCTCCTCTCGTCGCACCTCGCCGACCCGGCGATAAAGGGGGAGGCGGCGGCGATCGGTCCGGCGCCTGCGGCGGCGCTGGCGGCATTGACGGCGGCGCTGGCGCGACGGGGGATCGCGGGGGGGGTCGAACCGGGGGCGGCGCCCGGGCGGTGGCGGGTGCGCTACGAGCTGCGGGGGCGGCCGGCCGTGACCGTCGTCCTGCCGACGGGGGGCAAGCTCCGGTTCCTGCGCCCCTGCCTGGAGAGCCTGCTGACCGGCACTTCCTACACCAATCTGACCGTGCTGGTCGTCGACAATTCCGGCGGTGAGGAGGTGGCTGGACTCTGCCGAGATCTGGACCCGGGGGAGGGGACGATCCGCCGCGAGGCGTTCGGGCTGACTCCGTTCAACTTCTCGGCGATCGTCAACCACGCGATCCCGCTGGTCGAGACGCCGTACCTGGTCCTCCTCAACGACGACGTGACGGCGATCACGCCCGACTGGGTCGAGGCGATGCTGGAGCACGCCCAGCGGCCGGAGGTGGGGGTGGTCGGCGCCAAGCTGCTCTTCCCGAGCGACGCCATCCAGCACGCCGGGGTGGTGATGGGGCCGTACGAGATGAGCACGCACCCCTTCCGGCACTTCCCGGCCGGCCACTCCGGCTACTTCGGGTTCCCGCACGTGGTGCGCCCCTGGAGCGCCGTGACCTTCGCCTGCGCGATGCTGCGGCGTGGGATCTTCGACGAGGTCGGCCTCCTCGACGCCGAGCACCTGCCGGTGGCGTTCAACGACACCGACTTCTGCCTGCGCGTCGGCGAGCGGGGCTACCGGATTCTCTACACGCCCCACGCGATCCTGCACCACCACGAGTCGGTGACGAAGCGGGTGATCGCCGAGGGGGACGAGGTCGGGACCATGCGCCGGCGGTGGGGGGACGTCATCCGGCACGACCCCTTCTACAATCCGAACCTGACCCGGAAGGGGGAGGATTTCTCGTTGAATATGGCGTGAGCCTGATTGACGTCCGGCCGCGCTCCCCTGCCGCGGGAGCGGGAAGATGATTGCTCCAGGCAGTGGTGCGCCCAGGCAATTTCCGGCGAAAGGAGGTGAGGGGACGAGGACAAGAGCTCCCCGTTGAGATCGAACCGAGTCGCGCTCGTGGGAAGCCGACCCGTCGTCCTGGGCCAATCCACCCTGCTCCTTTCAGCGCAGGGGCCGACGGGACCACGGGCTCCATGACGCTTCCCTTAGAAAGTGTGTGCGAAGGGTGCGCTATGCTGGGGCATGGACCGCAGAGCCTACCCCTCCGACCTGACCGACGAGCAGTGGGCGCTGCTCGAACCGCTCCTGCCGCCCGCCAAGCCCGGCGGCCGCCCGCGCTCGGTCGACCTACGGGAGGTCGCCGACGCCATGCTCTACCTCCTGCGCACCGGCTGCCCGTGGCGGTCGCTGCCCCACGACCTGCCGCCCTGGGGCACGGTCTGGGCGTACTTCCGGCGCTGGCGGGCCGACGGGACCCTGGACCGCCTCCACGACGGGCTTCGGGACCGGGTCCGGACCGCGGCGGGGCGCTCCCCCCACCCCAGCGCCGCCATCCTCGACAGCCAGTCGGTGAAGACGGCCGAAAAAGGGGGGCGCGCGGCTACGACGCTGGCAAGAAGGTTTCGGGGCGCAAGCGCCACCTTGTCGTCGATACCCTGGGACTGATGCACGGCCTGGCCGTCCACCCGGCGAGCGTCCAGGACCGCGACGGGGCGCGGCTGGTGCCGGCACCCCTGGTCGGGCGGATGCCCCGCCTGGCGCGGCTCTGGGCCGACGCCGGCTACGCGGGCCGGCTGGTGGGCTGGGCGCGCGAGGCGGCCGGCTGGGAGCCGGAGATCGTGGCGAAGCCAGCCGGCGCGACGACGTTCGTCGTCCTGCCCAAGCGCCGGATCGTGGAGCGCACCTTCGCCTGGCCGGGCAAGTGCCGGCGCCTCGCCAAGGACTACGAGCACTCCGTCGCCTCCTCCGAGGCCCTCATCCGCCTCGCCATGATCGGCCTCATGCTCCGCCGCCTGCGGCCCGTCCGATGACTTCGCACACACTTTCTTAGATGGGGGTTGAGCGGGGATAGGCGACCGCGGGCGGTTGCTGAAAGCCCGCTCGCCGCCGTTGGGGAGCGTTGTCGGCGCCGCCGGGCCCGTGACGCCCTCCCGGTGACCGCCGATGCCCGAGTCGAGGACCGGCCCCGCGCCGTGCGAAAGCGGCGATTTGTAGCGGGAGCGACAAGCCTTAACCGAAAAACCGTGACACAGATTGCCCCCGCGACGATATCTATAAGGAGGGGGAAAGCGACAGCGCGCCCCGCAGCGGTGCCCGTGCCGGTCCGAGGACGCTGGGCGGGCACCTCCGGGCGGAGACGGACCGGGCTCCACCCCCGGGGACGCTTGGTCCACCATCCGGAGTCCCTTTCAGCGACCGCGGTCGACCGGCACCGTTGGGCTTCGTGGCACGTCGCGGCTGCTTACGATAGCGCTTACCGGGGAGGACGCCACCATGCCCACCGAGCTCGCGCCGCCGGCCACGACCGACCGCGTCCCCCGGCTCGTCACCGACCCCGCCGCCGCCCGCGCCGCCCTCTCCCGGCGTCGCGGCTTCGCGGAGACGACGCTCTCCCCCCGGATGCGCGAAGGCATCCGGCGCGTCTTCGGGGAGGATCTCTCGGCGGAGGAGGTCGTGGACCGCGTCCTCGCCGCCGTTCGGGACGAGGGCGACGCGGCCGTGCTCCGCTACACCGTCGCGTTCGACGGCTCGTCGCCGGAGACGCCGGAGGTACCGCGGGCGGCCTGGCGGGAGGCGCTGGCGGGCCTGGACGAGGGGTTACGGGCGGCGCTTCGGCTCTCGGCCGAGCAGATCGACGCATTCCACCGGAAGCAGCTCCGAACCTCCTGGATCGACTACACCGACGAGGGGGCGCTCGGGCAGATCGTGCGACCGTTGGAGCGGGTCGGGATCTACACGCCGGGGGGGACCGCGGTCTACCCGTCGTCGTTGCTGATGACGGCCGTGCCGGCGAAGGTGGCCGGCGTCGGGGAGGTCGTCGTCTGCTCGCCGCCCGGACCGGGCGGCGAGGTGTCGCCGCTGATCCTGGCGGCGGCGGAGGTGGCGGGGGTCGACCGGCTCTTCCGGATCGGGGGGGCGCAGGCGATCGGGGCCCTGGCGTACGGGACGGAGAGCGTGCCGCACGTCGACAAGATCTACGGGCCGGGCAACATCTTCGTCATCCTCGCCAAGCGGCGCGTGTTCGGCACGGTCGCGATCGACCAACTGCCCGGGCCGACCGAGACGATGCTGATCGCGGACGAGACGGCGGAACCGGGGTTGGTCGCGGCCGACCTGCTGGCCCAGGCCGAGCACGACCCGATGGCGAGCGCGATCCTGGTGACGACGAGCGAGACGCTGGCGGCGGCGGTCGGGGCGGAGCTGTCGCGGCAGTTGGCGACGCTCCCACGGCGGGAGATCGCCGAGCAGTCGCTGCGGACGAACGGGCTGATCGCGGTCGTGCCGGACGTGGCGACGGCGGTGGATCTAGCGAACGGCTACGCGCCGGAGCACCTCTGCCTGCTGCTGCGGGACCCGTGGGCGGCGGTGCCGCTGGTCCGGCACGCCGGCGGCGTCTTCGTCGGCGAGGCGAGCCCGGAGGCGCTCGGCGACTACGCGGCGGGGCCGAGCCACGTGATGCCGACCGGGGGCACGGCCCGCTTCTCCTCGCCCATCCACGTCGGGGAGTTCACCAAGGTGATCAGTCTCGCTGCCGCCAATGGGCGGGCGGTGGCGCGGCTGGGCCCGGCGACGATCGCCCTGGCTCGGGCCGAGGGATTGGAGGGACACGCCCGGGCGATCGAGCGACGACTGACGGCGATGGACGGCGGGGACCGGGACGACGCCGTGCCATCGTAGCGGGTGGTGCTCTGCCCTCCCGGCGCGAGCCGCCCGTCGCGGAGAGGAACCGAGGCGCTGTCCACCCGGTCGGCCCCGCCGGGCCACTCGGGGGAACGTGGCCCTTATCGACGACGCGGAATCCTCCTTACGCCCGCGCCAGCTCCCGTAGTGCCGCGACGACCCGCTCCTCGGCGGTCATCGCACCGTCACGGGGGAGGAGCGTCGCGGCCGCGTGGGCCTCGGCGGCGGTGTAGCCGAGGGCCTGGAGGGCTTCGATCACCTCGGAGTCGGCGTGGGCGGCGGAGCCGGCGGCCGGGAGCGGACCGGCGGGGACCAACTTGCCGCGGAGCTCGAGGATGAGGCGGGCGGCGGTCTTTTTGCCGACGCCGGGGACCGTGGCGAGGAGGTCGGCGTCCTCGCGGAGGATGGCGTCGTGGAGGGCGTCGACCCGGACGCGGGAGAGGATGGCGCAGGCGAGCCGGGGGCCGACGCCGGCAACCCCGATCAGGGTCTCAAAGAGCCGGAGCTCCTCGGGGCCCGCAAAACCGTAGAGGGTGAGCTGGTCCTGGCGGACGAACAAGAAGGTATGGAGGCGGACCGGGTTGCCCTCACCGCCGACCGCGTCGAGGGTGGTCGCGCTGGTGCCGACCCGGTAGACGACGCCGCCCACATCGACGAGGAGGGCGTCGGCGAGCTTCGCCGCGACGGTGCCGCGGAGACCGGCGATCACGACCCCACTCCCGGCGCCGACCCCATGGCGTGGGCCGGGAGACCGTAGACGCGGCGGGCGTTGCCCCCGAGGACGGCCGCTGCCTCGCCGTCGCCCAGCCCGGCGCCTTCCCGAACTCGGCGGAGGAAGCGGTCCTGGCGGAGGACCGGGTGATCGCTGCCAAAGAGGACCCGCTCCGGCCCGATCAGGTCGAGGACGGTCCGGAAGACGCCGGACCGGTAGAGGTAGGTCGAGGCCGCCGAGTCGTAGACGACGTTGCCGGCGACGGCGGCGACCTCCGGCATCAATTCATAGAAGGGGAGGCCGCCGCCCCAGTGGGCGAGTACGACGCGCAAGGCGGGGTAGGCGGCGAGGAAGGCAAGAAGGCGTTCGGGGGTGGCAGTGCCCTTGCCGGGGTAGGGGTGACCGACCGGCTCGGAGGCGTGCAGCAAGAAGGGGGCGTCGTGGGCGAGGCAGACTTCTACGGTCGCCGCGAGGGGCTCCGGGGCGGCGAGGTCGAACCCCTGGGCATCGGCGTTTGCCTCCCCGATGCCGGCGGCCCCGAGCGAGAGGCAGCGGTCGGCCTCGGCGGCGGCGGCGGGGCCCTGGTTGGGGGGAACGGTAGCAAGCCACGAGAGGCGACCGCCGCCGGTGGCAACGCGCTCCGCGAGGGCGTCATTGGAGAGGCGGCAGAGCCCCAGGTCGCGCCAGGGGAAACCGCAGACGACGGAGTGCGCGACGCCGGCGCCGTCCATCGTCGCGAGGAGGTCGTCGGTGTCGATCAGGGCCGCGGCCGAGTCCCCATACAGGAGTCCGAACCAAGGGTCGCGGGCAGCGAAGGCAGCACGGTCGCGCAGCACTTCCGGGGGGAATGCGTGGGTGTGGGCGTCGACGACACCGCCGGTCGGCGCGGCGCGGTCGGCCGCGAGGTCGGGGAGCGGAGGGATCACGGCGGCGCGCCGGCCTAGAGGACCATCAGCGCGAGAAGGACGAGGGCGACGAAGAGGATGGCGGCGACCGCGGCGAGGGCCGGCACCAGGGCGGCGCCGAAGGGACGTCCCGCTCGCTCGGCGGCGGTGGCCGGACCGATCGTCGGGATCCGGGTCGGGAGAGCCTGGGCGACGACGGCGCTGACGTTGTCGCTCGTGCCGCGTTCGACGGCGAGGTCGACGAGGCGCTTAGCGGCGGCCTCCGGGGGATGCCCGAGGAGGACGCCGACGAGATCGCCGTCGGCGACGACGTCGTAGAAGCCGTCGGTGCAGAGGAGGAGACGGTCCTCGGGGAGGAGGGTCAGCTCGAAGATGCCGGGGACCTTGGCATCGAGTCTGGGGCGATGGCCGAGGGCGTGGGTGAGCACGTTTCGGTGCGGACTCCGGCGGGCCTGGCCGGCATTGAGGGCGCCCTTCGCGACCTGCTCGGCCACGAGGGAGTGGTCTTTGGTGACCTGGGTCAGGCCGTTGGCGCGAACGAGGTAGGCACGGCTGTCGCCGACGCTGGCGATTGTGGCGTACTTGCCGTGGAGAGCGGCGACGATGAGCGTCGTACCCATCGTTTCGCCGCCGCCGTCGCCGCCCGCGGTCTCGTAGATGGCGTCGTTAGCGCGGCGGAAGGCCTGCTTGAGGAGGAGCACGGTGTCGGTGCCGGCCTCCTCCGCGAAGGCGCGGCTGACCGTCTCCACCGCGATTCGGCTGGCGACCTCCCCCCGGGCGTGGCCCCCCATGCCGTCGGCCACGGCGAGGAGGAAGCCGGGCTCCGGTGGGCCGCCGGCGGTCGGTGGCAGCTCACCCACGTAGACCGCGTCCTCATTGCCGTCGCGGCCGCCGGTATCGGTGGCGGCGCCGACAACGAGCCGGAGGTCGGCGGCAAGGTCGGCCGGCTGAGGGCGGGCGGGGAGGACCACGGCTGCGCTTTCTCGGTCGGTCCGGGGATCGATCTGCCAGGCTGTGGGAACGGGTTGGATGGTAGCACGTCGATCGCGGGGGCCGCGACCGGAGTCGACCCGGCGGGGGGCGCGAAAGGTTCAGGTCCGGGGGCGGGTGCTAGACTCGACGCGGTGCCGCGCCGTCGCGTCCTGGGCGCGCCGCCCGAGCCGAAAGGATCGCGCCGGTGCCTCGCTTTCCCCCTCTCCCAGTTGCACCGCGTCTCCCGATCTCCCTCCTCCCCTTGGTGCTCCTATCGCTCCTGCTCGTGGGCTGTGGCGGCGACGGTGCGGTGAGCCAGGCGACGCCGACACCGACGCCGACCGCCGAGCAGATCCTGGCGAAGGCCAGCCAGCGGCTGACGGAGACGGAGGCGGTCCACTTCGACCTCGACGTCGAGGGCGAGACGTTCGTCGACGCCAACCGGACGATCCAGCTGCTGGCGGCCAAGGGCGATCTGGCGCGGCCCGATCGGGTCTCCACCGAGTTCACGGCGCGGGCGCTCCGGGCGGCGACTGTCACGATCAAGCTGATCACGATTGGCGAGCGCTCGTGGACGACAAACCTGCTGACGGGGGCCTGGGGGCCGGCGCAGACCGAGTTCCAGTACGACCCGGGGGTCCTCTTCGACGATCAGGAGGGGATCGGGCCGGTAATGAACCGGGCCGGCGACGTGCGGCAACTGGAGGACGAGGAGATCAACGAGCGCCAGACGTACCACGTCGAGGCCCGGGTCGGCGAGGAGGTCATTGGACCGGTGACGGCCTACACGATGACCGGCGCCCCGGTGAGGGTGAACCTTTGGATCGACCGGGAGACGGGCGATTTGCTGCGGGCGCGGCTGGCGCAGGAGCCGGGGGAGGGCCAGGCCAGCCCGGCGACGTGGACACTGAACCTCTCCGGCCACGGCGAGCGGGTGTCGATTGAGCCGCCCGTCTGAGGCAATCCCGGCGGCGCAGCTCGGCGTCGATGGTGCAGCGCGACGGGCGCTCGGCGCGGCGCTGCTGGCGGTCTTCGTCGGGGCGCTCGACCTCACGGTGATCGCCACGATCCTGCCGCGGATGGTTGGCGATCTGGGGATCAACACGGCGGACATCGACCGTTACGTCTGGGTGGTGAACGGCTACCTGCTCGCCTACGTGGTCGCGATCCCGATCGTCGCCCGCGTCTCCGACCTGGTCGGCCGGACGGCGGCATTCCAGGGGTCGTTGGCAATCTTCCTCGTCGGCTCCATCTGGTGCGCGCAGGCGGGGGACCTGGGCGGTCTGATCGTGGGTCGGGCGATCCAGGGACTCGGCGGTGGCGCGCTGCTGCCGGTCACGATGGCGCTGGTCGGGGACCTACTCCCACCGGAGCGACGGGTCGCGGCGCTCGGTTTGGTGGGTGCGGTCGACACCCTGGGATGGGTGCTGGGGCCGATCTGGGGGGCGGCGATCGCCGGGGCGGCGGGCGGCGGCGAGTCGTGGCGGTGGGTCTTTTTGGTCAACGTGCCGCTGACGCTTGTGGCGGCGGTAGGGATCGCGCGCTGGGTCCGGGGACGGTCGGAAACGGCGGCGGGGCGGGGATGGCTGGCGCGGCTCGATCCCCTCGGGGCGCTGCTGCTGACCGGGGCGCTGCTGCTGCTCAACCTCGGGCTCTCGGCGGGGGGCGAGGTCAACGGGGTGCAAGGGGGAGGGCGGGCGTTGGGAGGGACGCGGAACCCGTTGGCGGAGTACCTGGCGCCGCTGACCGTCGGGTCGGTGGTCCTCGGGGCCGTCTTCGTCTGGTGGCAACGGCGGGCGCCACACCCGGTGCTGCCGCTCGGCCTCTTCCGGAGTCGGCGGTTCTCGGCGGCGCTGGCGGCGAACGCGACCACCGGGGCGGCGTTGATCGTGGCGATGGTCGACGTGCCCGTGGTCGTCGCGCTGCTGGTGGAGCCGGAACGGGTCAGCTCAATCAGCGCGCTGATGCTGGTGCCGTTCACGTTGCTGATGGCGGCGCTCTCACTCGGCGGCGGGGCGGTGGCCCAACGGGTCGGGGTGCGGCGGACGGCGGCGGTCGGTCTGGTGTTCGTGGCCCTCGGGTACTCGTCACTATGGGTGGGGCTGCGGGGCGGCGCATACCTTGGATTGGTACCGGGGCTGGCGCTGGCCGGGGCGGGGTTCGGCCTGGTGATCGCGCCCCTGGGGGCGACGGTAATCGACGCCGCGCCGACAGCGGACAGGGGGGTGGCGGCGGGGCTCAGCCTCGTCTCACGGCTGCTCGGAATGACGATCGGGATCTCGACGCTGACCGCGATCGGGGTTCAGCGGCTCCAGGAACTGGTTGGGAACCTCGAGGAGGTGGTGCCGGCACCGGGGGAGTCGACGGCCGCGTTCCTTGCCCGGCAGAGCGCGTTCTTCGAGGAGCGGGTGCTTCCGGTCAGTATCCAGGTCGTGCGCGAGACGTTCCTGTTGGCAGGGGGGGTGGCGTTGCTGGCGCTGGTGCCGGTCGTGCTGATGCGGCCGGGGCGGCGGGAAGCATCGGGCTGACGCCGGGAACGGGTGGGAGAAGCAGTAGGAGTTCGTGACAACGGACCGGCGTGCCGTCGAGGACGACCTGTTAGGTCGCGAGGTCGCTTGCGACCGCCTCCTTCGAGAAAAATCGATTGAGGACGCTCGTCACGGAGGAGGGCGCTTGGCCCTCCGTTCCAAGCAGAATGAACCCTATCCGGCACCAATTCCCTGTGTTTGTGAGTTCCCCGATCAACGAGGTCGAAGGTAGTCATCACGCCGCCTTCTCGCTTCGCAAGAGCTACCACGATATCGTCGGACAACTCGCCCAATCTGAGTGTCCGGAGAAGGACCGCGACAAGATCGAGGATGGTGCTGAGAAAGAGGATCCTCTCAGGGGACAGGTTCGCGTCGAGCAGTGGCGGCGACAGACCTTGTCCGCAGCCCACGGGAGAAGGCGCTTGGGAGGGGTTTCTCTGTGAACGAGAGGGCAGCCTGAACCTCGACTGGCGTGGAATCCGGGTTGGCGGAGAGGACTTGGGCAACGCTTTAGCCATGGACGAGCTGAATCCGGATGACCGCTACCGGGATCCTGGTGCCGGTGAGGATCGCGTTTCCGCCGTAGATTCTTAGGTTCCTAATGACTCGCTCACCCATCCTGAGAAGGGAGAAAGCGTCCTGGTGTGGTCACGAGCCACCGGGGACGCGCCGCCCCAACCCGATCATCGGACGCTGTCCGTCACGGCCCGAAGCTCCGCCATCGTCTCGGCGATGCTCCGGTCCGGGGCGAAGACGGCGGAACCGGCGACGATCGTGTCGGCGCCGGCGGCGACGATGCGGCCGAGATTGCCCGCCTTGATGCCACCGTCGACCTCGAGCAGGCAGGTCGGGTTGCGGGCATCGAGGGCGGTGAGGACGTGACGGATCTTGTCGAGGGTGGCCGGGATGAAGGTCTGGCCTCCAAAGCCGGGGTTGACGCTCATCAGGAGCACCTGGCGGACGAGGGGGAAAACCTCCTCGAGGGCGGCGATGGGGGTGGCCGGGTTGAGGGCCACGCTGGGCTGGCCACCGGCCTCCTCGATCGCTCGGAGGGTGCGGTGGAGGTGGGGGTCGGCCTCGACGTGGACCGTAACGAGGTCGGCGCCGGCGGCAACGAAGCGTTCCACCCACCGGTCCGGCTCGACGATCATCAGGTGGACGTCGACCGGAAGCTTTGTGGCCCGACGGACGGCCTCGACAAGGGGGAGGCCGACTGAGATGTTGGGGACGAAGCGTCCGTCCATGACGTCGACGTGGACGAAGTCCGCGCCCGCCGCCTCCGCCTCGGCGATCTGCTCGCCGAGGCGGAGGAAGTCGGCGGAGAGGATGGAGGGGCCGATGCGGACGCGGCGGTCGGGCACGGGAAAATCCTTCGACGAGGCGGACGGCGGAACTGAGGAACGGACGTCGCCGGGCCGCTTGGGAGGAGGGCGGGGCGCCGTCCTCCCAAGCGGCTGGTCGCCGATGGTACGTGGTTAGGCGCTTCGGAGAAACGACCGGCGTTGCGGTGCACGAGAGCGCGGCCAAACCGCCGCCGCCGAACGATCATACCAGCGCTGCAGACCTCCGCCGCTATACTCGGCGGGTCGTCACGGCGGCATCCCGGCGGTGCTCGATCGGGACGGAGACACGAGAGATGAACGAAGCATCGCTGCCGGCAGGGGGGCAGCCGTTCGGCGGGCGACCGGCCGGCCGGGGGGCGGCGCCGACGCAGATCGGATTCGGCCTGGCGCTGGTGGCGGTCGCCTGGCCGCTTGCCTGGTCGGGGATCCGGCCGTTCTCCGAGTTCACCTTCTTCCCGCTCTGGCTCGGCTACGTTCTGAGCGTTGACGGGGTCACGCGTTGGCGGAGCGGGGACTCGCTCCTGGCGCGGAGCCCGAAGCGCTTCGTGCTGCTCTTCGGCTTCGCGGTGCCGCTCTGGTGGCTGTTCGAGTTCGCGAACGGGTACCTCGGGAACTGGCGGTACCTGCCGGCGACGGTGTGGGGGCCGGTCGCCTACGTCCTGCTCGCATCGCTGGCGTTCTCGACGGTGATGCCGGCGCTTTTCGCGACGGCGGAGCTGTACCGCACCTTCGGGGTATTTGCCCGACCGCGTCGATGGCTGACCATCGGGCCGTCGCGCGGCGGACTGGTCGCGATCTCGCTGCTCGGGCTTGGCATGTTCATCCTCTCCCTCGCAGCGCCCCGGCAGGCGTTCCCGCTGGTTTGGCTCGGGGTTTTCTTCTTCCTCGACCCGCTCAACGCCCTCGTCGGCGGCAAGAGCCTGGCGGATGAGGTGGCGCGGCGGCGCTGGGACACCGTGATCGTCCTCTTCGCGGCGGGGTTGACGTGCGGCTTCTTTTGGGAGTTGTGGAACATCCGGTCCTTACCGAAATGGGTCTACGAGGTGCCGTACGTCGACGGGCCGAAGCTGTTCGAGATGCCATGGCTCGGTTATGGGGGGTATTTGCCGTTCGCGTTGGAGGTCTACGCTGCCTACCACGCGTTGCACGGCCTCCTCTTCCGACGGCGGGATGGATATCTCCGATTCGACGCCGAGGGGATGGACGCGGCGGCGGGGGAACGGGGGGCCCTGTCCGGACGATGACCTATACTGGTCGTCTGGGGGTGTGGCCACTCTCCGCGGAGCGAAGGGTCGGCATGTGAACATCCTCGACCGGTTCGAGCAGGGGTTCGAGCGTCTGATGGAAGGGTCGATCGGGCGCGTCTTCCGGAGCCCGATCCAGCCGGCCGAGATCGGGCGGAAGCTCGAGCGGGCGATGACCGGGCAGCAGGTCGTTTCCGTTGGCGCGACGCTGGTCCCGAACGAGTACCGGGTGGTGATGCACCCCCAGGATATGGTCCTCTTCGTCGGCTACGTCGGCGCCATCAGTCGCCAGATGGAGCAGTGGCTGACGGAGGTAGCGGCGGAGCGGGGCTTTACCCTGGTCGATCGGGTACGGGTCCAGATCGCGGCCGAAGAGCGGGTGCCGCGGCGGGCGATCCGGGTCGCTGCTGCGATTCAGGACCGACCGGAACTCGGACGGGCCGCTCAGGACGAGGTGCAGCGGACCGAGGTTTACCGGGTAATCCGGGCGACAGGTGGGATGCCGCCGCTCCGTCTCCGGGTCGGCGACGGCGCAGTGTACGGCCAGGATGTCCTGCTCCGGAAATCCGTGACGAACGTCGGTCGCGCGCTCGACAACGACGTGGTGCTGGAGTCCGCGGACGTATCCCGCCACCACGCGCGCTTCGAGTACGACGGCGACGTATTGCGGCTGCTCGACCTGGGCAGCACGAACGGGACGCGACTCAACGGCCGCCCCGTGACGAGCGATCGGGTGCGACCGGGCGACGAGATCGTGTTCGGGACGCTGCCGGCGCGGCTGCTGCCGTTCGGCGCGGAAAGCGTCTCGTGACACTACCGGAGATGCCGATGCCCTTTCCGCATCGTGCGGCGTCACCGGCTCAGCGCTCGACCCTCGGAACCAGCAAACCGTCTCGGGGGCCGCGCCTCCGGAGACGGGGTGCGGTATCGAGTGGCGCGGCCGCGCGGCTTGGGGCGGGGTGACCGGTCGACCATGCTGCAAGGGCTCGATTTCGATTGGTTCGTGCTGCTGCTTCGGGTCCTGTTCGTCTTTCTGCTCTACTTCTTCCTCTACCAGGTGGTGCGGGTCACGAGCCGGGAGTTGATCGCGCTGGCCGGACAGGAGCGACCGGCGCCGACGACTGCCGCCGGGCGCCTGGTCGTCGTCGACGGGGCAGAGTCGCACCTGGTACCGGGCGCTGCCTTCGCGCTGCGGCCGGTGACCCGGATTGGGCGCCACCCGGGGAGCACGATCGCTATCGACGAGCCGTTCGTGTCGGCGGAGCACGCCGAGCTCTCCTACGACGGCGGCCGATGGTGGCTGCGGGACCTGGGGAGCACGAACGGCACGTTCGTTAACGGGGCGCCGGTCTCGGTCGCGACCGGCGTCCGGCCGGGCGACATCGTACAATTCGGCCGGATTACACTGCGGCTCGTGCCGGAGGCGGGAGTCGGGTGACGGGGAGGGTGACGTCCCGCTTCGCACCGTAATCGGCGCCGGGGGCGTTACCGCTTCCGAGCGGCGGCCGCTGGCGGATCGACAGGAGAGACCCGCAGGGGGCGGCCACGGTGCGACAGCAGGTGTTCTTTCCGGGATGGTTCCGGCCGTCGTCGGCCGACCCCACGCTGGTGACGGTGCGGGCGCGGACCCTGGGACGGGTGAGCGCGCGGCGGTGGCTGGCGGAGCACGCGGGGCGGTTGGCGATCCGATCCGTGCTCGTCGCCGCGCTCCTCCTGGTGGTGGCCGTGGGCGGTTTGGCGGTGCTCCGCACCCTCCACGACGGGAAGGTGTACCCGGGGGTTTACGTCGCTGGCGAGTCGCTCGCCGGCTTGGACGGCGGCGAGGCCCGGGCGGCCCTCGCGGCGAAGGCGGAGGCGGTCGAGGGGAGTCGGGTCGCCTTCACCCACGAGGGCCAAGCATGGACGGCTTCCGTGGGAGAGCTCGGGGTGAAAGCGGACCCCGAGGCGGCATTCACGGCCGCGTATGGCATCGGTCGTGAGCCACGGGCGGCGCAGCGGCTGGGGACGACGGCGGGGTTGATCCGCGAGGATCGGCGCATTCCCCTTGGGCTCTCTCTGGACCGCAAGGTCCTGGACCGCTGGTTCGACCGGATTGACCGCGAGCTCCGGCGATCGCCACGGGAGGCTACGCTAGCGGTCGACGGGATCTCGGTCTCGGTCATCCCCGAGGTCGACGGCACGATCGTCGACCGCGAGGCGGCGGCGGCGGCGCTAGTTGCGGCGCTCCGCGACCTACGGCCCCTCAGCGCGCCGCTGCCGACCCTGACCGAGCCGGCGCGGGTGCGCGTCGGCGACCTCGACGAGGCCCGAGCTACCCTCTCCCAGGCCCTCTCGCAGTCGGTCCAGGTTGTTTTCGGCGACGCGTACTGGACCCTCTCGCCCGCCGACCTGGGTCGGTTCGTGGAGCCGCGGATCGATCGGGAGAAGCAGGGCGCGGTGGCCTTCTCGCTGGCGATGGACGAGGACGCCCTCGCAGCGTGGTTGAACGAAAAACTGGCGTCCGACATCAATCGCGACCCGCTTGACGCTGAGGTTGGGTGGAACGGGGAGGGGCTCGTCTCGACCGTCGAGAGCGTCGACGGTGCTCGACTACAGCCGGGGCCGCTCGCCGAATCGGTCAGCGAGAGCTTTTTCGGCGGCCACGATGCCGTGCCGGCGGCGGTCACGGTGACGAAACCGACCGTCGACAGCGCCAACCTCGGCAAGCTCGGGATCATCACCCTGCTTGGCACGGGCACGTCGAACTACTCGGGTTCCGACGCCGGCCGGGCTACCAACGTGGAGGTCGGCGCCGCGTTGATGAACGGGACGCTCGTGCCGCCGGGCGGGGAGTTCTCGTTCAACGGGGCGGTCGGCGTCATCAACGATGCGAACGGCTTTGTCGAGGCGCAGGTGATCGACGGTGAGCGGATCGGTAAGGACATCGGCGGCGGTATCTGCCAGGTCTCGACCACGGTGTTCCGCGCGGCGTACCTCGCGGGGCTGCAGATGGGGGATTGGTTCCCCCACCGGTACCAGATTCCGTTCTACGAGTACGATGGCTGGCCGCCGGGACTCGACGCCTCGATCCTGCAGCCGACGGAGGACCCGGCCACCTGGGGGGACTTCACCTTCATCAACCCGTCCCGGGGATGGATGCTGGTCGAATCCTGGAGCACCGGCGCCAACGTCATCGTGAACATCTACGGTCCCGATCTCGGCTACACCGTCGAGACCGACGGCCCGTTCTATGGCGAGCGTCGTCAGGTCAAGCCGGACATGGAGATCGTCGACGAGGAGCTCGAGCCGGGGACCATCAAGAAGACCGAATCGCCCCTGGAAGGATTGCAGGTCAGCCACGTCCGCCGCGTCTTGGACCGGGACGGGGGGCTGCTGCGCCAAGGATCGTTCGACACGACGTACGAGTCCCGCGGCAACGTCTGGGTGGTTAGCCCCGACCAGAAGGGCAAGTCGGACGCCGATCCCGACCGGCCGCTGCCGAAGCCGCAGGCGCCGCCGCCGGATGAAGGCGCGATGGAGGACGCGGCGGCCGGTGAAGCGATGGTGGACGGCGTTTCCGTGACCGAGGAGCCGGCTCCGGTGGATGCGGTCGGCGACGAGGTCACATCGGAGGCGTCGGTGGCGGAGGAGCCGGTCTACGAGGAAGCGGCACCGATGGGCGGGACGTCTGTCGAGGATCCGTCGACCGCCGACGGCGCTTGATGTCCGTTGACCTAACACAAAACCCCCAAAGCTCGGGAACGGCGTCCGTGACATCCGGTCGTCGGATCCCCGGCTCTCTCTCGCTGGTCCTCCCGGCTCACAACGAGGACGCGAACATTCGACTCGTGATCGAGCGGGCACTTTCGGTGCTGCCGATCCATTCCGACGAGATCGAGGTGATCGTCGTCGACGATGGCAGTCGGGACGGGACTGCCCGCATCGTCGCGGGATTGGCCGCGGGCGATGGCCGCGTCCAACTCGTCCATCACCCCCGGAACCGGGGCTACGGGGCGGCGCTGACGTCCGGCTTTGCCGCCAGCACCGGCGACTATGTGATGTTCATGGACGCCGACCGCCAGTTCGACATCGCCGACCTGCGCCTTCTGGCGCCGTTCGTTGGCGCGTTCGACATCGTGGCCGGGTTTCGGATGGAACGGAGCGACCCGCTCCACCGCCGCGTCTTTGCCGAGATCTTCAACGTGACGGTACGGGTCCTGTTCGGCGTTCACCTGCGCGACATCGACTGCGCGTTCAAAGTGTTCCGGGGTGACCTGCTGCGTTCGCTGGAGCTGGCGGCACCGGGGGCGTTGATCAACACGGAGATCCAGGCCAAAGCGCGGCGGCAAGGAGCGACGCTGCAGCAGGTGGGCGTCCACCACTACCCACGGGTGGCAGGCTCCGCGACCGGGGGTAGCCTCCGCGTGATCCTCAGGGCGATGCGGGAAACGGTTGTTCTCTGGTGGCGCATGCATCGTTATCGACCGCCGGTCGAGGCACCGGCGGCGAAGGGGCCGCACGTGCTCGGTGACGCGGTGGTGGTGACGGCGTCGGCCGTCGGCGTCGCCGGTCTGTTGGCGGTGGTCCGGCGGGTGACCGGACGGAAGTAGCGGGCAAGGTTCGCTGAAGCGGGGCGACCGGGAAGTCCGGGTCGAGTGTTCGGACAGAGCATCGCGGAGCCCATCGGCGTCGAAGCGTGGCCGGAGTCGGGACGTCTCCCTCGGATGGATTCCGGACGACGCGGTCCCGCAGTCGCTTTGGAATGAAGCCTCCACTTATCCTGATGAGGCGGGACGCCCCTCCCGGGCGCAGCCGGCTGACGTGGAGGGCGCGCCCGCACGGCGGCTCAGACAGTGACCCGGTCCACGAGGCGGCGCCGCAACTCCTCGGGGTCGACGCCGGCGATGAGGACGCGCTTGCGGCGCCCGCTGGTGCCGGAGACGATCCGGACCCGGGAACGGGGGACGCCGAACGCCTCGGCGAGAAAGGCGAGGAGGGCGCCGTTGGCGGCGCCCTGCACGGGGGGTGCGGCAACGCGGACGCGGACCGACTCCGGCTCCAAACGCTCGAAGCCGGTTTTGCCGGCGCGGGGCGCGACGACGACCGCGAGGACGGCGCCCGAGGCGTGGGGCGACACCGGATCGGGCGCGGGTGGTGAAACTCCCTCCGACGCCGGGATCTTTTTACCCGCCGTCGGCCGAGGGCGGTGGCGCGCCACTACGCTGCGCGGTGGACGACGGGGCGTGGCCGCCGTCGACGCCGCAGGTCCCGGGCGACGTCGGCCATCGTGCCGGCGGCAACAAGCGGTCGACCGAGGGCGGCGGCGACCTCCTCCGGACGCTGGTCGTCCAGCAGCGTGCCAGTCCGCTGGGAGAGCATCCGGTCGGAGACGTAGAGGGGACCACGGGCCGGGCGGCGCTCGAAGGCGTGAAGCAGATCGCGACCGGTGAGGAGGCCGGAGACGTTGATCTCGCGGCCGAGGTAAACGTTCGCGACCGGAACGACGTCGAGGTCGGCGCCGGAGCGGGCATTGAAGCGGGCGACCGCCGCCCGCATTGTGGGGCCGATCAACTCACCGCAGGCAATCGTGCCGACCGCGCCGGCGAGGGAGCCAGCCCGGGAACGGCGCAGGTACCCGTCCAGGTCTTCGAGGAAGTGGCGGGTGATGCCGATTCCGTCCTCGATCTGGGGGAAGCCATCGTAGGCGTCGGCAGCGGGGACCGACTGCCCGTTCATCAGGTAGAACTCGTCACCGAGGTGAAAAAAGGTGCGGCCGCGCTCCTGCCGGAAGCGCGCCTGCCAGCCGGCAGCCTGGGCGATGACCGCCGCCGCCTCCGCCGGAAAGTAGCGGCGGACGGCGATCTGCTTGTTCGGCAGCGTCCGCATGCAGGTGCGCGAGAGGCGCATCTGCTTGCTTTGGCGCTCCTGGCCGTGCTTGGTAAGACCGACCGGCACGCCCGCGATCGAGAGGAGACGGTCGCCGAAGGAGGCGAGGTCGCGCAAGCTCCGGTCGAGTTGCTCACCGTCGTTGACGCCGGGGCAGAGGACGAGCTGGGCGTGAAAGTCGATGCCGGCCCGTTCCAGGCGAGCCAGGTCGTCCATGATCCGGCCGGCCTTGGGGTTGCCGACGAGGGCGACGCGAAGATCCGGGTCGGTGGCGTGGACGGAGACATGGAGGGGGCTGATCCGCTCCTCCTCGATGCGCCGCCAATCGGCCTCACTCAGGTTGGTAAGGGTCACGAAGCTGCCGTAGAGCATCGAGTAGCGGAAGTCGTCGTCCATCACGTAGAGGGAGCGGCGCATCCCCTTCGGAATCTGCTTGATGAAGCAGAACGGGCAAGCGTTCTCGCAGACGCGGACGCCGTCGAAGGTGGCGTCGGCGAAGGTAATGCCCCAGTACTCGTCCCCTTCGAGGTCGAGGTCGTAGCGGAGGGTGACGCCGCGCCGCTCGACGTCGAGGCGGACGCGCTCGGCCTGGGCATGGAACTGGAAGTCGACCGCGTCCTGGAGCACCCGGCCGTTCACGGTCAGCACCCGATCCCCGGCCTCGATCCCGAGCTCCTCCGCGAGGGAGGCGGGGGCAACCGCTTCGATCAACCCGGGCGACGCTGGGGCAAGATCGACGCGGCGTTGGGAGAGAGGGCTGACGACGGGGCTCATGAGCGGGAGGTCCCAGGGGAATGATCGGCTGCCGAACCGTCCGGTCGCACGACGCCGCCGGCGCACAGGCAGCCGACGGCGATCTTGGACACGAAGTCTAGCACGGGTCCGTGCGAGACATGCCGAGCCAACGACTCGGGATGGCGCAGTGGACGCGTGCGGCCGGCCGCTCCGACACGTGCTTCCGGCCTCGGCGGGGAGCATGCAGTCTCGGCGCGACCCGGGCGGAGGGCGGCCCGCATGGCCCGATCGGCGCCGCTACCGGGACATCGTCGGGGCGGACGGCCCGCGATAGACCAAAGCAACCCAATCCTCCATCTGGGTACGCCGGTCGAAGACGAGGCCCGCATCCTCGAATGCGCGGCGGACGGCCTGTTCCCGGCTCTCGATGATGCCGCTGAGGACGAGGGTGCCTCCCGGGGGGACGGCGGCGGCGAGGCCGGAGGTCAAATCGACCAGGACGCGGGCGATGATGTTGGCGAGAACGAGGTCGTAGGTGCCGGGGAAGGGGGCGCCGGGGCCGACGCTCCCCTCGGCGACGGCAACTCGATCGGCGACGCCGTTGCGGGCGGCGTTCTCGCGCGTGGTGCGAACCGCGACCGGCTCGATGTCGACGGCATCGACGCGAGCGGCGCCGAGGAGAACGGCGGCGATGGCGAGGACGCCGGAACCCGTCCCGACATCGAGGACGCGCGCGCCGGGGCGAAGCTCGTCCTCCAGTCCGAGGACACAGAGCTTGGTTGAGGGATGCAGGCCGGTGCCGAAAGCCATGCCAGGGTCCAACTCGACCACCACCTCGTCCGCCGCCGGTTCGTGGTCGTGCCAGGGCGCGCGGACGACGACCCGACGGCCGATGCGGTGGACGCGGTAATGTTCCTTCCAGGCGTTCGCCCAGTCCTCCTCCCGCCGCTCAACCAGGACAAGTTCGCCGACGTGTCGGAGCCGCCCGAGGTGCCAGAGAGCCTCACGGATCTCGTCGACGACGGTTGGAGGGGTATCGGTGGCGGCGACGAAGGTGCGGACGACCACCGGGCGGGAGGGGTCAACGGCGATGTTGTCGCCGTCGGGGTCCTGGGTGAAGGGCTCCTCGATGACAACCCCCCCGTTGTAGCCGTGCCGGGCGAAGAGCTCACTGACCGGCTCGACCGCCTCGGTGTCGCACTCGACGGAGAGCTCCAGCCAGGCGGGTGCCTGCGTCACGGTATCCGGCTCGGACTCCGTCACAGCGAGACGACGCTGTTGTCGCCGACGTTCAGGCGGGCGGCGCGGCCCGTCACCGTCGCCTTGCGCCCGATCACCGCGTGCTCGACAACCCCCGTCTCGACCGTCGCGCCTTCCTCGAGGATCGCGTCCCGGACCACCGCGTCCCGGACGACGGCGCCGGCGCCGATACTGGCAAAGGGGCCAACGATGGCTCGTTCTACCGTGGCATCGGGAGCGACGAACGAGGGGGGAACGACGATGGCACCCTCGCGAACGGTCGGTGCGGGCGGGTGGTGCTCGAGCAGGTAGCGGTTGGTACCGAGCAGCGCTTCGGCGTTGCCACAGTCCTCCCAGACGGAGACGGCGCCGGTGACGACCTTCGCCCCGCCATCGATCATGAGCTGGATCGCGTCGGCCAGAAAGTACTCGTTCTTGAGCTTGATGCCCCGGCGCATCTGGTCGTCGATTGCGGAGTAGAGATCGGTCATTCGCCGGACGTAATAAATGCCGATCACGGCGTCGTGGGAGACCGCCTCCTGCGGCTTTTCGATCAGCCGGACGACGCGGCCCCCTTCGCTGACGGCGATGCCGTAGGCGGAGGGGTCGTCAACCTCCTTGGTGAAGGCGACGACGTCGGCATCGGTCCCCGTGATGACGGAAAAATCGGCTTCGAAGAGCATGTCCGGGAACAGGATCAGGGCATCCTCGGCGACCAGATCCCGGGTGCGCACGATGGCGTCGGTCTGGCCGAGCATCTCGGGTTGATCGACGAAGGCGAGGGGGAGGTCGTAGGTGGCGCGTGCCCAGGCCTCGATCTGGTCGCCCAGATAGCCGGTGATGAAGACCATCTGGCTGGGGTCGAGGGGCAGGACGCGGTCGATCACGTGGGCGAGCATCGGCTTGCCGGCGAGGCCGACGAGCGGCTTCGGCTTGCTCCAGGTCTGCGGCCGCAGCCGCGACCCGAACCCCGCGACCGGGAAGATGATGTCCACCGCGCCCTCCCTACCCCGCGACCCGCGCCACCGGCCCCTCGTCGCCGGCCCGAGCAATGTACCAGCTATGAGATGTGAGCCTCGGGGCCTCGGAGTTCGTCGCCGGCGATGGGCAGGGGGAATGATCGGCTACGCACGACCAGGCTCCGGTCCTGTGCCGCTTGTGAGGGATGGTGCTCACGCATCGTTGCCAGGGATGAGGGAGCGCCCTACCGGCGCTTCGCCGGGACGGAATCCGCTTTCGCCAGGGTGACGACCCCGCACCACTCGCCCCCCAACAGCCGCTCAGCCACCCTTCACCGTTGGCTCGAAGCCCGTAGCCCTTCCGCGGACCGACCCTGGTTCGTCACGCGGCGAACTCCTGCGCGAACATCAGGCCGCGGTCCAAGCTGCGGACTGCGCCGACGCCAAGGCGGGTAAAGACCGGGTTAAGGATATTGGCACGGTGGCCGGGGCTGTCCATCAAGCTGCGATGGGCGACGCCGACGGAGGGCGCGTAGGCCAGGTTCTCGCCCGACACAAGGTAGGTGACGCCGGCGGCGTCGAGCCGGGCGTTTGGGGCGCCGGTGGTCGGGGAGACGTGCGCGAAATAGCCGGCGCGGAACATCTCCTCGCCGTGGGCGCGGCCCACCGCGGCCTGGCCGGGGTCGGCCGCCAGCGGATCGAGGCCGGCCGCGGCCCGCTCGGCGTTGACGCGCCCGAGCATCTCCGCTTCCGCCGCCTCGTCGACGGTCAAGCCGGAGGTGATCGCGAAGGGAAGGGTGATGCCCTCCTCCGTGGGGCGGGAGGTGACCGCGGTGAAGTCGGCGAGGTCGACGTCGTAGCGGTCGATGCCGCCGTAGAGGAGGTCGAGGCCGACAGCGACGAGGGGGTCGGCGAGGCGGGAGGCGCGGATCAGCTCGCCGAGGAGGGCCGGTCGCTGGAGGAAGGCGAGGGGGATGACGAGGACGGCGGCAAGCGCCAGGCCCTTGACCGCGCCGGGGATCAGGCCGAGAACGCCGTCGGCCCAGCGGACGGGTCCGGGCAGGACGAGACGACGGAGCGGGCGAAAGAGCAGCGCGGTCGCAAGGGAGAAGACCGCCTGAGCGGCAACGTTCACCGCGGCGAAGGCGACGATGGCCGCGGTGCCGCGCGGTAACCCCCAACCGGCGAGGGGGTCGACGAGCCGTCCGTATGAGAGGGCAGCGACGACCAGCGCGGCCACCACGCCGAGGAGGTCGAGGGTGCCGAGCAGCAGACCGCGGCGCAAGCCGAGCACGGCGAGCGTGCCGACCAGGGTGACGATGGCGATGTCGACCGGGTTCATGCGCGAAGGGTCCGGGGAGCCGGCGGCACGGAGTCGGTTGGCCATTGTGGGCTGCCCGCGCAGCTGAAAGAGTGTCCGCCTCCGCGACCACGGCACAGGTGATGCCGACGCTGTTTCAGGCGTGGATCAGCCTTCCGGCACGGGTGGCGAACCTGAGAAGGTGCTCCCTCATGGCGCGAGGCTACTCGTCCTCGGCGAACTCGATCCGGCCCGCCTTTCCCGGCGCGAGGAAGCTCCGTCTCTCTATCCCCTCGATGCCCGGTGGGGAACGTACCGGCGGTCGCACCGGCGCCTCCAGGTGGTCGATCGAGGTCGGATTCGTGCGCGTGGCCCGGTGCCAGGTAGTGGCCGATCTGCCCGATGGAGATCACCCGGGTATCGACGCCGGCGCCCGACGAAGGCGGGGCGGCGCGACCGTCATCGAACCTCGTACCCGAGGGCCTGGATAAGCTCGGCGTGGTGCTCGCGGAAAACGGCGAGGTGCTCGTCGTTGAGGCGCTGCCGCGAGTCGCCGACCTTGGCGGCGCGGACGTGCTTCGATTCGGAGCCGCCGCGCTTCCGCATGTTCTCGGCGCTGCAGGTCTCGACGGCCCGCTCGATCTTTTCGAGGGAGAGCGGCGCCATCCCCTCGCCGAGCCGTCGCAGCGTCTCGACCGGGTCCCGGTGGAGATCCTCATAGCGGACGACACTGGCGCGGCCGGAGCGCATCCAGTCGTTGGCCTTGACCATGTTCTTCCGGAAGCCGCCGCGTCGCAGGAAGGCGACGACATCGGGGTGATCGAGCGGCTTGCCCTTGAGAACGTCCCGCTTGCCACCGCGACGGCCGTCCACGTGCTGCTGGAGGGTGAAGTAGGAGGAGACGAAGACGTCGTAGGGGTCGCGGACGATGGTGACGATATGGGCAGGGATCGCCGCGAACGCGTCGGTGAGCTCGTCGGAGTATTCGTAGTGCTGGTGAAAGATCGTGCCGTCGGGGAACCCGCCCTGCCCGATCCACTCCCGAAAGAGCTCCAGCCGGGGCCGCTCCGGCACCGCCTTCGGACCGAGGGGCCGAAGGTCGTACGCCGTGCCGAGGATGCACTTCAGCCAGACGTTTCCGGTCTTCGGGGGGCCGGCGATGACGATCCTCACCGGGTGCGGTTCCTTCCTGGCGTGCAGCGCAGCGGCGGTGACGGTGGCGAACGTGCGACCCAGATTCCGACTATACCACCGCGCCCCGAGGCGGCGCTCGCTCCCGCAGTCGCCGGGCGGGCGTATTGGAAGGACCGTTCCGCTACACTCGCCGGGCGATGGGGCGCTCGGCGACGGGTGATCGCGCGACGCTGTGAAAGGGCATATGGACCGGGGGCTTCGTCCCTGGGAGCGCAGGGCGACGAACGTGCGGGAGGGGCGGCGTGACGGAGACCGGAGGTGGGACGGACGTCTGGCCCCACGTTGTGTTGGACCAACCGGTCGAGGGTGAGGTTGTCTCGACCGGCTCCGTGCTGGCCGGCTGGGCGCTCAGCCCGGACGGCGTCGTAGCGGTCTCGGTCGTGATCGACGGCCGGACCGTCGGAACGGCGGAGATCGGCGGCCAGCGGCCCGATGTCGCCGCGGCGCACCCGCACGCCGGTGATAGCCTCCACAGCGGGTTCCGCTTGCGGATCGACGCCGAGGCCATCGGGCGCTCTTCCGACGCGGTCGAGTTGCTCCTCGTCGCCGAGGACGGAGCGGGGCGGCGGACCGAGCTGAGACGCCGCATCCGGACGGTTTCGGCCGTCGCGATCGAGGGGCCGATCCCGGTCCTGGTCTGCGACGAACCGGCGGCGGGCGATGGACTCTCGCTCGACTCGGTTGTCCGAGGCTGGGTGTACAGCCCGGCGGGGGGCGAGCGGGTCGAGGTCTGGCTGGACGACGAGCGGCTTGGCGAGGCGAGCACCGGGCGCGGACGGCCCGACGTGGCGGACGCTCACCCCGACTGGCCGGGGGCCCGGCAGAGCGGCTTCTATTACCGCCTGGAGACCGCGCCGCCTCCTCCGTTGCCGCGAGGGGGGCAGCTGCGGCTCGTGGCGCTCGACCGTGAGGGGCAGCGCTCTGAGATGCGGCGGCCGGTCCGGCTTGACCCGCCGCCGGTGCCGCTGGCCGGCTCGCTCGACGTACCGAACGTGCGCGAGCTGACCGACCCGCTGCGGGAGACGGGGTGGTCGAGCCCGCTGGTCGTCTACGGGTGGGCGGTCGATCCGGCCGGGATCGACCGGATCGAGGTTGCGATCGACGGGCAGACGGTCGCGGAGGCGTCCTACGGTCTGCCCCGGGAGGACGTGCTGACCGCCCGCGCCGACTACCGCCGAGCAGGGTTGGCGGCGCACTGCGGCTGGCAGGCGATCGTGTCGACGGAGGGAATCGCACCGGGCCAACACGCCCTCTCGGCGGTCGTTCATGGGGGCTCCGGGGAGTTGCCGCTCGGGCCGAAGCCGGTCTGGTTGCGGGCGGAGAGCGCCCGCGCCGACCCGGCCCGCCAGCGACGGCTCGACGCTGTGCTGCGCTGCCCGGTGTGCGGCG
>CADCWL010000141.1 GCA_902806405.1 uncultured Thermomicrobiales bacterium | reverse complement strand
CGGAAACGCACGTCGCTGCCGGACGAGCTTGGCCACCCGCGGCACTTGCAATCAGCGCCCGCGCCGCGCGGCTCCGCGGCCACGGGAACCCCGTCGTCCCCGAGCAGGGGGCATACCGTCGTCGTGCGTGATCGACGGCCGGGCGCTGGGCCGATCACCGGCAGCGCAACGGTGGGCCGGCGCGATACGATGTCCGTAAACGACGCGGCAATGGTCTTGGGGGGGCTGGGATGGCGGGGGCGCAGGACACGGCGAACGGCCGGGAGGCGAACGGTCGACCGAGCGCGGCCCGCCTCCTCGCCACGCTGGAGCGGCTGCTGACGATCGAGGCGGTCGAGCTCGCCCCCGCGCTCGATCAGGCCCGCCATCTGGTGGCCGAGCCGCTGGGCGCCGATAAGGTCGACGCCGCCTTCCACGATCCGGCCGAGGACAGCCTTGTGGCGGCCGGTACCAGCCACACGCCCACGAGACGGTGCGGGCGGTGGTGCGGGGGATCGCTCGGGCGGACTTGGTGGCGTAGCCGCAGCGGTGCCCCGGCGGCTACGCCGCCGCCTCGTCGCCGACCAGCCCCTCCCAGGACGCCGCCCCGTCGGACCCGTCGTCGCTGGCGTCTGCTGCGCCGGGGCGAGGCCAGGCGTTACGGAGTTCCCCGGACAGCAGGCCGTCGAGCGCCGTCTGCCGCTCCGTCCGCCGCCAGTCCTTGACCGCCATCGCCAGCGCCCGTCGTTGGCCGACGACCACGACGAGTTGCCGGGCGCGGGTCACCGCCGTGTAGAGCAGCGTCCGCCCCAGCATCGGGGCGTGGTTCGTCAGGAGGGGGATCACCACCGCCGGGAACTCCGCCCCCTGCGCCTTGTGGACGGAGACGGCGTAGGCGTGGGTCAGCTGGTGGAGGCTGGCGAACGGGTAGCGCACCTCCCGCCCGTCGTCCAAGGCCACGACCACCTCCTGCTCGACCGGCTCGACCGCCCGCACCGTCCCGAGGTCGCCGTTGAAGACCTCCAGGCCGTAGTCGTTCTTCAGCTGCAGCACGCGGTCGCCGGGGCGGTAAGTTCGGCCCCCGCCCCGCGCCTCGGGGACGCCGTCCGTGGCGGGGTTGAGCCGATCCTGCAGCAGCAGGTTGAGGTTGCCCACCCCCGCCTCGCCCCGGTGCATCGGGACGAGCACCTGGACGTTGCCCGCGCCGAAGCCGTAGCGGGCGGGCAGCCGGCGGGCCACGAGGTCGACGACCAGCCGCGCGGCCTCGGCCGGATCCTCCGCGGGCAGGAAGAAGCAGTCCCCAACCTCGCCGCCGAACCGGGGGGGCTGGCCCTCGTTGATGCGCGTCGCGTTGGCGGCGATGCCCGACCCGGCCCCCTGGCGGAAGATGCGCTCCAGCCGGGTGACCGGGAACCGTTCGGACCGGAGCAGGTCGGCGAGGACGTCGCCCGCCCCGACGCTCGGCAGCTGGTCGGGGTCGCCGACGAGGAGCAGGTGGGCGCCGGGCGCGACCGCCTTCGCGAGCTGGTTGGCGAGCAGGGCGTCGAGCATGCTGGCCTCGTCGACGACCACCAGGTCGGCCTCGAGGGGGCGGTCCGGGTTGCGGCCCGCCCGCCCGCCCGGGCGCAGCTCCAGCACCCGGTGCAGCGTGCCGGCCGGCCACCCGGTCGCCTCCTGCATGCGCTTGGCCGCCCGCCCGGTCGGCGCCGCGAGCACGCAGCGCAGCCGCTTGGCCCCGGCCAGCAGCAGGACGGCGCGCAGGGTGTGGGTCTTGCCGGTGCCGGGGCCGCCGGTCAGGATCGACACGGGGGCGGCTAGTACCATCCGCACCCCGTCCTCCTGCTCGGGGGCGAGGGTGAGGCCGTGCTGCTCGGCCAGCCACCCGAAGGCCACGGTCCAATCGATGCCGGCGAAGGCGCGCCCGACGCGGGCGCGGTCGCCTGCCGCCGCGAGCGCCTGGAGGCGGGAGGCGAGCCCCGACTCGGAGCGGGCGAACGGCGCCAGGGCGAGGAGGCGCCCGTCCTGCCCGTCCCGGCCCGCCGCCACCAGCTCGCCCGTCGCGGTCAAGGACGCGATCGCCGCGGCGATGCGGTCTGAGTCGGCCCCGAGCAGCTCCGCGGCGAGGGCGACCAGGCGGTCCTCCGGCAGCAGGGTGTGCCCCTCGTCGGCGGCCTGCCCGAGGCCGTGCAGGACCCCGGCCTGCAGCCGCTCGGGGGCGTCGGGGGCGATCCCCACCGCCTGGGCGATCTTGTCGGCGGTCTTGAAGCCGATCCCCCAGACCTCCCGGGCCAGCCGGTACGGCTCCTTGGCGATGACGGCGGCCGAGTCGTCGCCGAACTTCTTGTAGATCCGCACGGCGAGCGAGGTCGAGACCCCGTGGCCCTGCAGGGCCGCCATCACCTCGCGCACGTGCCGCTGCTCGTCCCAGGTGGCGGCGATCCGCTTGGCCCGGATCGGGCCGATCCCCGGCACCTCGGTCAAGCGTTCGACCTGGCCGTCGATGACGTCGAAGGTCGCCTCGCCGAAGGCGTCGACGATGCGCCCGCCCATCACCGGGCCGATGCCCTTGACCAGCCCCGACCCCAGGTAGCGCTTCATGCCCTGGAGGGTCGCCGGCAACGCGGTGCGGTAGTCGATCGCCTGGAACTGCCAGCCGCGCGTGGGGTCGTTCTTCCACCAGCCCTTGGCCTCGATCGCCTCGCCGGGCTGCAGGTCGGGCAGCGTGCCGACCAGCGTCACGAGGCGCTCGTCGTCCGCCGAGGCGGCCGCCTCGGCGTCACGCCGCTCGGCGGCGAGGCGGGCGACGGTGAAGCCGTTCTCGGGGTTCTGGAAGGTGATCCGCTCGACGACGCCGCGCAGCTCGCGCCAGACCGTCTCCCGGCCGGCGCGATCGGGGCGGGTGGCGTGTTCGGCGACCATGGAAGCCTCGACCCCGCGTTCGAGCCGTCGTCCGTCGCGCATGGGGCGTATCGGATGGTAGCACCAGGGCAACCGCGGGACGGGCATGGCACGGTCGCGGGACTTGAACACCAGCGCCGAAACCGGGCTGTCCTCCCTTGGTCCGAGCCACCCCTCGGGGGGGGCGCGTGCCGTCAACGCTAGAGCGCTGCGAGCTAGCTTGCGCCGCAGCGGCGCTTGGATGGTTGATGGGTCCGGGTCAACTCAGCACCGAGACTGCTACACGCACGGGTGCCCGTGCGTGACGAAGTCGGGCTGGAGCCCGTTATGGACTTCGGGGGGCCGACCGAGCCCTTCGCAGCGGCCGGCGCGCTGAGGGCTTCCGGGGTGAGGGAGGTGGACGCGGTGTGCGGCGCGCCCGGCGGGGGCGAAGCGGGGAATGCGTCGATCGTGGCCCGTCCCCTCCCCGGGCGGCATGCGGAACGAGTCAACGTCGCCGTCCTCTTCACTTACCCGCACGGACTGGGGGTCGGATGGTGTCTCGCCCGTCGTCGACGCCGTGGAGCCCGCGCCCCTCGAACGCGCCGCGGGCGGCCACGAAGACCGCCAGCGCCACCGCCATCACTCCAGCCGCGCCGCGGAACAGGCCAGCGGCCCCGAACCGGTCCAGCAGCGCGCCCCCCACCACCGACCCCGTGATCGTCCCCAGCCCGAACGAGGCCGCCGCCAGCAGCGCCTGCGCCGCCGCCGCGTGGGCGGGCCCGGCCAGCCGCGCCGCGAGCGTCACCGAAGCGACCAGGAACGCGCCGAACGACAGCCCATGGAGGAGTTGGACCGGGAGCATCCACGCCGCGTCCTCCACCGTGCCATAGGCGACGAAGCGCACCGCGTAGGTGACGATCGCCAGCGCCACGAGCCGGGCCGCGCCGAAGCGGGCGAGGAGCGAGCCCCCGAGGGCCACCACCGGCAGCTCGCTCGCCGCCCCCAGCGCGATCGCCAGCCCGACCAGACCGGCCGAGCCCCCCGTCTCGACCAGGCGGACGCCGAGGAACGCATTCAGGATCGCCGCGCCGCCGGCGACGAGGTAGGCCACCAGCAGCAGCGCGGCCAGCTGCCGGTTGTGCCGCAGCTGCGCAAGCCCCCCAAGGAGGGGTCGGGCTTCCCGAGGGGTGAGGGAGGGCAGGCGACGGGCCGAGACGAGGGCGAGGGCCAGGCAGACGGCCTGGGCGACAAGGAAGATGGGAGAGACCCGCTCGCCCATGAGGCGGCCGACGGCCAGCGCCACCGCGCTGTAGCCGAGCGAGCCCCAGACCCGGAGGCTGCCGTACGAGCGGCCAAGCCGGGCTCCGACGCCCACAGCGAAAGCATCGAGGAGCGGCCCGACCGGCGCCGCGGCGAGGGCAAGCACGCCCATTAGCAGGAGGAGCGGCGGGAAGCGGGTCGCCTGCGTGGCCGCCAACGCCGTGGCCGCGGCCAACCCGAGCGCCGCTAGGAGCACCCTTCGGTGAGCCGCCCGCGCGTCGGCCGCCGCGGCGACGAGCGGGCCGGAGAGCGCCACCCCGGCGGCCGGAAGCGCGGCGAGCAGGCCGACCTCCACGCTGGACAGCCCGAGGCCAAGGAAGTAGAGCGTGGCGAACGGGTGGAAGGCCCCGACCGCCGCGAAGTAACCCAGGTAGGCGAGGCCGACCTGGCGGTCCGCCCCGCGCCACGCCGCGGGCGGGGTCAAGCCCGCCCGCCCACAATGCGGCGGAGCCCGGCACGGGCGACCATCGCGGGGCGAAGCCGCTCCTCGCCGTCGTACGGCCCGGTCAGAGTCATGTAGCCGCCGAGGCGTTCGCGAAGCCGGGGGAGAGACCGAGCAACCGCGTCATGTGGCAGCCAAGGGACGCCAGCCATGGAGGGTCCATTTCGGAGCCGCGGAGGAGTCGGCCTGCCAACCTACAGGA
>CADCWL010000140.1 GCA_902806405.1 uncultured Thermomicrobiales bacterium | reverse complement strand
TCGCCGACGGCGCCGACGTCGAACACCCCTTCCAGGAAACGTCCGACGGCAACTGCTTCGGCTCGCTGGTCGACAGGTTCGGCACCCAATGGCTGGTCGGTTGCCCCGGCCCGTCCTAGCCGCCTAGCCACGCTCCTCCGACGGCATCGCCCGCGGCGCCTCGAGCAGGAACGGGCGACGAGGCTGGTCACTCCGCGTCGGCGTCAGCTCGGTGGCCGGGGCGCCGCGGGCGGCACCCCGGTGGGCTGAGGTCGTGGCCCAGGATACGCCCGCCCCGCCGCGTCCGCCGGCATGATCCGGGCGCCGGGCGAGTGACGCCGCCCCGCGCGGGCGCTCCCGCCCCGGCGGCCACTGCGCGGTCGCCGGGGACAAGGGACCGACCCGCACCGGGGACAGGGTATGCCAGCCCCGGCCGGGTCCGGCTGGGTTTTGCGACGCGCTCCTAGGCTGCGCCGTCCACGGGATCGGCGCCGGCGAGGGAGCAGACGAGGCGCCCGACCTGGCGGCCCATCGTCAGGCCGATGTCGTCGTCGATCACGTAGTGGACGCCGGCCCAGCCGCGGGAGGCGGCCGCCTCCCAGGCGCGGTCGGCCATGTCGTTGGCCGCCTCCGGGAAGTAGTGCCCGACGACGGTCGCCCCGGCGCCCATGACGGCGGAATAGCCCGAGGGATAGGCCGGGTAGGGCGGGGTCGGGAGGAGCGTCTTGAGGTCCGGGGCTTCGGTGATCGGGCGCGAGGTCCACCAGGTGTACTTGGCGTCCCAGACCGCGACCGAGGAGTCGGCGATGGCGACGTGCACGTCGGCCAGGATCCGCGCGGTGTGCGGCAGGTCGATGCCGTCGCGCAGGATCAGCTCACGGGTCCACTCGTTGACGAGCGCGGCTGGGCTGTTGGTGCCCCACCAGAGGGCCGCCCGCTCCTGCTCAAAGCTGCGGTTGGCGGCGAACTCCAGCACCATGTCGAGCTCGGCCTTCCACGCCGGCGAGCCGTACTCCGGCGGCGGCGCCGGCCGGAACTGGTCGCCGCCGGTCATGACCCAGGTCCGCTGGGCGCCAGCCAGGGGCGCAAACGGCGTCTCGACGAATCCCGGCGGCGTCGGCCGCCAGAAGCCGGGGCCGGTCGGCATGGTCGCCGGGTCCCACTCGGCGTCGGCGCCGTCGCCCTTGGCGCGGGCGACCGCCTTCGCGCCGACCGCCCGCCCCAGCGCGAGCCCAGCCTCGACGTCGCTGCGGAAGGCGTCGCCGGCCGCGATCCGCGACTCGGCCGCCTCCGCGGCGAGCGCGTCGAACCGGCCGGACTCGGCGTCGGGGATGAGGTAGGCGAGCACCGTCGCCGCCGCGCCCGCGACCGCGGCGTGCTCCGACGGGAACGACGGCCGGTCCGGGTCGACCCCGGGCGCGGGGGTGATCCTGTCGCTGGTCGCGCCCGGGCTCGGCCGGGTGTGAGCCACCTGGGCATCCCAGGCCGCAATCACGGCGTCGTGGAGCGCGGTGTGGTAGATGGCCATGAAGCGGTTCTGGGGCATCCCGGAGATCTCGAATTCGGCGGAGACCTCCCCCGCCATGCTCGCCCAGGGGATGAGGGCCGGGCCGGTTCCCCAGCGCGCGATGGCCGCCGCCGTCGCCTCGGACGGATCGGCCTGGGCCGCGACGACCTCGTCGATCTCCGCCCGGCTGGGCGCCCCGGGGGCAGCGGGACGCAGCTCGTCGACGGACGCCAGGAGCCAGGTGCGCCAGCCAGCGGGCGAGGCCGCGGTCTCCTGGCCAGCGGCCGGGGCCAACGCGCCGCGGGGGGCGCCCCCCGCGGCGGCGCGGTGCAGGGAGGCGAGCGGGACGGCGGCCGCGCCGGCGAGGCCGGCACCCACCAGGGCGCGACGCGACATGCGAGCGGACGGGGTGTGGAGCGACGTCATGATTGGATCCTCCCAATGCGATCACGTCGGCGCTGCGGTTCGTCGCGGCGCCGGTTGGGGGAAGGGCGTCGGGATCTGGGCGGGCCCCGGAAAGCGCGGGCGACGACTCCCGGGGGCGTGCTCCCCGGGGTAGGGCACGGGCGGGCAAGCGGCCGTCGCCAAAGGCGGGCGGTCCGCCGTCGGGGGTCGCCGGCCCCCGCTCAGCGCGGCAGGTAGCCCTGGGCGGTCCGGGTGATCGGGGCGCTCCCGCGGGGCGGCGGGCCGCACCCGGGCGGCACCACCCGGCCGGTGGCCAGGAGCGCGTAGTCGGGCAGGAGGGCGCGGTCGCCCCCGCCCCGGTAGGCGACGAAGCCCGGCAGGCGGGCGAGGGCGTCGCCGACCTCCTGGGAGAGCGCCACGCTCTCGTCGTAACGGGCCGGGTCGAAGGAGCCGCGGGTGATGCGCAGGTGCATCGGGGCCTCCCGTTCGCGTCGCGTCGGGCCCGGACGGCCGACGGGGCCGTCGTCGGGCGGGGGCGGGTGTCATCCGGAGAAGTGCGTGCTGCGGGCGACGGACCCGGCCGCCCGGGCGGGGGGCGAGCGGGGGCCGACCGCGCCCCCCGGTGCGGGGAGTCGACCGCCGGGTGGCGCGTCGCGCACACGGCCGTTTGGGAGACAACGCGGTCGCGCGGTTGATGTCGCCCCGGCCCCGCCCGTTATGCGAGGCGGACGCGCCGGGTGATCTGGCCGTTGCTCTCCCAGTAGGTCTGCTTGCCCGCCAGGAGCGGGTCGTCCGGCGCCGGCTGCACGTTCCCGTTCGCGTCGGTCGCGCGCGACGTCACCGCGTGCTCGCCGGGACCGGGCGTGCCCCAGTCGAAGGTCCAGAAGGTCCAGGCGAACTCCTCGCCGGCGCCCTCGGTCAGCGTCGCCGGCCGCCAGGGCCCGTCGTCGACGCGCACCTCGACCCCGGCGATGCGGGCGCCCCACGCCGCGCCCTGGACGCCGTAGCGGCCGCCCCGCCGGAGCACCCGCGCCGGCGCCGACTTGAGCCGGTCGCGCCCGACCAGGGTGAAGGTCCAGAAGGGCTCCCCGGCGCGCTCCTCCTCGCGGATGGTGACGTAGTCGCGCGCCATGAAGTGCCCCTGGTAGCGCCGGTCCAGCACCTCGATCCGGGTCAGCCACTTCACGTTCGCCACGCCGTACCAGCCGGGCGCGATCAGGCGCAGCGGGTGGCCGTGCAGGTTCGGGAGGTCCCCGCCGTTCATCCCGTAGGCGAGCAGGTTCTCCTCCGCCATCGCGTCCGCCAGCGACATGCTGCGGGCGAACCGCTCGCTGATCGTGATCTCGTCGCGCCAGGTCTGCTCGCCGGCGTCCTCCCCCCAGAAGACGACCTCGGTCCCGGCCTCCAGCACCCCGGCCTCCTCCAGCAGCGGCGCCAGCGGCGCCCCCGCCCAGGTCGCGTTGCCGACCAGGCCCGGGTTGAAGGGGAAGGCGGAGTTGCCCGAGCACTCCAGCGTGAAGGTCACCTCTTGCCGCGCCCGGTCCTTGAGGTCGGCGAGCGACAGCGTCATCGGCCGCGCCACCAGGCCGCCGATCTCCAGGCGCCAGTCGCGCTCGCTCAGTTTGGGCTCGTCGAAGTGCTTGATGACGAAGAACTGGTCCGGCGGCGTCAGCCAGGAGTCCAGCCGCTCCCAGTCCAGTTGCCGGACGATCACCTCCGGCACGGGGTTGGGCTCGGGCCGGTCGAGCCAGGGCACGACCTCCCCGCCGGATTCGTCCCCGAAGGCGTGGGCCGGCCCGGCCAGGCGCAGCACGCCCAGGCCGGCCAGCGCCGCGCCCCCCCGCTTTAACAGACTCCTCCGGGACAGGTCCGAGTGTGCCATGGTTTGCTCTCCTTGCTCGCGTCGCAGGCGACCGTAGCCCTTTGATCCGGGCTCCCTGCACGCCCGTGGGGAGTCACTCCGGCAGGATGGGGGAACACATTGCATTGCGCCGGAAGGGATGCGGGCGCGTCGAGGCCGCTACTGCCCGCCCCGCGGCACCACCGCTGGCCTCGTCAAGTCAGCGCCTCGCAGAAACGCGCCCTCACCGGGTGGGCGCCTTCGGTGTTAAGCACGTCATGCGGGCCGGCCTCGAAGATCGGGTTGCCGTCGGTGTCGAAGACGACTCGGCCCACGTCATGGAAGACGACCCCAACACCGGGGACCGTCGTGCTGAAGACCAGGCCGACCTGGGTGACGGTGCCCTCGACCAGGTCGTCAATGATCGTGTAGTGGCCGGGATTCTCCACGCTCTCGCCGGTCTCCGGGTTGGTGACAACGCCGACATAGTTGACCTTGATCTGGACACGAACGGGATTGCCCGCCTTGTCGAAGAAGGTGGTGACGCGCACGTCCTCGGTGAAGGTCTGGACGAGGGTGACGCCGTTAGGGCAGGGCCCGGCGAACGCGAAGCTGCCCTCGTTGGTGAACGTCTCAACGAGCGGCGGGGCCGCCGAGACGGCCACCGGTAGGGTGAGCAGGGCGACCACAACGACGGCGAGCGATGCCGGCAGGAGCCGGAAGCGCGGGTGGGGCATCGAGTTCCCTCCTTTGGTGCGGTAGACGGGACGCGACCTAGTCATGAGTGCCTCCTCTGTGGGTGCAACCGCGCCCGCTCCGGCCCGGCGATCGGTCGCCGGGCACGGTCCCATGGTGCGGCTCACGGCCGCGTGGCGCATCGCCTGGGATGGGGATTCGCCGGAGGGCACGATCGGCTGGCCGTCCCCATTAATGGGGAGACGGCGTGACGCCACACCGACCGGCGCGGCGACGCTCAGTCCAGGCCGTGGCGGATGGCCCAGGCGGCGACGGCGGTGCGGGAGTCGAGGCCGAGCTTGGCGAGGATGTTCCGGACATGGCTGATGGCCGTGCTCTGGCTGACGAAGAGGGCGGTGGCGATCTCCCGGTTAGATCGACCCGCC
>CADCWL010000139.1 GCA_902806405.1 uncultured Thermomicrobiales bacterium | reverse complement strand
GCCGCCGGCGCTGCCGATGGCCGGGCGGGAGGTGGAAGGGGTCTGGAGCCTCTCGGCGGGGGAGGCGACGATCACGCTCGATGCCGAGCCGTTCCGACTCCGGATCGACGTCCCCGGCGGTCCACCCTTCGTCCTTGCCCACCACGACCGGAACGTCTTCGGCCAGCTGATCACGCCGCCCCTGGCGATCCTGGACGGGGCCGACGCCGGCGACGAGGGCGGCGCCGGCGTCGGGCCGCGGTCGACGGTCGCTTGGGCGATTGGGCCGGCCGAGCGGCTCTACGGGATGGGGGAGCGCTTCGCCGCCTTCGACCAGCGCGGCCGCCGCCCCGTCGCCTGGGCGACCGATGCCTGGGGGACGACGAGCCAGGCCGCCTACAAGGGGTGCCCGATCGTCTGCTCCTCCGCCGGCTACGCCGTCTTCGCCCACACCAGCGCCCGCGTCGAGGCCGACCTCGGGGCCACCTCGGGGGCCGCCGCCGCGCTGACCGTCGCCGACCCGGGGCTCGACCTCTTCCTCTTCCTCGGGCCGGACCTGAAGGCGGTCCTCGGCGACTACACGGCGTTGACCGGGCGGATGCCGATGCCGCCGCGCTGGGCCTTCGGCGTCTGGGCCTCCCGCTGCCGCTACGAGACGCGGGCCGAGGTCGAGGCGGTCGTCGACCGGATGGCGGCGGAGGAGATCCCGCTCGACGTCGTCAACCTCGATCCGGCCTGGCTGAAGACCCCGGCGCTGAACTGCGACTTCGTCTGGGATGAAGAGGCCTTCCCCGACCCGGCCGGGATGGTGCGCGGGCTGCGGGAGCGCGGCGTCCGGGTCTGCCTCTGGGAGGTGCCGTATCTCGCGGCCGGGACCCCCCTCCACGGCGAGGCGCGGCGGCGCGGCTTCCTGCTCCGGGGCGACGACGGCGACGCGGTGGCGACGATCGACGGCGCCTTCCTGCCCGACCTGCGGCGCGGCCTGGTCGATTTCACGAACCCAGCGGCGGCGGCGTGGTGGCGGGACCAGCATGCTCCCCTGCTGGAGATGGGGATCGCCGCCTTCAAGACCGATTTCGGGGAGGCGGTGCCGCCGGACGCCCGCGGCGCCTCCGGCCTCGACGGGGCGCGGCTCCGCAACCTGTATCCCCTCCTCTACAACCGAGCGGTCTGGGAGGCGACGGCCGCGGCCGCCGGCGAGGCGCTCGTCTGGGGCCGCTCCGGCTGGGCCGGCTCGCAGCGCTACCCGGCCCAGTGGGGGGGCGACCCGCCGACGAACGCCGTCGGATTCGCCGGCTGTCTGCGCGGCGGGCTGAACTGGGCGCTCTCGGCGCCCGGTGCCTGGTCCCACGACATCGGCGGCTTCGCCGGGCCGGCGCCCTCGCCCGGCCTCTACGTCCGCTGGGCGCAATGTGGCCTCCTCTCGCCATTGGCCCGCTTTCACGGCACGACGCCGCGGGAGCCGTGGTGCTTCGGCGACGAGGTGCTCCGCATCGTGCGGGACTACGCCCGGCTCCGCTCCCGGCTGCTGCCCTACCTGCTGTCGGTCGCCCGGGAGGCCCATCGTGACGGGCTGCCGATGCTTCGCCCGCTGGTGCTGGAGTTCCCGCGCGACCGCGGCGCCTGGGACGTCGACGACCAGTACCTCCTCGGCCCCTCGCTGCTGGTTGCGCCGGTGGTGAGCGACCGCATCGATCCGGCCCCGCGTACGGTCTACCTGCCGGCGGGGGAGTGGGTGGACTTCTGGACCGGCGAGATCGTGGCGGGGGGGCGCTTCCTCGACCTCATGGTGCCGCTCGACCGCCTGCCGCTCTTCCTGCGGCGGGGGACGATGTTGCCGATGGGGCCGGCGATGCGGCACGTCGACGAGGTGCCGACCGACCCCCTCACGGTCCGCTGCGCGCCGGCCGGAACGTCCTCCCTGGAGCTGCCCGAGGCGGACGGCACGGTGACGCGCCTGACGATGGACGCGGACGGCTCTGGCGCGACGTTCACGATCGCGGGGGACGTCATGCGGCGCTACGACCTCGCCTTGGAGGGTCTGCCGGCGCCGGTCGCGGCAACGCTCGACGGGCGCCCGCTCCCGGTCGAGGCCGGGGCCGGGCCGGCTCGGATCGGAACACCGCCGATCCGGAGCGGCAACCTGCGGGTGACGTGGTAGCCTCGGCCTGTCGGCCGGGGGAGGTGCGCCAGGCGCGGAGGGGGGACGGATGCGGTTCGCGGGCAAGGCGGCGCTGGTGACCGGCGCCGGGTCGGGGATCGGACGGGCGGCGGCGCTCGGGCTGGCGCGGGAGGGGGCAAAGGTCGCCGCGCTGGGGCGGAGCGAGGGGCCGATCCGGGAGGCGGTCGCCGAGATCGCGCAGGCCGGCGGCGAGGCGCTGCCGCTCGTCGCCGACATCGGGGACGACGCGGCGGTTACCGCCGCGATCGAGGAGGCCGTCGCCCGCTGGGGGCGGCTCGACGTGGTCGTCGCCAACGCAGGGTTCAACGGCGTTTGGGCGCCGCTGGAGGAGTTGACGCCTGAGGAGTGGGAGCGGACGCTGCGGGGGAATCTGACCGGCACCTTTCTGACCGTCAAGCGGGCGGTGCCCCACCTGAAGCGGCGGGGGGGCGCGGTAGTCATCACGTCGTCGGTGAACGGGACCCGCAACTTCAGCAACACCGGGGCGACCGCCTACTCGGTCGCCAAGGCCGGGCAGGTCGCCTTCGCCAAGATGGTCGCGCTGGAGCTGGCACCGGAGAAGGTGCGGGTGAACGTGATCTGCCCCGGCGCGATCGCCACCCAGATCAACCAGACGACCGAGCTGCGCGGTCTGGAAGGGGTCCGCATCCCGGTCGACTTCCCGGAAGGGGCGCACCCCCTGCGCGGGGCGCCGGGGACGGCCGAGCAGGTGGCGAAGCTGATCCTTTTCCTCGCCTCCGACGACGCCGACCACATCACCGGCACGGAGACCTGGATCGACGGCGGCGAGTCGCTGCTGCGCGGCTAGCGGGGAGCGTCTTCACGCCGAGGGCACCGCCGTCGTCCGTCGAACTTCGGCGCATCTTGACGCGAGACCGTCTCGCTCAAGCGGCACGCCGGCTCCGGTGGCTTCGACGGCGACCCCGGCGCTCGGAGGGCCAATCCCGCGGGGAAGTCCCTGCCGACGAAAGGTGCGCACGGCCGTGCGCCCGGCGAGGGGAAGGACCGCGCTCGCGTCGGCGAGCCACGCCGCCACGTCTGGGCGCATGAGGAAGCCCGGCCAGAAAGCCGGGCAACGGGGGCAGCGAGGCCGGTGGGATGCTGCACCTCGGCCTCGCCCCCGCCCGCCAATCGCTCCCGGTTGCGCCACCACGGGCGCCTTCGGGAGGGTCGGTCGACGGCCCGCTAGCTCGGGGAGGCCGACGTTTCGCCGTCGCTGGCGGCCTCGCCCTCCCGGCGTTGCTGCCGCTCCTGGCGCTTCGCCTGGCGCTCGCCGCGCTGCTCCCGGCGTAGCTGGCGCTCGTTCCGCTGGCCGCGTCGCTGCTGCCGCTCCTCGCGGAGCGCCTTGCGCTTTTCGCGCTCCTCTCGGGAGGGTGGGGCGGCCCCCCCGGTGTCCCCGGCCGGGGCCGCCACTCCGCCCTCCCCGACCGGGGCGGTCACCGGGGATGGGTCGGCGGAGGCCCGCAGGCGGTCGTCGCGGCGCAGCGCCATCTCGACGACGCGCAGCTCCATCTTCTTGCGGCCGATCCACTCCACGTGCTCGCCCGTGACGGCGAAGCCGACCCGCTGGTATGCGGCCAGCGCCCGCGGGTTGTGGCGGAAGACCTCCAGCCGTACCTCGCTCAGATCGTGGGTCTCGAACGCTTCGTCCATCACCAGCCTCGTCGCCTCCGTGCCGTAGCCGCGGCCCCAAACGTCCTTTTCGCCGATCACGATCCTGAAGAGGGCCGATCGCCCGCCGCCGGGACGCGCCGACACGTCGGTCAACGCACTGGTTCCGATCAGGCGATCGCTCGCCGCCTCGTGGAGAGCGTAGCAGAGGCCGCGGGCGGAGAGCGGGAGGATCAGCGAGTCGAAGTAGCCGCGGGACTGGACCTCGTTCAGCGGCTCCTGGTCGTGCCGCAGCAGCCGCGCGATCTCCTCGTCGGCGTACCAGCGCTGGAAGGCGCCGCGGTTCGCCGGCACGTGCCGCCTCAGTCGGACCAGCTGCCCCGCGCGGACGGGGGCTCCGACGGCGGCGGGCGCCCCGCCGCCGTCCCCCGCCGCGTTGTCCACCGATCGCCCCCGCCGTCGCCACCTGTCAAGCATGGCCGCGGAGTATAGCACCGGCCCCCCGTGCCGCCGGGCCTTCGCGGAGGTCGTCGAGCGCCCGGCGGCACGGTCCTCACCCGTAGGACGGCCCCTTGCGCCAGCAGCGAGGGATTGCGGGACTCCGAGTCGACGTCCTCGGCCCGGTCGGTTCCTTGGTTCTCGGGGCCCTTGGAGGTGCAACTCCTTGCGGGAGCGTCGCTCCTCCGGGACGTTCCCGAACGCCCCCTCCCTACACGGGGATCTGGAATGGGGAAGAGATGGCGCCCTTCCGGCCGCGGCAGCGCCGCGGCGCGACCAGGTGCGGCTCAGGAGACCCGTCGGATTGCCGATCGCGCGACCGCTTCGTCGTCCTCACTCGCTGCGCGATCGACGGCGACGGGAAGAGACGATAGCCGCGTCGGTCGCACCCCATCAGGGGTTCGGGCGCTCGCGGTACCGCGGGCCGAGGGCCAGCCACCAACCGTCCCAAACTGGGCACTCACGGGCGAGTCTTTTCCGGTCCGCGAGATCGGTCTCGATGAAACCGACCGATCGCCCCTCGTCGTCGGGATCGTGGGCCCGCTCGAGGCCGACGGCGGTCTTGGGAGCCCGCGGGGTTCGATTGCCGGCCGCGGCTCGT
>CADCWL010000138.1 GCA_902806405.1 uncultured Thermomicrobiales bacterium | reverse complement strand
GGCAGCACGCGCTGGAACGAGACTCCGGCCTCCTCCGCCCACTTGGTGGAGATTCCCCTTCGCAATTGCGATGGCGAAGGGCCGCACGGGACGTTTCCCTGGGGCGCGGCAGCAAACCCGAAAAGGTACTGCCTTCCCCCGCACGAGCGGCGCGGGGGAGCGCCACCGGGCCCAGAGGGGGGTGCTGGCAGGCGATGTGGGCGGCCGCTGCGCCGCCCCGTCGTTGCGCTCCTCCCTACCGGGCCTCTCCGTCGGCCCAGAGCCGGGCCGCCCCGACGGCGGGAGCGCGAGTCACTTCAGGCGCAGGTGAAGGTGGGTGACGGTCGGGGCGGGGACGACACCGACGATCTCCGCGGTGCGACGGGCCGGGTCCGGCCCGAAGAGGCGGAGGCCGTCGCCGAGGAGGATCGGGACCACGGTCAGGCGCAGCTCGTCGACGAGCCCCGCGGCCAAGTACTGCCGGGCCGTGCTCGCGCCGCCGAAGACGTTCACCTGCTTGGCGCCCGCCGCCGCCGTGGCCAGCTCGAGGGCGCGCTCGATGCCGCCGGAAACGTACGTGACCTTGTCGCTGCTCCGCGGCGGCGGCTCGCGTGTGGTGAGTACGAAGGTGGGGAGGTCGAAGAACGGCTCGTCGCCCTCCCCGAAGGCGGTGCGTCCGACGATCACCGCGCCGAGCGCGCCGACCACCTCCTCGAAGACCCGCACGCTCTGCGCCGAGTCGGCCATGAACCGGGTGCCGGCGACCTCAACCGGCGTGCCGCCCGCGAAGAGCCAGTCATGCAACCCGGCGTCCTCGCGCTCCGTGGAGGCGATGCAGCCGTCAAGCGAGATCGAAAAGCCCATCATCACCGGCGCCACCGGGCGCCCCTTCCGTTGGCGTGTCCGCTTGCCGCGCGGCCGCCCTGGCCTGCGGAGCGTCCACCAACGGATGGTCGCCCGGTCCCGCCCGGAATCGACACCGCCAGCCCGCGAGGTGGGCAGCGGTACGAGATCGGCCGCCTCGCCGGCGGCCGCGGTGCCGCAACGCACCAAGTGGGTGCCGGACGAGCCCCTGAACCGTCATGGAGCGCACCGGAAGGCTACGGCGGTCTGTTTGCGGACACCCCCTACGCCACCCGCACCAGCCGCGGCTCGGTGTGGACCTGCCGCGCCTCCGGGTTGGCGAGCGGACCCGCGCAGACCGCGTCGTCGACCAGCACCAGCTCGGTCCCGATCTGCGCCACCTGCTCGCTCGGGATCACCCGGTGGTCCTTGAAGTGGCCGGGCGAGACCTCGATCCCCGTCAGCTTGTACGAGTCCTGCCCGAAGCGGACCGACACGACCTGCCCGACGAACGTGCCGCCCTGCGTCAGCACCTTCCGCTTCAGCAGATCTTCCAGGTTCATCAGCGCGTCGCAGCGGTCGGCGATCGCCAGCTCGCTCCGCACCGCCGTCGCGCTCGTGATCGTGACCGCGTCGGTGCCGAAGGCGTGGACGTCGCTGACGTCGACCAGGCCGGACGTCCTGCCCTTGAACAGCCCCCCCTGGTGGAAGGAGAAGCCGACGATCTCCTGCCGCGCCGGGTCGAGGTAGACGGTGTCGACCGTCCCCAGCTTCGTCCCGTCCTCCAGGCTCACCACCGCCGTCCCCTTGACCAGCTTCGTGCTCACGCCGGACCTCCCTGACCTCGTCGTCCGAACCGCCGCCGCCGGTGTACGTACACGGAGCAACACGATTCTAGCACCGTCCGTGCCGGTGAGTCACGATCACCTCGCCCCGTTGCCGGCTTCCCTAGGTCGTTCTGCCGAGGGCCCCGCTCCCCGGAACCTCAGACGGGCCGAGCTGCGGCCGATGAATGGTCGACGCCCTACTCGAGGGCCGGCCCGCGATCGATACCACGCCCTACCGCGGGGTAGGGGATGCCGTTGATCATCGCCCGGTGGTCCTCATCGGGGACGGCATGAGGTGCAGCTGCTTCCACAGCACGTGTTGGTCAGGTCGCCCTTCTGCACACCCCACGGCGTGGAGCGTCGTGGACTCTGCCGCCGCCCCTCACCTGGCACAACTGCGAGCGACGCCGCGTTCCGGCGGGTCTGGCGGGACATCTCCCCGCTCTCCTTTGAACGGTTGCCGGACGGCGAAGTTGACGCGCTGGCGCAACGATGCAGCTACTCCCTGGAAACTCGGCGCCGCATCCTGCCGACGCTTCGGCGCTACGATGTGCGCGACCGGTTGGGCGAGATCGAAGCTCCCGTCCTCGTGGTCGTCGGCCGGCACGCCTGGATCACGCCGGTGCGATAGGCCGAGGAGCCGGCGGCCGGGCTCTGCCGCGCCGAGCTCGTCGTCTTCGAGGAGAGCGGGCACTACCCGTTCGTTAAGGAGCAGGAACCGTTTCTGTCCGTCGTGGGTGCCTAGCTGGCCGCGCGCCTGCTCGGCTGACCGAAGCCGGCCATGGGCCGGGAAAGATCGATCGGGAGGATCAGCCGTGGGTCTGAGCGCCGAGCGAATCATGACCATGGAACTGCGGCACGACGGCGCCGACGCGACGGCACCGGGGCCGCCGCGGGACGTGACGATGGCGCGGCGAGGCATGGTGGCGTCGGCCCACCAATTCGCCACCGGGGCGGGGTTGGAGGTGCTGCGGCACGGCGGCAACGCCGTCGATGCGGCGGTGGCCGCTGCCGCGGTGCTGATGGTGGTCGAGCCCCGGAACGGCCACCTCGGCGCCGACACGTTCATGTTGCTCCACCTCGCCGACGAGGGCCGGGTGGTCGCCCTCAACGGCAGTGGCGCGGCCCCGGCCGCCGCGACGCTCGACTTCTATCGCGGCCTCGGCGGCATCCCCGAGGACGGGTTGCTGTCGTCGACCGTACCCGGCACGGTCAGTTGCTGGGCGCTCGCCCTGGAACGCTACGGCACGCGGTCGCTGGGCGAGGTGCTGGAGGCGGCGATCGATTACGCGGAAGGGGGCGTGCCGGTGACGGCGCGCCTGCATCGCTTGCTGAGCCTCGATGCGCCGACGTATCGGAAGTTCCCGGACAGCGCACGCGTCTTCCTCCCGGGCGGCAACGTCCCCGAGGTGGGGGCACTGTTTCGCCAACCGGGGCTGGCGGAGAGCCTCCGGCGTATCGCCGTGGGGGGACGGGACGAGTTCTACCGAGGCGGACTCGCGGAGGAGATGGTTCGGTCCGCGCGTGAGCAGGGCGGCCTGTTCACCCTGGAGGACTTCGCGTCGCACCGGACCGACGAGCGGGAGCCGCTGGCGGTCGAGTACCGGGGGCACACCGTCTTCGAGCAGCCGCCGGTCTCCCAGGGCATCATCGTGCTGCTGGCCCTCAACATCCTCGGCGAGTTCGATCTTCAGGGCATGGGCCACGGATCGAGCACGTCGATCCATCTGATGCTGGAGGCGCTCAAGCTCGCCTTCGCGGATCGGTCGCGGTACCTCGGCGACCCGCGGCAGGTCGAGATTCCCCTGGCGATGCTGCTCAGCACCGACCACGCACGCGCCCAGGCGCAACGGATCGATCTTCGGCGGGCGCGGCCGCAGCCGATCCCGAGGATGGTGCAACCGGACACCACTTCCCTGGTCACGGCCGACGAGGCAGGCAACTTGGTCTCCTACATCCACAGCCTCTTCTCGGGGGCCGGGGTCGTGTTGGGCGACACGGGCGTGCTGATGAACAGCCGCCTGTTGAACTTCGATCTGGACGAGGGGCTTCCCAATCGCCTGGCGCCGGGCAAGCGGCCCATCCACACGCTCAACGCGTACGTCGTCCACAAGGACGGAGAGGCAGTGTTGGTGGGAGGCACGCCCGGTGCCCATTGGCAGGTGCAGACCAACCTCCAGATTCTGACGAACGTGCTCGCGTTTGGCTTCGACCCGCAGCGCGCCATCGAGGCCCCCCGCTTCACGATGGGCGACCAGTTGAACAGCGGCAATCCCAAGGTCAAAATCGAATCGCGCGCGGACGAGCGGGTCATCGAGGATCTGCGGGGGCTCGGGCACGACGTCGAGGTGATCGGCCCGTGGGATTCGGGCGGCGCGGTCCAGTTGATCGCGAGGGACCCCGCGAGCGGGATGTATCGGGGCGCGACCGAGGTCCGGCGACCGGGCAACACCGTCATGGGGTTGTAGTGCACCCCCTCCTTCGGCGCTTGGGTTTCTGGCGAGTTCGGGGAGACTGATGATCCGCGGGCCCTTTAGGGCCCCCCGGCACCGGTTGGCGGGGCAGGCGGCACAGCTGCTGCGCGCGGCGCTGGGCAGCGGCCGGCTCTCCGGCCAGCGAGGCGCTCGGACGCAGCAGAGGCAGGCTGGCCACCAAGCGGCACCTGGCGTGCGACGGCAAGGGCCGGCCCCTCTCGGTTGTCCTCACCCCGGGGTGACTCCCCGACAGCTCTCTCATGGAGCCCGTATTCGACGCGGTTCGGGTGCAGCGTCACGGCGGGGCGGGGCGCCCCCGCGAGCGCCCCGGCCAACTGTCCGCCGACGAAGGGTACGGCTCCGAGCGGTGCTGGCGGCTCGGGCGAAAGCCGGTCTTCGACAAGGAAGCCCACCGCCGGCGCACCAGGGTCGAGCGGTGGGTCAACCGGCTCCGGCGGTGGAGAGGCGTCGCAAGCAGGTTCGAGAAGCGGGTGGCGAACCTCTGAGCGATGGTGATCGTCTCCTCGCTCATGATCTGGTTCGACCAGTGCTCCGTTAGATGGGCCCTGCATCGTTAGGACGGACTCCGGATAAACCGTGGTGGGTGGGGGGCGTGCTCAGCCCCAAAGAGGCTTCGTCGGTTCAGCCCCGGGGGGCGCCGACGCCACGGCGATCACCCGGAGTCCGTGTAAGTTCTGCCCCGTCTTCCGTGAGCGAGAGGTCCTGCAACGGATCGACGGATGGCCGACCACTCGGGCCGGCA
>CADCWL010000137.1 GCA_902806405.1 uncultured Thermomicrobiales bacterium | reverse complement strand
TCGCGGCCGCCCAGTAGCAGATCGCGCAGCTCCCGAGCGTCGCGGAACGCGAGCGAGAGACCGTGCCCCTGGCTCGGGTCGGTCGCACCGGCGGCGTCGCCGATCAGGACGAGTCCGTCTCCGGCGAGGCGGTCCGCCCGCACGTCGACGCCCGGAAAGAACCCGGCCGGGCCGGCGGGGACCGCGTCGGCGAAGGCGCCCTCGGGGAGGGCGGCCGCGCAGGCGGCGGCGAAGTCCCGTACCAGCCAGGGGCCGCGGAACGACGCGGCGCGCTCCGGGTCGCAGACGAGATAGGCGCGGGCACGGCCCCCGCCCTGCGGGTAGACGACGACCATCGCGCCCGCCGGGTAGGCCTGGTGCGTGCTCCCTTCCGCCAGCGCGACGCCGTCGAGCAGGCAGCCGCCGATGGCGTGGTGGACCGGGTCCCGCCGGGTCTCGGCGCCGAGCCACCGCCGCGTCGCCGAGCGGTCCCCGTCCGCCCCCACCACCAGCCGGGCGCGCACGGTGACCAGGCAGTCCGCCGACGTGACGTCGACCTCCGCCGCCCCACCCGGCGGGCGCCGGAACGAGACGGCCCCTGCCGGCCGGAGCACGCGAGCACCGCGCGCGGCCGCGTCCGTCAGGAGGGCCTCCTGCAGGGCCGGGTGGGGAACGGCCCATTCGACGTGGCCGTCCGGCACGTCCTCGGCCCACCGGTAGGGTGGGGACGGCACTCGATCGGCGTAACGCTGCCAGATCGGGAGCGGCCGCGCCCCGGCCGCCTGCAGCAGCGGGACGAGGCCGAGCGCCGCCGCCTCGGCAGCGCCCCAGGGGTGGAGGGCTTCGCCCCGGACACGGTCCCGAAAGCGCGGCTCGCGCTCGACGACCGCGACCCCCATCCCGGCCCCGGCGAGGGCGCCCGCCAGGCACGAGCCGGCGATGCCGCCGCCGACGACGGCGACGTCGACCGTCAACGAGGAGGGGGCGGGCAACGCGGTCGCCATGGTGTCTCGCTCGGGGTGGGACGGGAAGGATCGGCCGACCGGGGAAAGATACCGAGCGCTGGGTTCCGGTCGTGCCTCGTTCGCTACCGGCCAGATGCCCTCCCCGAGCGGACGGCGGACGGCACGGCCCGGAGGGCGGCCTCGATGGCGTCGCAGGCGACGCGGACACCCTCCTCGGCCCGGACGCGGCGGCCGATCTCGTCGGCACGGCGGGCAAACGCCGGGTCGTCGAGGAGCCGGCCGAGCTCGGCGGCGGCGCGGGACGGGGTGTAGCGGTTCCGGCCGACGACCCGGCCGATGCCGGCGCGGGCGACCCGGGCCGCGTTGTCGGGCTGATCGTGGGCGTAGGGCACGACCAGCATCGGGCGGCCGGCCCGCATCGCCCAGCCGGTCGTGCCGACGCCCCCCTGGTGGACGATCGCCGCGGCCCGCGGAAAGAGCGCGGGGAAGGGGGCGTACTCGACCGCGATGGCGTGGTCCGGCAGCGTCCGCGGTCGGTTCCGGTGGTCGGACCCGATCAAGAGCACCGCCCGTCGACCGAGCCGGGCCGCCGCCTCCAGGCTGTAGCGGTAAAAGGCGCCGGCGTCCAGTACCGCCGCCGAGCCGAGCGTGAAGACGACCGGCGCCGGACCCTCGCCAAGAAAACGGTCGAGCGCAGGCGGCAGACGCGCCCCGCCGTCCGGGTCGAGGAACGGGAAGCCGGTGACGAGCGTCTGGGGCGGCCAGTCGGCCTGCTTCGTGGCAAGTGCCCCCGAGAAGAGGGCCAGGACCAGGCCCGGGGCGTTCCCGCCCCCGAAGATCGGATCGCGCCCCGGCGGCAACCCGAGCGCTCGCCGCAGCCCCCGCCACGTCGCGGTCCAGCGGTACACCGACCACCGGCCGCCCCAGAAGGCGACCCGCCAGAACGCCGGCCCAAGCAGGCTCGGCCGGGAGAGGTAGGCGGCGTTGGGGACCACCGGCGGGTCGAGCGCGGAGAAGAAGCCGATCGGGGCCAGCATCGAGGAGACCCAGCCGATCCCGGTCGTCTCCGCCAGCAGGGGCGCGGCGTAGGTCAGCGGGTGGGAGACGAGGAGGTCGGCCCCCTCGCTCGCCGCCAGGAGATCGTCGTAGCTCGCCCGCAACGACGGCATCACCTGCTCGCGGACGATCCGCTCGGTCCCCTTGCGGAGGTCCATCAGGCGGGGCACCAGGTCCGGCGCGGCCTCCGGATCGGGCAGGTCCGGTCGCACGGGAAGGAAGCGGACACCGCGCCCCTCGACCCGCTCCCGGTAGACGGCGCTCGTGGCGACGACCGGATCGTGGCCCCGAGCCTGGAGACCGAGCGCGAGGGCAAGGTACGGGTGGAGGTCGCCCAGCGAGCCGTAGGTCGTGAGGACGATCCGCTTTCCGCTCACGGGGCCGGCGGCCCGAACGGGGGGCGACGGGTGTCGCGCACTACCCCATGCCGATGGCGTAGGCGATGAAGACGAGGACGAAGGTGCCCGCGGTGGCGGCGAGGGACGCCGTGGCGCGGGCGCGGGGGGTAAAGCGGGTCGGCGCGTAGCCGTGCTCAAGACCGACGGTGACGAGGGCGAGCAGCGCGAAGAGGTAGTGGCTGGCCTGGTTCCGGTAGCCCTCGCCGAGCAGGTAGAAGCCGAGCAGATACTGGACGAGGAGCAGCGCGGCCGCGGCGAACGAGAGGGGACGCGCCCAGGCGAAGTCACGGCCGCGGGCGCGGAGCGCGTTGACGACGGCGAGCGCCAGGTAGGCGGCGACGACGAGGGTGCCGACGGTGTTGTGGACGTTGACCATACCGTGTCGCTTCCTCCTCCGGTGCCGTCGCTGCGGCGGAGCGCGCCGCGGCCGCCATTGGACCCCGTATCGGACGCCGGCGCAAGGTCCGGCCGGGCGACCGGGCGCGGGTGCACGGGACGGTCGGGCGCCGGCGGTCTCGTCGCCTTGCCGACGGCCCGGCAGGGCACGATCCTTCGCCCGGTGCCGCACGGCGCGGCCCCCGGCGGGAGCGGGCACGGATCGGGGCGACGGTGGACGGCAACGACGCAACGGGGAACGGCACCGAGCGCCGCGACCGGTGGTGGGCGATCGGGCGGGTGTTGACCGCCCACGTCGTCGGGCTGCGCGACGCGGAGATCCTGGACGACCCGGTGGCGGCCGCCCTCCTGACCGCGATGGACGGGGCGGAGCGGGGCGGGCCGCCTGCCGCGGCGTCGTCGGCGGCGCTGATCGCCGCCTTCGACGAGCGGCTCGACGCCCTCTCCCCGCCGGGGGTGGTCGGGGCGGGCACGGTCGGGCGGGCGCGGGCGGAGGTGGCGGCGACGGCGGCGAGGCTGGAGCTGCGGCGGGGACTGCTGGCGCTCGCCGAGGCGGTCGACGGCGCCGGTGAACGGCTGCTCGAGCTGGCCGGCGAGCACGTCTTCACGCTGATGCCCGCCCACGCCGGCTGGCGGCCCGCGCAGCCGACCACCTTCGCCCACTTCCTGGGCGGGGTGATCGCCCCGCTCGGGCGGGCGGGCGGCGCGCTGCGGTCGGCGTACGACGAGGCCAACCGGAGCCCCCTGGGCGCCGGCGCGCTCGCCTCCACCGGTCTCCCGATCGACCGGGCGCGGACGGCCGGGCTGCTCGGCTTCGCCGCGCCGGTCGAGCGCACCTTCGACGCCGTCGCCGCGCTCGACCACCTGGCGGCCGCAGCCGCCGCCGCCGCCAGGGTGGCGGCCGCGCTCGGGCGCTTCGCCGGGGAGCTGCTGCTCTGGCTGCGGACGGAGCCGGGGAGCCTGCGCCTCGGCGACGCCTGGACGGCGGAAGCGGACCCCGCCCTGGCGCCGGTCCGACCGCCGCTCGGTCTCGAGCGGCTGGTGCTCGACGCCCGCCGCCTCGACGGCGAGGCGGCGGCGGCGATCGCCCTGACCCACGCCGCCCAGTACGGGCCGGCCGGGGCGACGCTCGACGCCGCCCTCGAGCCGACCCTGGCGGTCCTCGCCGGCGCGGCCGACCTCGCCGGGCGGTTCGCGTCGCTCCTCGCCGGCGGGATGGAGGTCAACCGCGCCTACCTCGCCAACCGGGCCGGGCGGGACCACACCACGAGCGGCGAGCTGGCCGATCTCCTGGTCCGGGAGGAGGGGCTGGACCCTGGCTCGGCCCGGGGTATCGCCGCGATGACCATCCGCAGGGCGATCGAGCAGGGGCTGGAGGCGAGCGGGATCACGCCGGAGCTGATCGACGGCTCGGCGCTGCTCGTGATCGGTCGGGAGCTGGGGGTGGAGATCGAGCGCCTCGGTCCGTCCCTCGCCCCGCGGCGATTCCTGGAGCGGCGGGGCGCGCTCGGCGGCCCCGCCCCGACCGCGACCCGCGCCTACCTCGCCGGGGAGCGGGACCGCCTGCGCTCCCATGAGCGCTGGCGCGTCGCCGCCCGTGCAGCGCTCGCCGCCGCCGAGGGCGAGCTGGAGCGCGCCGCGGCCGAGATCGTCGCGGGAGCGGCGTGACCGCCGCCGCGCTCACGCCCGTCCGTAGCGCCGGAGCGTGATCGCGGCCGCCGCCGTCGACCAGGAGCGCCAGATCGGGTCGTAGGGGCTCGGCCAGCCGCCGTCCGCCGCCTGCTCCCCGAGCAGGCGGTCGAGTTGGGCGGCGACGAGGTCGGGGGGCAGACCGTTTGCGAGCGGTCCGTCCGGCGGGCCGACGTGCTCGAAGAAGTGCCCGGCGTCGGCGTAGGCACCGGCCCCGACGTCGGCCGTCACCTTTGAGACCAGGGCCGCCAGGAACGCCTCCCGGTCCGGACGCTCGACCCACGGGACGTACTCGGCGTAGGGCAGCACGTCGTAGAAGCCGCCCGTAGCCAGCGCCTCCGGGGAGGCGAATCGGTCGAAGAGGGCCTCGGCGCGACCGTGGAGCCGGTCCGAGCCGATCCCCAGCCGGGTCGCCGCCCCG
>CADCWL010000136.1 GCA_902806405.1 uncultured Thermomicrobiales bacterium | reverse complement strand
GCCACCGCGGGCGAGGCCGCCAGAACCTGCTCCACGTTGTCGAGCACTAGGAGCAGGCTCCGGTCCCGCAGAAACTCGCCCAACACCAAGAGCACCGGTCGGTCGCCCGGCTCGTGGACGCCGAGCGCGCGGGCGATGGCGGCGGGCACCAGGCCCGGGTCCGTGACCGGCGCCAGCGGCACGAAGACCGCGCCGTCAACGAAGTCCTGCGTCAAATCGGCCGCGACGCTCAGCGCAAGCCTGGTCTTGCCAACCCCACCTGGCCCGACCAAGGTAACCAGGCGCACGTCCTTTCGCCGCAGCAGAGCTCCAAGGGCCGCGGCCTCTCCGTCCCGGCCGATCAGGGGCGTGAGCGGTGCGGGAAGGTCCGAAAAAGATTCGGGTAAGGCGAGAGCGCTCATGGTGCCCGGTTTCGCTGTCGAGACGAGATGCGCACTCTCCCTATGATGCCGCCGGACCGGCGGAACGTCAACGACGCGGCGCATCCAATGCCCGTTCCAGACGGGACCCCACCACGAACGGTTCCGGGCGGGAACGGCGGAACGCAAGATCCCGCCCGCGTCGGCTTCAGCCGAGCCGGCCCTCATGGGCGAGGGCACCGAGGAGGTTGAGGACCAAGCGGGCGGCGAGGGTGCTCGTCAGGTCGGCGTGGTCGCGAGCGGGAACGACCTCGACGAGGTCGAAGCCGACGATGGGGCCTCTGGCGGCGACGCCGCGGAGCAGGTCGAACACCTGGAAGTAGGTCAGACCGCCGTAAGCCGGGGAGCCAACCCCGGGGGCGATGGCGGGATCGAGGCCGTCGGCGTCGATAGTGACGTAGTAGCGGTCGGCGGCGGGGATCCGCTCCAGCGCAGCCACGATGCCGCGGCGGTGGATCTCAGCGGCCGGGACCACGACGCTGCCGAAGGCGCGCGCCGCGGCGAACTCCTCAGCGCGGCCGCTACCCACGCCGCGGAGGCCGACCTGGACCATGCCGTTCACCCAGGGAAGCTCGGAGGTCCGCCGCATCGGGCTGCTCAGCCCCTCGCGGACGCCATCGACCTCGTCACGCCAGTCGAGGTGGGCGTCGATCTGAACGATGCAGATCGGGCCGGCGGCCTCGAAGGCGCGCACCACAGGAATGACCACAGAATTGTCGCCGCCGAGGACGACCGGGAGGGCGCCCCGGTCAAGAATCGTGCGGACGGCACGGGTGGTGGCGCGGCCGTTGGCGTCGTACTGGCCGGGGGCCATCGCGACGTCGCCGCAGTCGACCACACGAAGAGCGCGACCTGCGAAGAGCGGGCCATCGAAGTCGACGTCGTGGTGGCCGAGGTAGGGAGCGTAGCGACGCGAGGCCGCACGAATGGCGCGCGGGGCAGCGGCGGCAGGCGCGCTCTCGTCCAGGGCGTAGGGGACGCCGACTGGAACGCCGACGATGGCGACGTCCTCGGCGAGCGCGTCCAAGTCGGCGCATCGGGGGAAACCGGCGAAGGTGGGGCTGTCGGCGGGCACGGGGTCGACGCTACCTTGCATGGGAGTCCTTCCGGGGAGACGTCGGGAGTGCGCCCTCGTTCCACAACCTTCCCCCTTATGAGGGAGAATCGAGAACACGCAAGGAGGACGCGACGGCGAGCGATGCCGGGGGAGGTCGGCCATCCACGGGCGCATGACACCTCCCGGACGCCTCCGCAAGGCCGGTGCCGGTCGGGACCGAAGGCGCGGGGAGGAAGTGCGGCAGGTTAGAAGCGGATGCGCGGGGGGGATGGAAGGTAGAGGCCGACGAAGGCGGCAGCGACGGTCGGCATCGCCCGGAGCTTGCGGCGGGTGGGGACGTGGGCGCGGCCGGCGAAGACGTCGTGGCCCTGCTCCTCGATCCGGTGGAGGATCTTGCCGTAGAGGTGGGCGCTGGCGAGGGCAGTCCACTGGCCGGCGGGACAGAGCGCTGGCACCCCGGCCCGGCCCGAGTCGTAGAGGGCGCGGGCGCGGGCGATCTCGAAGGCGACCAGACCTGGGAGGTTGCCGCTGGCGCGGCCACCAAGGATCGCCTCAGGGTCGCAGCCGTAGGTCGCCAGGTCGTCGAGGGGGAGGTAGAGGCGGCCCATCGCGGCGTCCTCGGCGACGTCGCGCAGGATGTTGGTCAACTGCATGGCGACGCCGAGGTCGACCGCGCTCGCAAGGGCGGCGTCGTCGTCGCAGCCGAGGATCGGGGCGGCGATCAAACCGACGGTGCCGGCGACCCGGTAGCAGTAGACGCGGAGCTCCTCCCAGGTCGCGTAGCGGCGGGGGGCGAGGTCCATCCGGACGCCCTCGAGGAGGTCCCGGGCGGGGGCGGCCGGGACGCCGTAGCGGGCACGGGCCGCGGCAAAGGCGACGGCAACGGGGTGGGTCGGGGCGTCGAGCTCCGCCTCCCACGCATCGAGGGCGCGGGCGGCCGCGGCGAGGCCGGTGGCGGGGGCGCGGTCGACGATGTCGTCCGCGATCCGGCAGAAGGCGTAGGCGGCGTAGGTCGCGCGGCGGCGGTCCGAGGGGAGGAAGCGGCTGGCAAAGAAGAAGGTGCGGCCGTACTCGCGCACGACCGCCTCGCAGGCGGCCCAGTTCGGCCGGGCCGCCGGGCCAGGGGGGAGGGAAGCGCCGAGGGTCACGCGGTCGGTCACGGCGTCATCCCCGATTCGGTCACGGACGCGGAACCACGGGCCAACCCGAACAAGTAATGCAGGGTCCCATAGCTTGTCATCCTAGGGTACCGAGGACTCGACCAACAAGCGCGCTCGCTACGGGTGGTCGCGCGCAGCCGAACGAGGTGGCACCGTTTCGGGGGCATCGGCCTTGCCTCAAGCGGTCGCGGCCAGCGCCGCGGGACGCGCCGGCGAGCAGAAGGGGGCGCGCATGGGAGCGGACGGACGCCGGGTCTTCGCACTGATCGCGCACGACAGCAAGAAGGACGACATGCTCGGGTTCGCGCGGAGGCACCGAGGCCAATTCGCCGGGTACCGCCTGATCAGCACCGCATCGACGGCCGACTCGCTGCACGAAGAACTGGGGCTCGAGGTCGAGGGCGTCCTGTCGGGGCCGCTCGGCGGCGACCTCCAGATCGCGGCGCGCGTGGCAACGGGGGAGATCGACGCGGTCTTCTTCTTAATCGATCCGCTCGATTCCCACCCTCACGATCCGGACATCCAAGCGATCCAGCGGGTGTGCAACGTCCACGACGTGCCTCTGGCCACGAACGTGGCGACGGCCGAGCTCATCGTCGGCGACGTCACGGACGCGTAGACGGAGAGCGGCAGGGTACGGACGAGACAACCGGGTACGGGCGGCACGGATCTCGACGGTGAACGTCCGCGGAGCCTATCGCCCGTCTCGGCCGGGAACGCCCCGCCCCTCGCCATGCTGAGGCTCGAAGGATCTCGCCCTACGGTCTTCGCGGCGGAGCGATCCCTTCCATCGTCTGGACGTCTGGACGTCTGAGACTGGGGCCTGAGCATCGCGTCGGGTGCGGCCCGCGTAATTTCTGCCTACCCATCATCTCCGACCCTCGACTCTTCATCCAAGGAGGATGTGATGCGCGTGGTGGTAACCGGGGCACGAGGCAAGGTGGGACGGGCGACAGTGGCGGCCTTGATGGCCGCCGGACACCACGTCACCGCGACCGATCTCGGGCTGCCGACGTTCGAGCGGGAAGGGCCGGATGAGCCGGCCTACGTCCAGGCGCGATTGGACGACGCGGGGGACGCTTACTCCGTGGTGCGCGGGGCGGAGGCGGTGGTCCACGCCGCGGCGATCCCCGATCCCCAGCACAGCCCGCCCCACACGGTCTTCCGCAACAACCTCATGGCGACGTTCAACGTGCTCGAGGCGGCGGTCGGCTGGGGGGTGCGGCGGTTCGTCAACATCTCGAGCGAGACGGTGCCCGGCTTCATCTTCGCCGAGCGGCCGTTCGCGCCCGACTACCTGCCGTTCGACGAGGCGCACCCGAACCGACCGCAGGACCCGTACGCCCTCGCCAAGCTGTTCGGTGAGGGGCTGATGGACGCGGCGACCCGACGGTCCGACATCCGCTGCGTCACGATCCGGCCCAGTTGGGTGCAGCACGAGGGGAACTACGAGCGCAACCTCGGCCCGATGGTCCGCGACCCGCACTCCCCGAGCGCGAACGGCTGGAGCTATATCGACGTCTACGACCTGGCGGAGGCGGTCCGGCTCGCCGTGGAGTCCGACCTGCCGGGGCACGAGGTCTTCTTCATCGCCTCGCCCGACAACGCGACCGGGCGGCCCCTGGCGGAGTTGGTGGCGGCAACCCACGGCGACGCGGTGCCGCTGCGGCTGCCGGTGGGAGCGCGGCCGGACGCCTCCGGCATCTCCTGCGCGAAGGCGGAGCGGCTCCTCGGGTATCGGCCGACACGATCGTGGCGGGACTACCTGGACGGGGAGGGGCGTTTGCGGAACGACGCGCCGCGGGGGCTGTACCGGGGGTGAGAGGACGCCCTCCCCCCCGGCCCCGCTCCCTTGCATAGAACGGGGAGGGCACGTATCGGGCGGCGGCAGGCCGGGTCGGCACGATCGCAGGTGCCGCCGAAGGTCGAATACTCCCTGACGACCCTGGGCCGGAGCCTGGAGCTGATCGTCGTGCTGATGACGGAGTGGGGGGGGCGGTACGTTGCGCAGCGGGACGCGGCGGTGGAGCTCGGGACGGCGAGCGTGGCCGACTGACGTGCGCCGCGCCGCGCGGCCCGCGCCGTTACAACGTCCTCGGCGCCGGCTTCAGCCCGCCGCCGATCGTGATGCCGACGCCCATCGTCGTGTCGACAGCCGACCCCGGAGGCATCTCTCCCACGCCCGCGTCGCTCGGGAAGTTCCGCTATTCCTCAAGATGACGGATGAGCGAGCTGACGCATGCGGGCGTCGAACCCCTGGCACGGCTCGCGCCGTGCGCCCCCCGCGCCGCTTTCGGCTCGGTCCACTTTTTGTCGCCGCGGACCCACCAGGAGGCTAACCACTCCTTCCGGTGCGTGCGCCGCCGCTCGACGATCGCCTCGGCGTTGGCGAGGTTGTGGAACCACCGGTGACCGAACGGGAGGAGGTGCTAGGAGGTGTCGGCGGGGACGGCGGCGTTGAACGCGGACTCGTAGGCGGCCGCGGGGTCGCCCCATGCGGCGCGGGCCTTCCGGTCGGGGTCGTGGCGTAGGACGCGGGCTGGCTTCTGCCGTCATACCGGCGTCGGGTGATCGCCGCGCCGTCGGCGTCGCCCAACGCCGGGCCTTCGGGCTGAACCCGCGAAGCCCCACCCCATGCTGAGCACGACCGGCTACCGCCAGCGATTACCCGGATTCCGGATAAAGCACCCCGAAATCGGCGCGGCAGCGGCGCGCGTGAGTGGTTCGGAGGATCCGTGCCGTGCGGGGGAATGGCTCCACTTCCCGACCCTTTCACCCTCCCGCCTGGGAGGGGTAGAGGGTCGGGGGCGACTAGCGGGCGAGGGCCGGCAGGTAGGCGGCGTAGGCACGGGCGGAGAGGCGGAAGTCGGAGAGGGCGATGAACTCGTTCGGTGCATGGAGCTGGGTGTCGGGCATCTCCCAGGCGAAGAACACCATGTCGGCGCCGAGCTCGCGCTGGAAGATCTCGGCAACCGGGAGGGTGCCGCCGAGGCGGATGACGAGGGGATCGCGACCGTAGAGGTCGCGCAGGGTCGCGCCGGCGGTGACCAGGGCGGGGTGGTCGCGGCGGATGGCGAAAGGGCGGGCGGAGCCGGGGTGGCGGACGATGCGCGCCTCGGCACCCGTCGGTTGATGGCCGGCGACGTGGCGCTCGATCAGATCGAGGATCTCGTCGGGGTCCTGGTCCGGGACCAGGCGACAGGTCAGTTTGGCGTGGGCCGAGGCGGGGGTAACGGTTTTGGCCCCCTCCCCCTGGAAGCCGGACCAGATGCCGTTGACGTCCAGCGTCGGGCGGGCAAAGGCGCGCTCCAGCGGGGAAAAGCCGGGCTCGCCCCAGGCCGCCGGTGCGCCGATCCCCGCCAGGTAGGCCGCCTCGTCGAACGGGACGGCGGCGATCTCGGCGCGCTCCTCGGCGGTGAGGTCGCGGACGCGGTCGTAGAAGCCGGCGACGGCGACGCGGCCGTCCGCGTCGTGGAGGCTCGCCACGAGCTGGGAGATGGAGCGGGCGGCGTTCGGGACGGCGGCTCCGAATTGGCCGGAGTGGAGGTCGGTGGCGGCGGTCCGGAGGTCGATCTGGCAGCCAGCGAGGCCCTTGGTGGCGACGGTCAGCGACGGCATCTCGCGACCGTACATGCCGCCGTCGGCGGAGACGACGAAATCGCAGGCGAGGCGTTCGCGCTCCGCGTGGACCAGGTCGGGGAGGCTCGGGCTGCCGATCTCCTCCTCGCCTTCCAGAAAGAAGGCGAGGCCAATCGGCGGCGCGCCGTCCGTCTTGATCAGCGCCTCGATCCCGTTCAAGGCGGCGAGGAGGGCGCCCTTGTCGTCGGAGGCGCCGCGGGCGAAGAGGCGGCCGTCGCGGAGGGTCGGGGCAAAAGGGGACGTCTCCCAGAGATCGAGCGGGTCGGCCGGCTGGACGTCATAGTGGCCGTAGATGAGCGCCGTCGGCTGGCCGGGAACCGACCAGTGGCCGGTGACAACGGGACCGGCGCCAGTCGGCAGCAGCGCAACCTCCGGCACGCCGATGGCGCGGAGGCGGTCGGCGAGCCAGTCGGCGGCGGCGAGGACGTCCGGCCGGTGCGCCGCCAGGGCACTGACGCTGGGGATGGAGAGGAAGGCGCGCAGCTCCGCCACGTGGCGGTCGGCGTTCCGTTCGAGGTAGTCGTCGTGCGCGGGGGCGGGCGGCATCGGGTTCCTCCTCAAGACGCGCTTCGTGGGAGGCTCGGTCCGCACCGGCGATCTCCACCCCCCAACCCCCTCTCCGGTGAGACGGAGAGGGGGTTGGGGGGCAAACTGCGCACCGGCCGCCCGGCTCGAACGTCTCCCGGCAAGATAGCGCATGACGCGGAGCGTCGAACCCACCGGTGCGGCTCGGCCGTCCTTCCCGTAGTCGACCGGGGGCAGAGACCGCGCCGCCCCGCCCCCCCTCGCCTCACGCCTCCCCGGACCGGAAGGAAAGCCGGATAACACGCTCCCCGGACGCGATCTCGGGAGCGTCACGCCGCCCGGGCGATCGCTCAAGCGATCCCGCCTCCCCACGGAAGCCGTCGGGATAGAGGGCGAAGCACGGTCGGTGGTGAACCTACCCCGAACATCCGGTCCGGAGAGGGCGACTCCATCGCGGACGTGCTCGATCTGCACGACTGCATCCCCACAGTGCATCGCGAGAGGAGGCGCCGAGAGACATCCGGGTAGCGGTGGAGGGATGGCAAACGGTTGCGAGCCGGGCCGGCGAGCCGATTCCCGAGCCGAGCGTCCGCCCCATGTTCTGCTCCGCCTGCACGGCCGACCTGCCCCGCGGCCCCGCGTCCGATGCGGATGTGGCTCCGTCAGACCAGCGTGACACCTTCGAGGGCGAGGAGGCGCTCTTTGATGCGGAGGCCGCCGGTGTAGCCGCCGAGGGCGCCACCGGTGCGGACGATGCGGTGGCAGGGGACGACAACGGGGATCGGGTTGCGGCCGAGGGCGCTGCCGACCGCGCGGGTGGCCGCCGGCTTGCCGACGCGGCCGGCGATGGCACGGTAGGTGTCGAGGCGGCCGAACGGGACCTCAGCGGTCGCCTCGAGGACGGCGCGGGTGAAGGGGGAGACACCCGCGAAGTCGAGCGGGAGGTCGAAGCGATCGCGGCGGCCGGCGAAGTACTGGCGGAGCTGGGCGGCGACGTCGACCATCGTCGCCTCGGCCGCCGCGGCCTCGCCGGCCCCGCAGACGTCGGGGACCGGCTGGGGGTCGAAGCCGCGGGCGATGAGGCGGCGGCGGAAGCGCTCCATCGTCCCCTCGATCCCGTCGCCGGCGAAGTCGATCTCGCAGAGGCCGACGTCGCTGGCGGCGACGAGGAGGGAACCGACGGGGCTCTCCAATCGGGCATAGACCGCGGGGCGGCCCCGACGAAAGGGCGGCGGAACCGCCAGCGCAACGGCCGACGCATGGACGCGGTCGACGACGGCGCCCGTCCGCGCGAAGCGGTCGAGCTCGACCGCGCACGAACCGCAGCCGGCGACGTGGCCGTGGAGCCACCCTTCCTCGGGGGGCGTCAGGTCGCCGAACACCTGGGCGGGCATCGCCGCGCAGGCGACGTCGCAGGGATCGACCCCGGGCCGGGCGGCGGCGGCGAGGAGATCGGTGGCCGGAGGCTCGTCGGGCGGGCCGACGCGGGGCTGCCGCGTCGCGTCGGCCGTTCGCCGCCTATCGACGGCAGCGGGGGTGCCTGACTGGCCGTCGCTGATGTTCGGGGTCATGCTCGTGTCCATCCCGTCTGTTCGTGCCGAAGGATCTCGTCGGCGTCGAGAGCGGCGCCGTTCCCAGCCCCCGGTCCCCGAGCCTCGCCTCACAGCCGGTCCCCAAAGCGGTCGCGTAGCTTGCGCAGCGCCTCGTGCACGCTAGCGCGGGCGGCCGCCTCCGAGCAACGCAGCGTGGCCGCGATCTCGTCGTAGGGAAGGTCGTGGTATCGCCGCGCGACGAGGGCGATCCGCTGCTTGGGCGGCAGGGCGGCGACGAAGCGCTCCACCTCGACCAGCAGGTCCTTGGCGTCGAGGCGGGCGGCATGGTCTCGGGGCGCAGCCGGGATCGCCTCGGCATGCGCGCCATCGAGCGGCGCCTCGCGAGCGCGCTTGCGGCGGTCGCTGAGGAAGGCGTTCGAGGCGATCTTGTAGAGCCAGGCGCGGTGGTTGGCCGCGCCGTCGAGGCGGTCGAAGGCACGGTACGCCTTCAGCAGCGTCTCTTGGTAGAGGTCGTCGGCATCGGTCGGGTCGCGGGTCAAGTGGACGGCGAAGCGGTAGATCTCGGCCTGGTGCCGGGTTAGCACGTCGTCGAAGCTCGGGCTGCCACCCGCGCCAGGGCACCCGGCCTCGACGCCGGTCGTCCGTCCCGTTGCCACCGCGTACGCCATGCCGACCGCCGCTCCGTTCCGCCGCTCGCGATCTCTCGGACTGTACAACGCGCGACGGTCGCCGGTGTGAGACGGGGCTGGGGGGTAGCGGGCAGCGGGCGATCCGATCACGAGACCACGGCCTCCCTGCTCGACAGCCCCTTTCACGACATCCCGAGGCACGAGGGACCCTCCCAGCGCCGATTCCATCCGGGAAAAGATCCCGGTTCTTGGGATCGACGCCGAGGCGCGTAGGGGCTTGGCAAGGTCCTTGTTCGGTCGGGACGGTGCAGACCGAGGGTCGGGGAACCGTGTACCGTGGCCCGTCCACCCCATACCCCACCGCCGGCCCCTCCCCCGACCGGCCCTCATCCCGGGCGCCTGCCCCCCTACAAATCCTCCTATCCGCCGTCCACTTCCTCCAGCATCGCCAGCGCCACCCGGCCGATTAGCTCCTCGGCGGCGTAGGGGTCGGGCAGGCCGCGGGTGAGGACGGCGACGGCGAGGGGGCCGACGGCGGTGCCGAGGAGGCCGGCGTCGTGGACGAGACCGGGGAGGGTGCCCGACTTGCCGCCGAACGGGACTTCGGGCGGAAGGCGGCGGGCGAGGCGGTCTCGGTCCTGCTGCAAGGCGAGGAGGGCGCGCATCCGGCCGCAGCTCTCGGGGCTGGCCGCGCTGCCGGCGGCGACGGCGGCGAGGAGGGCGGCGAGGTCGGCGGCGACCGTCACGTTCTCCGGCTCGCCGGCGGCCGGGAGCCGACCGAGAAAGCGGCGGTTGAGGGCGGTGCCGGCAAGGCCGAGGTCGGCGAGGGTGGCGCGGACGCGGTCGCGGCCGACGGCATCGAGGAGGAGGTTCGAGGCGGTGTTGTCGGAGACCGCCACCATCAGGTAGGCGAGGTCGCCGATCGGCAGCGACAGACCGGGACCGAGCCATGCCAGAACGCCGCTGCCGGGGACGACGGCGGCGGCCTCGACAGGGCACGGCGCGTCGAGGTCGAGCCGGCCCGCGTCCCTCTCGCGGAAGAGGGCGACAAGGAGGGCGAGCTTGATCGTGCTCGCCGCGGGGAAGGGACGGTCGGCGTGGAGCATCCAGGCGCGGCGCGTGCCGACCAGGTGGGCGGCGACGGCGACCTCGGCGCCCTTGACATCCGCGACGGCATCCTCAACCAGGGCAAGGACGCGCGGCCAGCCGGGCACGTCGGACGGCCGGGGAATGTAGGGCATCGGGCGGTACGTTCCTTTGCGATGGACGGACGGGGCAGCGGGCTCCGACGGGGCGGTCGCTTCGAAGATGTACGCCTGTCCGCCCCGACACGAGACCCGATGTTGGGGCACTCGGCCGTGCGCCCTCCCGGGAGGATCCCCTGATCGCATTGTCCACGATCCGCGCCGGGCCGGCCGAAACCGGGGCGTCGGACGGCGCGTGGTAGTATCGAGCGCTTGCCCGTTCCAGCGGCGGCCCTCCCCCAAACATCTTCCTTCTGCGTCGCACGGAGCGTCCCCCCCATGAGCCGAGGCCCCATCTCCCGCGCCAGCCGCCGCCACCCCGACGCCCGCCGCCGCGCGTCCCGCTACGGGCGGACCCAGACCGGGCACCGGCCGAACGGCCTGCCCCCCCAGCTACTGCGGGGGATCACGGCGCGGGACACGGGCGGCAACTCCAACAAGCTACGGATCGCGATCGGGGCGGCGTTCCTCGGCCTGGTCGCGGTGCTGATCGGGCTGGTGACGACGGTGACGTCGACCGTCGCCGGCGTCGGCGGCACGATGCGCGCCTACGAGGAGGTCAACAAGGACCTCCCGAACGCCGCCCGCGTCGTCGCCGACACCTACCAGACGACCCGTATCCTCGACCGCAACGGGGTGGTGCTGCGCGAGCTCTCGAACCCGGACGAGGGCGCCGGCTGGCGGACGTTCGTACCGCTGTCCGCGGTCTCGCAGGATCTCATCGACGCCACGGTCGCCGCCGAAGACGCGACGTTCTGGACCCACCGCGGCGTCGAGCCGCTGGGCATCGCCCGCGGCCTGTTCATCAACGTGTCCGGGACGGGCAAATCGGGCGCCTCGACGATCACCCAGCAACTGGTGCGCGCCCTCTATCCGAAGAAGATCAGCGCCCAGGACTTCTCCTACACCCGCAAAGGGCGGGAGGCGCTCGCCGCCGTCGCCCTCGAGCGGAAGCACTCCAAGCAGGACATCTTGACGATGTACCTAAACCAGATCTTCTACGGGAACCGCTCCTACGGGATCGAGGCGGCGGCGCAGACCTACTTCCACAAGTCGGCCAAGGACCTGGATCTGGCCGAGGCGTCGCTCCTGGCCGGCATCCCGCAGCAGCCGACCCGCTTCAACCCCTCCCTCGGGGCGGAGAACCTCGCCGCCGCCAAGGAACGGCAGATCTACGTCCTCGACGAGATGGTCGACAACAACTACATCACCCAGGCCGAGGCCGACGCCGCGTACATGAAGCAGCCGAAGATCTACCCGGGCCGCGAGAACGACGGCGCCGTGCTGGATCACCCCCACTTCGTCCAGTACGCGATCGAGTACATCGAGCGGACGTACGGCGACAAGGCGGACGAGTTCCTCCAGGGCGGCTTCGATGTCTTCACGACGATCGACACCGCGGTCCAGAACCGGGCCGAGGAGATCGTGGCGACGCGGGTCGAGCAGGAGCTGATCCCCTACGGCGGCCAGAACGCGGCGATGGTCGTGATGGTCCCCCACACGGGGGAGGTGCTGGCCATGGTCGGCTCGAAGGACTTCGAGCAGGCCGACATCGAGGGGCAGAACAACATCACCACGTCGCTCCAGCAGCCGGGCTCGGCGATCAAGCCGATCGTCTACGCGGCGGCCTTCGAACAGGGCTGGCACCCGGGGACGGTCGTCCTCGACGCCCCGTTTAAGATCGAGACGCCGGGGGCGACGGACCCGGCGACCGGGCAGCCGACGCCCTTCTACGAGCCGCAGAACTACCTACGGACCTTCAACGGCGCGGTCTCGGTCCGAACGTCGCTCTCCAACTCGCTCAACATCCCGGCGATCAAGGCGGTCCAGTTCATCGGCGGCCCCGAGACCGTGGTCGACATCTCCCGCCGGATGGGGATCATCCACCAGCCGAGCAACAAGCCCGAGGACAACGGGCTCTCGATCGGACTCGGCAGCCGCGAGCTGGAGCCGCTGGAGTTGACGAACGCGTACGCCACCTTCGCCAACAACGGCAAGTACGTGCCGGCCACCCCGATCCTGAAGATTACCGACAGCCAGGGACGCATCCTCTACGAGCTGGATCGCGAGCAAACGCTGGAACGGGCGAGCCAGGGGATCCGCGCCGAGGTCGCCTACCAGATCTCCTCGATCCTGACCGACAGCGCCGCTCGCCGCCTGATCTTCGGCCCCGGCAACCTGTTCGAGACGACCCAGGAGCGGTTGCGACGCCAGACGGCGGCGAAGTCGGGGACGACCAACGACTTCAAGGATGTCTGGACGATGGGGTACACGACCGACCTCGCGATCGGCGTCTGGGCCGGCAACACCCGCAACGACCCGTTCACCCAGCCGATCGACGGCATCCAGGGCGCGGGGCCGATCTGGGCGCAGATGATGGAGGAGATGCACACCACGCCGGAGTTCGCCGAGCTCCTCCTGGGGCCGGACGGCCAACCGTTGCCGCCCGACTTCCCGCGGCCACCGGGGATCTACGAGGGGGTCGTCTGCGAGGCAACCGGCGGAAAGCCGACGGAGCCCAACGGCAACCGGCGCGAGTTCCTGATCCAAGGCGGCGCCCCGGCCCAACGCTGCGACCAGCTCAGCCCGTGGCAGCGGGGGGATCTGGCAAAGACGATGGAGGGCATGCGCGGCGGTGCCTTCACCGGCGGCGCCGTCGACAGCATCAACCGCTACCTGCGTGCCGTCCGCTTCCAGGGTGGCGGCGAGTTCTTCCCCTACCCGCCGACGCTGCCCGAGGGGGAGCCGAAGGAGTAAGGGGAACGGTCCTTCGGCTGAACGACTCCACGCCCCGCGGCACGGCGGCCGTGACCCGGTCGTCGCGCCGCGAGACGGTCGCCGCTCCGGGGCCGGGGGAGCGTTGCCGCGGGCCACACTCGGTTGCAGAGAAGACCACCCGTCCGACCGGGGGGAGTGGGATCTAGGGGGTTGCGGATCGGCGATCCACCGCGCTCGATGTTGTCCCGCGGGAACCCGCTACGCACAAGAAGGGCGCACGGCCGCACGCCCCACCCAGGTCCTCGGGTGTTCGAAATCGCGCGGCACCCGAGACCTGCCGCGGGGCCTCGGGGTGTCAGCCCGGCGAAGCCGCCCCGCTCACGTCGCCGCGGCGCATGCATCCGCCCACGGCGAGCGCACCGGCCGACAGATTTTCGACGCGACCGCCGGCGGGAGGAGAGGTTACCCGGCCCCCTCGGTCACGGCACGGCGGCCGCGGGGGCGACCCGGGCGCTTCGGCGGGTCCTCCGCCCCGACGGTGCTGGCCGCCGTCACAGCGTCGGCGGCAGGCTGCGGCTCCACAACGTCGGCCAGAGCCGACGCCGGGGCGGCGGTCGCGGCGCGGCGGCGGCGGCGCGTCAGGCGGGTCCGCTGCGCGGTGGTCCCTTCCGGCGGGGTGACAGCGCGGTACGGAACCGGGGAGGAGAGAACCAGGGCGGTAACGAGGCGGGCGCCGGTAGCGCCGAGGTCGTCGACGAGCTTCTCCAGGGCGGCGGTGTCGGCGACGTGGACCTTGACCAGGTGGGTCGCCTCGCCCGTCACCCGGTGGCACTCGGCGACCGCCGGCTCGGCCTCGATCCGGTCCAGGAACGGCGCGTAGTGGCCGGGATCGACCGTGGCGGTGACGAGGGCGGTGATCGGGCGACCAAGGGCGGCGGGGGCGATCACGGCGCGGTAGCCGGCGATCACGCCGCGCTCCTCAAGGCGGCGGACCCGCTCGATCATCGCCGGGCTGGAAAGACCGACCCGCTCGGCGAGCGCCTTCATCGTCAGCCGCCCGTTCGCCTGGAGGGCCGCAAGAATTTGCTCGTCGAGCGAATCCACCTGGTTCATCCCCATCCCCTTCCGCTTTCGGATGTTCGGTGTGTCCGGACACTGACGCCCACTTGACCGTACCGAAATCGCTTTGCGCTTGTCGGCCAAGAGCCTATCGGCGGCAGAGTCTATCGTCCGCGTCAGAATGGCGCAAGGGGCGTGCCCGCCGACGATTCGGCGGTTCGCAACGGAAGCACCGCCGACCGCCGACGCGGGCACGGTGCGCGGTAGAATCCGGGCTTGCCAACTGCAGGAGGCCGATGGGCGGGAGTGGAGCGATGCGACTGGAACTGCTGAAGCCGATCGCGGCGGAGGCCGAGACCGAGGTGAAGCGGGACGTCGGCGCGGTGGTAGCGCGCGGCACCCCGGGCATCAAAGGGGTTGTGCTGGAGCTTGGTCCGGCCGACGGCGCACCGCTGATGCGACTGGTGGTGAGCGCGTCGGATGCGACTCGGTTGGGCGCGATGCTGCACCGGATGGCGACCGACGGTGGCGAGGAGATCCTCATCCCGGAGGCCTGACGGACGCAGGGCGATCGCGGACGGGACTGGATGCGGCAGCCTCGCCGTCCTCCGTCCTGGGTCGCATGGGGTCGAAACCGCGCGCCGATCCAGGCGGCCCCTTCCGAGGCCGACAGCGCGACGCCGAAGCTCGCAGGGGGAGGAGACCGCCTCGATCAGCCCGCCGTGGGCGTCTTTGGTTGGCCGTATGAGGCGAAGAATCGCTCGCGCATCTCGGGGATCAACTCCTCCGGGACCAGATCCGGCTCGCGGCCGCCGTTGGCGGCGAGGGCGTGGACGTAGACCTTGGCCGCCTCCTCGACCGCCTCGGCCACGCCAAGGGCCCGCTCGAAGTCGTCTCCGAAGCAGATCAGGCCGTGGTTCTTGAGGATGACGGCGAGGCCGCCCGGCTCCAGAACCTCAATCACGCTCCGACCGAAGTCGGGGGTGCCGGTTAGGCCGTAGCGGGTGACGGGGACGCGGGCGCCGACGACGAGGGCGACCTCGGTCAGGATCGGGGGGAGGGCGGGGCGGAGGCAACCGACCACGGTCGCATAGTGGGAGTGGGTGTGGACGATGGCGCGGACGTGGGGCCGCTCCCGGTGAACCATCGTGTGCAGCGGCGTTTCGCTGCTCGGCTTCCGCACGCCCTCGACGACCTCCCCCTCCTCGTCAACGACGACAATGTCGGCCGGCGTCACCGCCGGGTAGGGGATGCCGCTCGGCGAGATCGCGATCAAGCCCGTCGCTGGGTCGCGGATGCTCATGTTGCCGGACGTGCCATGGACGACGCCGTGCGCCAGCGCGTCGAGGCCAACCTGGACCACCTGCCGCCGTTGCTCCGCGAGTAACACCGTGTCGCTGCTCCTTCGGCCCGTATCGGGCGTAGGCGATCGAGGACCCACGCGCCGGCTTTCTCGGTTCCGGCGAGCGATTGTACGCGGACCGGCGTTCCCAACCGCCGTGCCGGGAAGCGGCGACGGGCAGACATAGGAATCGGCCCTTCCCTGGCTGCGCAGCGCCTTCCGGGCACCCGGCGGGGTCACCCCCCGCCCGTCGCCCGCTCGAACTCGCTGACGCGGACGTGGTCCGAGTCAATCTGGGCCAGGGCGCCAAGCTCCGCGGCGGTCGGTGCTTGGGTGACGGGGGTGCCGGAGTCGACGGCGAGGGGAAAACCGGTGGCGGCTCGGAGGGCGTCCGGGTCCACGCCGGGGTGGACGCTCTCGACGACAAGGCGGCCCTCACGGCGGGCGAAAAGGCACAACGGGGTAATCACATGGGCAACGTTGCCGGCGGCGGTGACGAAGTCGAGGCGCTCGACGAACGTCCGGGGGTCGTGCTTGGTCCGCCACAGGATCGTGCGCCGCGCGACCGGCATCAGAGCCGCGCTGCCCGCGCCACCGGGGAGGCGGACCTTAGGCCGAGCGGGGTCGCCGATCAGGCTCATATTGATCCGACCCGAGCCGTCGATCTGGACGCCGCCGAGGAACGCGACGTCGAGCCGGCCGCGCGCCGCCAGGTCGAAGAGGTCGGTTAGGGTCACGAGCGCCCGCGTCCCGTGCAGCAGGGCCGGATCGACCGTGGAGACCGGGAGCCGAACGGGGTCCGGGTCGACGCCCCCACCGATGCTGAGGTAGACAAGGTCCGGCGCGTGGAGACGCTTGGCAAGGAGGGTAGCGACCATCGGCAGGGGAGAGGCGACACCGTGGAACACCGTCTCGCCGTCGCCCAGAAGGCGGGCGAGGGTGACGACCATCTGATCGGCGGTTGTAAGAGTACCCCCCCCCGCCCTGGGCTCGAGGACCGCATGTTTAGCGGAGCCGGGACCGCTTCCTCGATCAGCCCGAGCACCACCGACCGTGGCTCCCCCCGAGGTTGGGTCCCCGAGCCCGGGGCAGGGGGGGCCCGTCACGCCAGCACCATCGCCGCGGCATCGTCCAGAATCCGCTCCCGCACGAACCGGAGCAGCGTCTCCTCTGCGCGGCTTGCAGCGACGTAGGCCGCCAGGTACTCAGTGTCGAAGTCGTACAGACCGGCGCAGCCGAAGGGCCAGGCGCCGCCGGGCGCCTCGACCACGGCGTCGACCATGAAGCCGGCGATGGCGACCGTTTCCGGGGCAGCCTCGAAGCCGGCCCCGTCGACGATCCGCTCGGCGGTCAGGATCACCCTCCGGGCGGCCTGGACCATCAGCACGTCCTCGAAGCGGGTGCCAACAATGCGGGCGTTGCCGATGGCGTCCGCCTCCTGGACGTGGACGATGGCGACGTCCGGGACGAGGGCCGGGATGACGACGACCTCGCCGCCGCCGTACGGGTCGCCCAGGCGCCGGAAGCCGCGGGCCGCCGGCAGGTCGGAGCCAGTGAGACCGGCGACGGGCATGAAGGGGACGCCCTGGATGGCGGCCCGAAGCCCGGCGATGACGGTGTAACAGGCGTGCTCTCGTGCCTCGACCCGTCCCCCCTCGACGGCGCGGCGGTAACTGGGGGCCAGGCCGAAGGCGGTCTCGAAGCCGACGAAACCGGCGCTGACGGTGGCGGCGGCACCGACGCCGCAGAGCAGATCGATGTCGTAGGCGCCCGCCGTCTTGACGATCTCCAGGCCGCGCCGGCCCTGACGAACCAGCTCGTGGACGGCGGCGCCGGGACCGCGGTGAAGCGTGTTGCCGCCGAGGGCGAGGCGGGCACCGTCGGGGACGGCGGCGATGGCGGCTTCGAGGGAGGTGCGTTTGTCGCGCATGGGTGCCCTGCTCCCCGGGGACGATGCCGGACTCCTGGGGGGTGGTCAAGTACGGGATTCGACATGACGCGGTGAGGGAAACTTGGTACCGCCTGCGATTGGCAACCACAGGCTACTGAGACGATTCCCCTAAAGGAGGCACGCACCCCCGTTGTCGCATCGAATGCGCGGCGAGCCTCCAGCCCAGCGTCTCCGGGAGGCCTTGTTTCGTCAGCCCAGGCTTCAGAATCCCGGGCGACGGGGCGGCCCCCTCCAGACCACGCCTCGCCCCTCTCCTCCCCAATCATACCGGCCCCCGCGCTATCATGCGCCCGACTTGTGCCCGCCCCCGCGACGCCGCTCCCGGAGCCCCGCGCCGATGCCGATGTACCCGCCGGAGGTCCACCGCTCCCACCTCACCCCCTTGCGCTTCCTGCAGCGGAGCGCGGCCGTCTTCCGGACCAAACCGGCGGTCGTCTACGGAGAGCGGTCGTGGACCTACCCGGAGCTGGCGGAGCGGGTGAACCGGCTCGCCTCGGCGCTGCGCGCGGCGGGAATTGAGCGGGGGGACCGGGTCGGCTACCTGGTGCCGAACATCCCGGCGCTCCTGGAGGCGCACTTCGGGGTACCGCTGGCGGGCGGGGTGCTGGTGGCGATCAACACGCGCCTGATCGGGCCGGAGATCGCCCACATCCTGAACCACTCGGGCGCGAAACTGCTCGTCGTCGACGCGGAGCTGGCGCAGGGGATCGAGCCGGTCTTGAACGACCTGGCGACGGTGCAGACGATCGTCTCCGTCGAGGACCCGGCCGGGAGCGTGCGGGAGGGGGTTCGCCTGCCGGGACCGGAGTACGAGGCGTTCCTGGCGGGGGGCAGCCCGGAGCCGCTCGACTGGCCGCTGGAGGACGAGGACGAGACGATCGCGATCGACTACACGAGCGGGACGACCGGGCGGCCGAAGGGGGTGATGTACAGCCACCGCGGGGCCTACCTGAACGCGCTCGGGGAGCTCATCGAGACCCGAATGGCGAGCGACAGCGTCTACCTCTGGACGCTGCCGATGTTCCACTGCAACGGTTGGTGCTACCCGTGGGCGGTAACGGCGGTCGGGGCGACCCACGTCTGCCTCCGCAGGCTCGATCCCGGCCTGGTCTGGAACCTGGTCCGGCGCGCCGGCGTCACCCACTTCTGCGCGGCGCCGACGGTGCTGGTCTCGCTCGTCAACCACCCCGGGGCCGTGGAGGGCCCGCTCCCCCGCAAGCTGGTCGTCAGCACCGCGGCGGCGCCTCCCTCGCCGACGATCATCGCCCAGATGGAGGCGCTGGGGGCCGAGATCGTCCACGTCTACGGCCTGACCGAGGTCTACGGGCCGTACACCATCAACGAGTGGCAGTCGCATTGGGACGGTTTGCCGCCTGACGAGCGGGCGACACTCAAGGCACGGCAGGGGGTCGGCTACCTCGTCGCCGACGACGCCCGCGTCGTCGACGAGGCGATGAACGACGTCCCCGCGGACGGCCAAACCCTCGGGGAGGTGGTCATGCGCGGCAACAACACCATGAAGGGGTACTACCGCGACCCGGAAGCGACGGCGGCCGCCTTCCGCGGTGGCTGGTTCCACTCCGGGGACCTGGCGGTGATGCACCCGGACGGCTACCTGGAACTGCGCGACCGGCGCAAGGACATCATCGTCTCCGGCGGCGAGAACGTCTCCACGATCGAGGTCGAGCAGACCATCGCCGGGCACCCGGCGGTGCTGGAGGCGGCGGTGATCGCGATCCCGGACGCGCGCTGGGGAGAGGTGCCGAAGGCGTTCGTCGCCCTCAAGTCGGGGCAGACCGCGACGGCGGAGGAGCTGATCGCCTTCTGCCGGGGGCGGCTGGCCGCCTTCAAGTGCCCGAAGGCGGTCGAGTTTGGCGAATTGCCGAAGACCTCGACCGGCAAAGTCCAGAAGTTCGCGCTGCGGGACCGGGAGTGGGCCGGGCGAGACAAGAGGATCAACTGAGGCGCGGGCCGGCGCGCCGCCGGCGCAGCCCGCGCTCGTTCCTCGGGGTCCGACACCCCGGTCCCTGCCATCCCGAGTCGTCCCGAGGGATTGAGAGGGAGGGATCCCTCCACCGCGACGCGGCACGGGAGAGATCCCTCGTGCCTCCAGATGACAGATGGGCGACGGGATGACGACGGATCGCGGAGCCGCTCGCGGGGGCGATCGCGGGGCTCGGTGGTCAACAACGCGGGACGGGACCGTGCGCGACGAGGAGGTGGGGGGCGCGATGACGACCGGAAACGGATCAGCGGCAAGCCATCAAAACGCCGCGCTGGAGGCGGCGGTGGGACGGCTCTGGGCCGAGATCGAGGCGCGGCGGGACGAGATCGTAGAGACGGTCGCCGACCTCGTCCGCTTCCCGAGCCTGCTGGGGGAGGAGGCGGCGGTCCAGGGGTACGTTGGGGCGCACCTGCGGGCGTCGGGGCTGGCGACGGAAGTCCGGGATATGGACGACGGGCTGAAGGCGCTGCCGAACGCAGGTGAGAGCGGGGTGCCGTTCGCCGTGCGACCTAACGTGGCCGGGACGTTGACCGGCGCCGGCGGCGGTCAATCGCTGATCCTGAACGGGCACGTCGACGTCGTCAGCGCCGAGCCGGTCTCGGCCTGGACGCGCGACCCGTGGGGGGCGTCGGTCGAGGGAGACCGGATGTACGGGCGCGGTGCCTACGACATGAAAAGCGGCGTCGCGCTCAACCTGCTGCTGCCTCGCATGATCCGGGACCTCGGGATCGTGCTGCGCGGCGACCTCCTAGTCCACAGCGTGATCGAGGAGGAGTGCACGGGGAACGGGACGCTCGATCTCAGCCTCCGGCAGCGTGCCGACGCCGCGCTGGTGACAGAGCCGATGGGCGGCGCGTTCGCGGTCGCCCACGTCGGCGTCCTCTGGTTCCGGGTCGCGGTCGACGGGGTCGCCTGGCACGCCATGCAGGCCTACCGGGGGGTGAACGCGATCTTGAAGGCGATGCCGATCCTGCGGGCGCTGGAGGAACTGGACCGGGAGCTGAACGAGGCGCCCCCGCACCCCTCGTTCGCCGGGATCGAGCACCCGATCAACCTTAACGTCGGGGTGATCCACGGCGGCGACTGGCCGAGCACGGTGGCGGGGAGTTGCGAGCTCCATTGCCGGCTCGCCTTCTACCCGGGGCAGTCAGTGGCGGAGGTCCGGGCACGGATCGAGGCCGCGATCGGGGCGGCGGCGGACGCCGACCCGTGGCTGCGCGAGCATCGGCCGCGGGTGACGTACGACGGTTTCCAGACCGAAGGCTCGACCGTCCCACCGGAGGAGCCCGCGGTGCGGCTGCTTGGCGCCTGGCACGAGCGCGTAACGGGCGAGGTCATGGCCCCGGCAGTCGGGACGGGGGTCAACGACATGCGCTACTACCGCTTCCTGGGGACCCCGGCCGGCTGCTACGGCGCGAACGGCGGCAACGGCCACGCCGCCGACGAGTGGCTCGACCTCGCGTCGCTGGTACCGACGGCGAAGGCGATCGGGGCCTTCGCGCTGGAGTGGTGCGGGGTGGCGAGGTAGGTCTTGATAAGGGGCCGACGACCGCGAGGGTCGACTCCTAGCTGTTTTGACCGCGAGGAGGGCGCACGGTTGTCCACCCCTAGAATCCGTCTGGGTAGGGGCGCACAGCCGTGCACCCCCAGGGGAACGGCGTCGGTGGTCCCGAGACGTCCCGACTCCGGGGGACTTCCGGGCATCCTGCGCGAGCAGGATGCGCTCGTTCGGACACTTCCCCCGGTGCGCGTCGTCGCGCCGTCGGGTATGACGCGGGCCACGGACGGTGAGAGCGCGGCGACCGAGAAGCCAGGAGGGGGTGAGATGACCGGGCCAGTGCACACCCCGCTCTACCTCGGGTCGTAACGGTTCCGAGCGATGCGGCGGACGGGCGGGGGATAGGCATCGGGGACGGCTCGCTACGCCTGGCGGACATGGGCCACCCAGGAGGCGCTCGTCGCCCAGAGGACGAGGGCCGCCCCGAAGCAGGGCGCCGCCCGCCAGGCGCCGCCGGGGAGGCCCAGCGCCGGCACTGCGAGCAACGTCGCCGCGGCGACGGCGACGAGCGCGCCGCCGGTGAGCCGGTAGCGTGGCGCGTCGAAGAGGCCGGCCAGCGGGAAGAAGTGGGCGCCGACGACCAGGCAGACGAGCGCCGGAATGATCTCCGGGCGATCGACGGCGCGGGCGACGACGACGACGAGAACGATGGCGATCCACTGCGCGGCGTTGACCGCGCCGAAGCGTCGGGAGCCGCTTGTGTCGGCCGGGCCGCCGAGCGCCTCGGCCGGGAGGGAGCGGCGCAGACGCCACCAGCCCGCCAGCAGCAGCAGGCTGACGCTCCCCCCGACCGCCAGGGCCAGGCCCCGCGCGGCGCCGGTCAGGGCGCCGCTCCCGACCGCCCACCAGACGGCGCCGAAGAGAGCCATCACGACGATACCGCTGGCCCGGCCCCGCATCCCCACTCCCATGCGTCGCCGCTCGCACCGGCGATCGACCCCGATCACGCCCGTTGGCGGCAAGTGTGCCCCACCGCCGGGTCACCCAGCCGAGCCACGCGGCTCGGCCGCCGAGGACGATCCGCGCTCCACCCGCGGTGACCGCCTCGGACGCCGGGCGACCCTCGGCGAGACCACGTCGGCGTTTTCACGCCCCCCAACCACGGTTCGCGGAGGGGCGGGCGCGGCGGGAGGGGCGCCGCGCCCGCCCGCGAAGGCGGTCGAAGCCCGCGCCGTCCCGACTCCGCGGTCCGGACAGCTCTCCTTGTGTCGCGTCGTACCCCCGGATTCCCGAACGGAGGGCCGATCCCCCAGCAGGTGCTTGGCGACTGCCGTCCCGCCCCGTCCGGTTCCCGGCCGATCTCCGCGACGTCCGCAATTGCCGCTCGCGCGGGGCCGGAGCCCCCCGCACCGGACCCGCTCCTTGCAGCGGTCGAGCCCGGCCGGCGGCCACCAGCGACCACCCGAGTCCCCCGTCAGCCCGCGAAACCCTTCTCGCGCAGGATCGCCTCGATCCGGGCGCGGTGGGCTGCCTCCCACGCCTCGAGGGTCTCGGGCGCCTCCTTGGCAACGCGCTCCCGGGCCGCCGCTAGGACGGCGCCGAGTCGTGGGGCCGGCACAACGACGATCCCCTCCTCGTCGGCCACCACCACATCGCCGGGCGCGACGAGCACGCCGCCGCAGCGGACCGGGCCGTTCAGCACCCCGATCGCGTCCTTGCCGCCGGGGATCGGGATCACGCCCCGGGCGAAGAGCGGGAAGCGGTTCGCCCGCGCCTCGGCCAGGTCGCGGACGACGCCGTCGACGACGAAGGCGGCGATGCCGCGCTTCTGAGCGACGGCGCAGACGTTGCCGCCCGCGACGGCGTAGTCCGTGTCGCCCGCCTCGACGACGACGACCGAGCCGGCCGGGGCGCGGTAGATGGCGGCGTGGAGCATCAAGTTGTCGCGGGACGGGCAGCGGACCGGGTAGGCCGGGCCGGCGACGCGGGGCGCACCCGACCAGAGCGGCCGGATGCCGTGGTCCATCACCCGGTCATGGTCGAGGACGTCGGCGAGGGTAGTCGGGGAGAACTCATGGAAGGCGCCGGCGTCGGTCATCGTCTCCTCCCAGGCGGGAATGAACTCTTGGCGGGCAGGCAGGGACGACGGGGGGCGTCGATCCCACCATGGTTACCGAGGGCCAATCACCTCGGTGGCTACGTCGTAGCCACCGGCCGGCCTGTCCGGAACGAATAGATCGGTTCGAAACGTTCGCAGACGATCGGCGAGGATTCCGAGAAATCGGGATCGGAGCGGGCAAAGAACGCGCGATGCGCTTCCCGCCAGTGGCGCAGCGACAGGTCTCCCTCGCCCTCGTCGCGGGCGAAGGCGTTGTCCACGTCGAGGAACGCGTTGATCGTCACCTCGCGCGTCCGGATCAGGGCAGCCGGCCGGCCGGCGCCGTCGAGTACGACGCTCATCCCGCCTACGAGAGGCAACGGCTCGCCGTTCGCCTCGTAGGCGGCGAGGAGGCTGGCAGTGGCGCGCTTCCGCCCGGCAGCAACGAGCGTCGCTAGCGCGTTCGCCATCGGCGGCGAGTCGCCGAAGGCGAAGGCGTTGAAGTCCTCGATCGGCTCACCCGTCGCCTCCCGCGCGGCGGCAACGAATGCGTCCATCGACCCACCGCTGGCCGCCATCGTCCGGTTGCTCCTTTCCCACCGCGTGTAGCGGGCGGAGACAGCGCCGGAGTGGGCGAAGGCGCGCTGCCGCCGGTCCCGGACCCCGTTCTGCCCCCGGTGGATATCGATGGTCCGGCCCGAACCTTCTAGCCCCGGTCCGGCCGCCCGGCGCGGTCGTCCACATCGAGACGATCTTACCGCCACGACACGATCAACTCCTCAGCCGGCATGCGAGGGCGGCGGATGGGGTCCTTGGCGGCATAGCCGACGGGGAGGAGGGCGTGCGGGATGAGGTCGGGACCGAGGCCGAGGGCGTCGCGGACGATCTCGGGGCAGAAGAGGGGGGCGCACATCCAGCCGGCATCGAGGCCGGCGGCGTAGAGGGAGAGGAGCAGGTTCTGGATCGCGGCGCCTAGGCTTTGGACCGCCATCGTCGCCTCGGCGGCCCGGCGGTCGGGGTCGGGGTAGACGTCGAGGTCGGCGAGGTAGAGGCAGGGAACGATCAAGAGGGGGGCATCATGGAGGCGGGCGCGGCTCTTGTCGAGGCGAGTCTGGACGATGGCGGCGTCCTGGCCGTCGAGCTCCAGCTGCGCCCGCCAGGTGGCGGCCATCGCGTCGGCGAGGGCGACACGACGGTCCTTCGCCTCGACCACGGCGAAGCGCCACGGCTGGCGACCGTGTGGGGAGGGCGCCCAGCCGGCGGCGGCGATCGCCTCCTCGACGGCGCCGCGGGGGACGGGGCGGTCGCGGAAGGCGCGGACGGAGCGCCGACCGCGGACCAGGGCGGCGAAGGAATCGCCGCCGGGGCGGGGGAGCGCCGCCGCGTCAGCGCCTCCCGCGACCGCCCCGTCCCCCGCGCCGCGCCAGGCGGACGCGGTCAGCGCCGCGATCGCGATCACGGGGCGCTCCCCGATCGCCATCCGCACGTACCGCGGGTACTTTCCGCGGAGGGCGGTGATGGCGGCGGCGTGCCCCTCCTCCCCGACCTCGAGCAGGCGGGCCCGCCCACGGAGATGGACGAAGGCGAGGCGATGCCAGTCCTCCTCGTAGTCGTCGACGACGAGGGCGACCTCGGGCCGGGCGCGGATGCGGCGCACGCGAGCGAGGTCGTGGACGGCGACCCCCTTCGGCTTCTCGTCGAGCGCGGAGACGACGACCGGCTCCCCGCCGAGCTCGATCAGGGCGTAGCAGACGGGAACGGCGGCCGGGTCGCCGGTCACGTCGGCGGTGGCGAGGCGGCCGACGCGGCGGTCGCGCAGAAAGGCGAGTTCGTCCGCGGTCGGTGGCCGGCGGGCGGTGCGGGGAGAGGCGGCGGTGCCAGCGGTCACGTCGGCATCCTTCCGATCGCGTGGAGCACGCATCTGCTGTCGGGGCGCGATTCGTCGCACCCCGACACCCCGACGGGGCGGCGAGAGCGAAACCGCGCCGTCGTACCTCCTGGACATCAGCGCGCCGTGGGGATGATGTAGTCGTCGGACCGCGGCGTCCAGGCGGGGGCGTCGCCGGCGAGGCCGTAGCGGGCGGTTAGACCGTAGAGGTAGATCGCGGCCGGCTCGTCGTGGAGGACGCGGCCGAGTTGGCGGTAGAGCTCGGCGCGGGCGGCGGGGTCGGTCTCGACGGCGGCGTCGTCGATCAGGGGCTGGGCGGTCGGGTTGTCGTGGCGGGAGAGGTAGCCGCTTCTGGAGATGAGGAGGTCGAGCAGGGTGTAGGGGTCGAAGAGCGGGCGCCATGTGACGAAACGGAGGGGGGCGACGCTCGGGTCGGTCCAGGTCCCGTTGAAGGTCGCCTTCTCGACGGAGCGGACCTCGGCGCGGACGCCGACGGCCTCGAGCATGCCCGCGATCGCGGTCACGACATCGGCCCGCTCATCGGCGCTGTGCTCCAGGGTCGTCGCGAAGCCGTCCGGGTGGCCCGCCTCGGCGAGGAGGGCGCGCGCCCGATCCGGGTCGTAGGTGTATGGTCGGAGATCGGGGTCGAAGCCGAGGCCGCCGGGGACGAAAAAGTTCGGGAGGCGGTCTCCCGCGCCGCCGAGGAGGGCAACGCGGACGGCGTCGACGTCGACGGCGTGGTTCAGCGCGCGGCGGACGCGGACGTCGTCGAACGGGGCCTCGTCGGTCGGGACCCGGACCCAGGCCGTGCCGGAGAGGGGCTGGACGACGACGCGGGCGCCGCCGCTCTCCACCGTCTCGGTCTGGTCGACCGGGACGGCGCGGACGAGGTCGCCGGCGCCGGCGAGGAGATCGGCGACCCGGGTCCCGGCGTCCGGGACGAAGCGGTAGGCAACGCGGACGGCAACGGGGCGGCCCTTCGGGCTCGCCGTGAAGTAATCGGGGTTCGCCTCCAGGGCGATCTCGCTCCCCCGGTTCCAGCCTGCGAAGC
>CADCWL010000135.1 GCA_902806405.1 uncultured Thermomicrobiales bacterium | reverse complement strand
AGCGCCTCCGGCCCCGGGTCGGGGGCGGGCAGCGCCTCCAGCCCCGCCGGGTCGACCAGGTGCAGGCGGCGGCGGCGGAGGGCGTCGTGCGCCCGGCGGCGGGCGATGCCGAGGAGCCAGCCCTGGACGCTCGCCTGCCCCGCGTACCCGCCCGCTCCGGTCCAGGCGGCGAGCAGGGTGTCCTGGAGCAGCTCCTCGACCAGTCCGGGGTCGGGGGAGAGAAGGCGGAGGTAGGCCAGCAGCGGCCGCTCGTAGCGGGCGTAGAGGTCGGCGAGGGCGCGTCGGTCGCCCGCCGCCATCCGCGCGACCACCGTCCGCTCCTGCTCGGCGACCGGCCGCTGCACCGCGTCCCCCTCCTCCCCGCCGCCCCACCGGCACGCGGGGGAGGCGCTTTCGCCCCCTGCGTGTTAAGTAGCGGGGACCGGCCGGAATGTTCACGCGGCGTGGGCCGGTGACCGGCTCCCCTGGCTATCACGCCGCGCCTGCCGGCCAGGTGCCCCTCCGTCGGCCAACGGGGCCGCCGTTGTCGGCTCCCGGCGCCCGGGTGACGCCGCGGAACGCCGGGAAGGACCCGATCGCCCTCCGTGGCCCGACGTTCGGGCCGACCGCGACCGGCATCCCTCCCGTCGGCTCGCTCGCCGACGGCGGTCCGGCCACGCAACCGACGACACGGGCCAGGTCCAGAGGAGGATGGCGGCGATGGTCAGCATGGCGAGGTAGGTGGCGGCCCGCTTCCCGTAGCGCGTCGCGATCCGCCGCCACTGCTTGAGGCGGTTGATCAGGCGCTCGACGACGTTGCGCTCCCGGTACGCCGCCCGGTCGAAGGCCGGGTCCGGCGCGTCGCCGGCCTTGGTCGGGATGACCGCCCCGATCCCGCGCCCCTCCGGGTAGCGCCCGATCGTGGGGCTGCTGTACCCCGAACCGGTTGCACAACTCTGCCGGGTCTAGCTCACGCCGGGCCAGGACATGCTTGATGCCTGGTCGGACTCCCTTGCGCTCCCTCTCGCTATAATGCGCCGCCTCCCGAAGAGGGCAGAGCGCTGAGCAACGCGAGCAAAGGGTGTGGGCTATGCGTGATCACGCGCAGGAGGAGGACGTGGTCATGCCGCCGGCGAGAGAAGAGCCCTCACCGTCCGCGAGCTGGCGGGTCGTCGTCTTCACCGTGATTCCCGGCGGTTTCGTCTACCGCCTGGCCGAGGCGGTCCTCGCCCCGATGGGGCACCGGATCGTCGGCGTCGTCACCACCCCCGGTCCGCAGCGCCGCCGGAGTCCTGCCTACCTCGACGTGGTGGCCGCCGCCCGCCCCAGCGTCGACGTCCTGGTCTCCAACCACCCCGAGCGGTGGGCGGCGATGCTGGTTCCACTCGCTCCCGACCTGATCGTCTGCGGCGGCTTTCCCTGGCGCATCCCGCCCGAGGTCCTGGCCCTGCCCCGGCTCGGCGCGATCAACCTCCACGACGCCCTGCTGCCGCGTGGCCGTGGGCCGAACGCGTCCGGCTGGGCCTTCCGCAACGGCGATGCGGAGACCGGCTTCACGATCCACCGGCTGACCCCCGCGTTCGACGCGGGCCCGATCCTGGCCCAGGCTCGGGTGCCGATCACGGACGACGACGACATCGAGACGCTCCTGGCCCAGTTCGAGGCCGTGATCCCCGATCTCCTGCGCACGGCCCTGGAGCGCGTGGCCCGAGGCGAGGAGGGCGAGCCGCAGGACGAGGCGCACGCGACCGAGGCGGGGTTGTTCGAAGAGGCATGGCGGACGATCGACTGGGGTCAGCCGACGCGGGCCATCCACAACCAGGTCCGCAGTTGGATTGGCCTGCGGGACATCCCGCGGGGGGCGGTCGGGATGGTCGATGGCCAGGCCCTGCAGATCACCAAGACGCGGCTGCTGCCATCGGGAGAGGGCGCACCAGCCGTGCCGCCAGGAACGGTCGTGGCCCGGTCAGACGACTCCATCGTGGTGCGGTGTGGGGATGGGTTGCTTGAGATCGTCGCCTGGTCCCCGCTGCCCGCTGCTGGCGCCGCGACGGCGCCGTGACGGGCGGGACAAGCCCCTCACGGAACACGGGCCGGCGGCCGTCGTACCTCCCCCCGCTGAGCGTGGCCGTCCCGATCACCATCTTCAGCCTCGCGGCCATCGCCCTGCCCCTGGCCACCGGGCACACGCTTGCCCTCTCCGCGACGCAGACCGGCGGCTGGCTCCTGGCCCTCTACGGCATCCCGGGCCTCCTCAGCCTCCTCCTGACCGTCGCCTACCGCCAGCCGCTGCTCGTGGCCTGGCACACCGCGGTGGTGGCCTTCCTCGCCTCGCTCGCCGGGCACGCCCAGTACTCCGACCTGCTCGGCGCGACGCTGGTGGGCGGCCTGCTGGTCGCCGTGCTCGGGATCCTCGGCCTGACGCACCGAGTGGCGCGGCTCGTGCCGACGCCGGTCGTCTTCGCCGTCGTGGCCGCCAACGTGCTGCCGTTCGTGGCCGGCATCTTCACCGCCCTCGGCAACGAGCCCCTCGTCGTCGGCGGGACGCTCGTCGCCTACCTCCTCGGTCGTCGCTCCTTCGGTCCCAAGCTGCCGCCGGTGCTGCCCGCGCTCGTCGTCGGTCTCGCCCTGGCCGCCGCTACCGGGCGATTCGCCCCCCTGCCCGGTGGGCTCTCGCTGCCACGCCTGGAGGCGACGCAGCCCACCTTTGCGCCGCCGGTGCTGCTGGCGGTCGTCCCCGTCTTCGTGGCCCTGACCGCGCTGCAGTCGAACCTGACGGCGGTCGTCTACCTCCGCGCGGAGGGGTACGCGCCGCCCGTGCGTGCCATCGACGTCGCCACCGGCCTGGGATCAGCCGCCGGGGCGTTCCTTGGTCCGGCCCCGGTTTGCATGGGCGCCTTGGTCACGCCGTTGACGGCGGGAGCGGAGGCGGGGGAGCGGGAGGTGCGGCCCTGGTCCGTCTACGCCTCGGGCGCGGCCTTCGTCCTGATCGCGCTCGGAGCAGGCGTGGCCGCGGAGTTGCCCGAGGCGGTGCCGCTCCCGCTGCTGCTGGCCGTGGCGGGGTTGGCCCTGGTCGGCGTGCTGGCGCAGGCATTGGGCGAGATCACCCGGGGGCCGCTGCGGCTCGGTCCGCTGTTCGCCTTCGCCGTCGCCGCCTCCCGGCTGTCACTGCTGGGGCTGGGTCCGCTGTTCTGGGCGTTGGTCCTCGGAACGGCGGTCTCGCTGCTGCTGGAGGGCGAGGCGCTGCGAGACGTGCGCACCGGCGCGACCGCCTGAATCTCCCCCGCGTCGGGGACGTCGGCGCGGGACGGGCTGATGAGCCGTCGTACGCAGGGCACCAGCACCGCCAGTTGCACGAAGGCGTGAAACGAGGCGGCAGTCCGGTCCACCCACCCGGTACCGCAATGGGGGGCCGAGGCGAACCAGGTCGCACCAGCGGCAGCCGCAACGCAGCACCCGCAGGATGCCGGGGAAGAGATCGCCGATGGCATGGGCCGGCCGATCGGTTGGTGCGTGGGGTGGCTCGGGGAGGCGCTCAGCGACGAAGGCGAGTTGCCGCGGAGTGAGGACATTAGTCGACAGCGGACCGGGCATGGGCGGCTCCTTGGAGAAAGGAGAACGTCGCCTATTGCCATCCCGCAGGAGTTTTGAAACGGGTTCCGCTTTTTCCCGGCCACGCGGTCGGGGCGGACGCGGGGCCGTCCTCTTCCCCGCTCGCTCGACCGCCCCGCGCTCCATCAGGGCGGGCGGCATCGGCTGCTCGTGCCGTTCGCCGCCGGTCAGCACGACCACCATCGGCTTGCCGCCCCGCTCGGCGCGGAGGTGGACCTTCGTGCGGTAACCGCCCCGGCTGCGCCCGAGCGCCTCGGCCGCCGGGTCCCCCCTTTTGCCCCTGCCGCGTGCTGGTGGGCGCGGACGACGGTGCTGTCGACGAAGTGCAGCGACCGGTCCAGCCGGCCCTCCCGATCCGCCTGACGCTGCAACGCGGATAGGACGCGATCCCAGACCCCGGCCCGTGTCCAGCGGTAGAAGCGGCTGGAGACGGTCTTCCAGGAGCCGTAGCGCGTCGGAAGTGAGCGCCAGGGACTACCCGTCCGCAAGATCCAGAGGATGCCGTCGAGGACGGTGCGGTGGTCGTGGGCGGGACGACCGGTGCGGGACTTCTGCGGCGGGAGCAGCGGCTGAAGTTGCTCCCATCGCGGGTCGGTCAAATCCCTCGTTGTCATGCGACGAAGGGTAAAGCCGTTTCGCGTTTGCGGACACGCCCTAGCGTCTCACCCAGGCGTCCGGCGCCTCCGTCAGCTCCCGGATGGTGGCGGGGAGGTCACCGTTTTGCAGGTCGGCGATGGTGACGCTCTCGAGGACGACGCGCATGTTGGCGCGGAGCGCGATCCAGACGTCGCGCAACCCCGTCGCGGCGCCGGCGTACTCCAACTTCTCGGGGCTCATGCCTCGGACGTTGGCGAGGGGGCCGTCGACGACGCGGATGACGTCTGCGAGGCGGATCTGCTCCGGGGGGCGGGCGAGGGAGTAGCCGCCGCGGACGGCGCCGCGTTGCGAGTTGACGATGCCGGCGTGGCGCAGCTCGAGCATGATGTTCTCGAGGAACTTAAGGGGGATCGCCTGGGCGCCGGCGATCGCCTCGGCCTTGACCGGGCCGCCGCCGGCCTGGGCCAACTCGGCCAGGGCGCGCAGCGCGTAGTCGACCTTGGCGTTCACCTGCACGGGTTACCCGACCTCGTTCTCGACGCGACCGATCTGGAAACTCAGGTTCGTGGACGGGCGCGATTGTAGCAGCGGGGGAGCCGGCCAGGAAGGCCCACCGCCGGGACCGGTCCGGACCGCGGCTCGGGGCCGCTCCCGGCCGTCGCCCTCGCGCGGCGCGGAGCTGCTCCCGGCGATCGCCGCCGACCGGCCACGGGTCGCCGGCGCTCCCACCGGGCCCGATGCGGGGCTGTGGCGCCA
>CADCWL010000134.1 GCA_902806405.1 uncultured Thermomicrobiales bacterium | reverse complement strand
GGCCGCCGATCGATAGCGACGCGCCGCCACATGACGGTGATGATGTGGAAGTTGGCGCGACTTTACGCCCCACTGCCGATTTGTCAAGATTCCCGGTGGTGGCATGCGGTGGACACCAGGCTCGGCGACGAGGGTCGTCACGCCCTCCAGACCCTCCGTCTCGAGCTGCTGTGGCAACGCATGGGCCGCGCGCGTCGAGAACGCATTGATGCGCTGATGAGTTGGTGGTCAGGCGCCCCAGGAGAGCAGCACCTTACGTTGTCTATCTGCCATGCGCCGACGCTCCACCGGCCGCGGTTGCCTTGGGGAGGGACGTTGTCGCGTCTCCCTCTCAAACCTCACCATGGTCCTTGGTACCCGCACGCCCGTCTTCGACCTCGTCGTTCAACGACGTCTATGACTTTGGTCGTATATGGCTGTGTGCCGTTCCCCCTCGAGATACGACTTTCGACAGGCGCGCCCTAGCCCCCTCCGCATCCATAGTGAGGAAGATGGGACCTTTCGCCGGCGGAGCCGTGTGTGCCTTCGCATACAGCGACGTACGCGATGTTGGAAAAGGAGACACTGGAATGCGCCATTTCAATCGCCGCGCCGTCTTGGGACACGCCACCGTCGCCGGGGCCGCCCTCGGCCTGGGCACCCTCGGCCGCGCCACCGCCCAGGAGGCCACCCCGCCCACTGGGCCGATCACGGGGACCGAGATCGCCCCTGGAGTGGTCGCCGAGGTCTTCGCCAGCGCCCCGTCGGACCGGGCCCCGGGCCAGACCGTCTACGTGGCCCGGTTCACCTTCCAGCCAGGCGCCGAGATTTTCGCGCACAGCCACCCCGGCACGACCGTCGACGGCGTCGTCTCCGGCAGCTTCGGCTGGACCCTGGAAGCGGGAACCGCCCGCGTCGTGCGCGGGGCAACCTCGGGGACCTCGACGGCGGAGGACCTCACCGTGCCGGGCACCGAGGTGATCCTGGAGGTGGGCGACGCCATCTCCTACGAGGACGACGCGGTCCACACGGCCCGCGGCGCCAGCGCCGTGCCGACCATTGTCCACTCCTCGCAGGTGCTGACGGCGGGGGAGCCGCGGATGATGTCGGACGACATGGACATGGGCACCCCGACGGCATAACGACCGCGGGACGCCGCGACCATGCGGATTGAGGACGAACCGTCCCATACATCACCCCCGGGGGCCGACGCCGCGTCCGTCGTTCCTCCACCAGCCGCGGCGCCCATTCCGCCGCCTGTCCTGCTGACCTCGTTCAACGGCCGTGAGAAGGATCTGGCGGCCGTCATCTCCCCCCGCCCCTTCGTCCCTACCGCCGGCAGAGCCTTCCCATGTCGCGGACCGTCCGCTATGACCGGTCGGCGGCCGCATTCTAGAGGAGTATTTCGATGTCTCAGCTTTCACCTACGGCTCCCCGGTTCTCACGCCGCCTGCTGATCGGCTCCAGCATGGCCGGCGCGGCGCTCGTAGCCTCCATGCCCAACCACCACGCCGGCGCGCAACCCGTGGCGGCGCGCCCCGCCTGGCGGCAGGAGGCCACACCTTCACCCACGGGCTGGCGGACGTGGTACCTGACCTCGCCGGACGAGCTGCGGCCCACCGCCCCCGGTGCGCCCACGCAGGCGGAGATCAACGAGGTCGTCGCAGCCCAGTCGGAGCCGACCGCCGAGACAACCGCCGCCATCACCCGCTGGGCAAGCGGTCCGGCGGTCATCGCCTGGTCACAGCTGGCGGAGGAGGTCTCCGCCGAGTTCAAGATCGGCGGCCTGACGCTTCGTCGCTTCCTGGCTATCTACCACACAGCCCTCCACGACGCTGTGATCGCGGCCTGGGACGCTCAGGAGGCCATCGCCCGGCCCGGCCCGGCCGCGACTAGCAATAAGATCACACCGGCAGCCGGGGTCGACCCGGAGCGGCCGTCGTTCCCCTCGGAACACGCTGCCGTCGCCGGTGCGGCGGCCACGGTGCTCGCCTACCTGGTGCCCGATGCGGCCGCTGGCCGGTTCGACGCGCTCGCCGCTGAGGCGGCCGAGTCGCGAATCGCGGCCGGTGCCGCGTTCCCCAGCGACATCGACGCCGGACTGGCGCTCGGGCAGGCGATCGGTGAGAAGGCGGTCGCCCGGGCCAGGGCCGACGGCTCTGACGCCGAGTGGGACCCGTCCACCATGCCGACCGGCCCAGGCTTCTGGCAGCCGACGCCGCCCGAGTTCGTGGAGACGCCGCTCCACTACCCCCTGGCCGGCTCCTGGACGCCATGGGTGCTCACCAGTGGCGAACAGGTCCGCCCCGCGCCGCCGCCGGAGTACGGCTCGCCGGTGTGGCGGGCCGAGCTGAAGATGGTGCAGGAGATCGCGGCCAACCTGAGCTTCGAGCAGGAGCGGGCGGCCCTCTGGTGGGGCAATGCCAACTCGGCAGCGCTCGTCAACGGGTGGGCCCGTGAGCTGATCGGCAAGGCCGGCGTGGGCTCGCCGCAGGCGGCCCAGATCCTGGCCGACCTCCACGTCGCCATCGCCGACGCCCTGATTGCCGTCTTTGGCGCCAAGTTCACCTGGTGGACCGCTCGTCCGGTCACCGAGGACCCGACCCTCGTGCCGCTCCTCCCGACGTCGCCCTACCCGTCCTACCCGTCGGGCTACTCGGGGGCGATGGGAGCCGGGACGACCGTCATCGGCCACTACTTCCCGGAGGTCGCCGACGAGATGGCGGACCGCGCCTGGGAGGCGGCTGCCTCGCGGGCCTGGGCCGGGGTCCACTACGTGATCGACGACGATGTTGGACTCTCGATGGGGCGGCAGGTAGGCCGGCTGGTCTGCGCGCTTCCCGCCGCCAATCCGGTGGACGACGCCTAGGGCGAGGCTGGGATGCCGATGCGGTGAGGCATCGAGGCGCGTGATAGCAGGCAAGAGGTTGGACGCCGCGGCTACGACCAAAGTCGTATCCCGGTGAAAGTCGGGCGCGCGACGAACTATCACGTTCGACAGACGACCGTGCCGCGCGCCGGGCCCATAGTGCTGAGCAGGACCCATCCAGCTCGGTGGGTCATCCGGGTGACGGCGAGAACGTCGCCCGCCGCCGTGCCACCCCCCAAGGAGGATGTCACCATGGATGCCGAGCGATTCGATCACCTGACGCGCGCGCTGGCCTCGGGCCGGTCGCGGCGCAGCTTGCTCAAGGGGCTGACCGGGACCGCCGTTGCCGGCCCGCTGGCGGGGACGGCGTGGCTTGGGTCATCTTCTGCCATCAGTCGACCCGGCGCAAGGGCGGCATGCGTGGGATAGGCTGCTAGACTCCGGAGCGTGTCGCCCCACGATTGCCTATCAGCCGGTCTGGAGGCCAAAATGTTCAGCTTTCGATGGTATGCCGGGCTTCTCCTTGGATTAGCCATGCTCATCCCCGGCGAGGCCTCCGCGCAGGAGGCAACACCGGTCATCGGTGAAGACAGCACCGTCTTTATCCTCGTGGAGCGGCCGGAACACGTGACCATCCTCGATCTTGGTGCACCGGGCAAAAGCGCGGGGGACGTGACCGTCTGGGGACCCGACCCGCTGTACGACGAAGCGAATGAGGTTGATACGGGTGCTCTGACCCATGGCTCCTGTACGTCGCTCAATACGGCCGGTGACAACCACTGCCTGGAAACGGTCCTGTTCGCGGATGGCAGCACCCTGGAGATCCAGGGCATCCAGCGCGGGTCGGGTGAGCCGTCCCTGACGACGATCGTCGGCGGGTCCGGCATGTACCGCGGCGCAACCGGCACCGTGCTAGTCGATCCGTCAGCGGACTACCGAACATGGGCCAAGACCTTCGAGGTGGTCTTGCCGGCGAACACCTCATTCAAGGAGAGCTCCGGGTCATCGGTCTCTCGTGCCGCGCAGCGGCTGGAGGTGATGAAGAGGACGCGGTGAACGAGCAGGACGTGGCCGTTCTCGTCGCATTCGTCAGATGAGATCGACCATGCATGTGCCCAGACGGCGGTTGCTCGGTCCGGCGCTCGCGGCATCCGTGGTGCCAGTTGCGCGCGGGCTTACGGTTCGGGCTCAGCACGCCACGCCCGAACCGGGTGCGATCGCTACCCCTGATACGGATGGGATCGATGGTCCCGGGTTCGGCATTGCCCGGGTGCGCACCAATCCCACCCCCGACCTGGCCCAAGCTGTCTATCCTGATGTCATGTTCCGATTCCTGCCGCGAATGCCCAAAGAAGGGAACATGCGATCCCACTGGCCCCACCTGCTGCGGTGGAGGCCAGTGGAGTCAATGTGGTGATTGCCACGTCGGCGAACGAAACGCCTCTTGCCGATCGGCTACGGTGCTTCTGCAGCGCGATCGGACCAACGGCTCGCGCATCACCCTTCGCACCGTCATCGTGTCGTGCAGGGAAGGCCGGCGCCTCCCCGTCGCCTACGGCCACGTACGCGCCCCCTGAGCCGCTGCCATAGCGTCTCGGGGCTGGGCCGCGGCGACCGCGTTAGCCCCTCCCCGGAACCACTCCGTGCGTGTCCGCGGCATCCTGGCCGACCCTGCCGTCGCCGGCGGTCGCCGCGGCGCCGGTCGGTTCCGCCCCCTCGAGTTGACGCATGAGCGGGCCGCCTTTGTGGCGGAGTGAAGGTTAGCTCCGTAACTTCAAGTCAGTCCGTCGCCAGCAGCAGGTCCTCGTCGGCGTCAGTCCAGCGGAGGGTAAGCGCGTTATTGTGTCCACTCCTTCCATGAGTCACTTAAAGCTGTCAGCGAAGCCCGACCAACATGGACACCGATTTTCAGGAGCGCGGAAGCACCGCCAAGTAAGGCCCTTTTCGTGCAGTTGCGGTCGGGATTGCGGTCGCGTCTAGGTCGAAGCGTCAACGCACGAGGAGAAAGGAGATCGACCTCCGAGCTATTTCCCCAATTCTATCGGCATTTTGATGGCGAGGGCGCATGGGAGTCGAACCCACCGGCGCCGGGGTCGCCGACGCCCGCACGGTTTTGAAGACCGGGGAGGCCACCGGGCCCCTTCCGCCCCCGTGTCCCGGCCGCCGGCGCGGTGCCCCGCGCCGGCGATCGGAGCGGCGGCGAGTCTAGCACAGGGTCCCGGCGCCCCCCGTCCGCGGTCCAGACCCCGGCTACGTCTCGTCGACCAGGGCCAGGATCTCGTCGCCGTACTTCTCCACCCGTGCCGGCCCGAACCCCTTGACCTCCGCCAGACGCGAGGCGGACCCCGGCCGGGCGGCGGCGATCGCCTGGAGCGTCGCGTTGTGGGCGACCACGTACGGGGGCACCGCGTCGCGGACGGCCCGCTCCCGGCGCCAGGCGTGCAGCCGCTCCAGCAGCGCCACGCCGTCGGGGTCGAGGTCGACGTCGTCGGGCAGGCTGGCGACGGCGGTCGAGCGGCCCGGGGCGGCGTACGCCCCCAGGTCCTCGACGGTCGCCGTGCCGCCGCGCTCGGTGACGGTGACGAGTTTGAACTCGTGGTTCTGGTCGCGGTGGAGGAAGCCGTCCTCGACCAGTCGGTCGATCAGGGCGTCGACCTTCCCCTTTGGGACGCCCTCCAGAGCGGCAAACGACGCCGAGCGGTCGGCGCGGACCCGGCTCTCGACCGACCCGACGAGCAGCTTGGTCAAGCCGGTCTTCCCCATTGAGAACGGCAACGTTTTGACCGCCTCGATCACCGCGAGCGCGTCGGCCGCGGTCAGGGCACCGCGGGAAGCGGACCCGCCGCGGGAGGAGGACCGCGCCACGCCGCGGGCGGGAGCGGCGGTGACCGTGCCGGCGCAGACATCGCAGGCCGTCCCGCACGGCTCCAGCCTTTCGCCGAGGTGGTTGGCGAGGAGGACGTGCCGGCAGCGGCCGCCGGCGGCGTAGGCCATCACCTGGGCGATCCGCTGCCGGGCCTCCTCGGCCGACTGCGCGAGGTTCTGCTTGAGGCGGTGGCCGGCGTCGCCGCCGACCGGGAGCAGCTCGAGGCAGACGAGGCGCGGTCCCTCGCGGACCAGGAGGTCAGGGCGACGGTTCAGAAGCCGCGCCAACTCCACGGGCGAGAGGTCGAGTGCCTCGCAGGCTTCGGCGGTGCGGACGGTGGCGCCACCCCCGCCGCCCGCCTCGAGTCCGGCCCAGGCGGCGAAGCGGCGCCACGCCGGATCGTCGTCGGCCGGCTCGTCCGTCTCGGACGGCGCCTCCCCCAGGCGGAGCGCGAAACTGACCGGCGCGTCCGGGTGGCGGCGGACGAGGTCGGCCTGGGCGAGCAGGCCGAGGGCGATCCGCGGGTCGGGGTCGTCGTCCCCGTCGCCGTCGAAGGCGGGGGGAGGCAGCAGGGCCGTCGGGTCGACGATCGCCCAACGGCCGGTGGCGGCGCGCTTCACCCCGGCGTAGACGCGGCGGACGGCGTCGATGTCGAGCTCGTCGCGCCGGGCGAAGCGGTTCATGCTGGCCTGGTCGGAGGGGGCCACCAGCAGCACGCAGCGCGCCGGCTCGCCGTCGCGGCCGGCGCGGCCCGACTCCTGGGCGTACGCCTCCAGCGAGCGGGGTGGCGTCAGGTGGACGATGAAGCGGACGTCCGCCTTGTCGACGCCCATCCCGAAGGCGACGGTGGCGACGACGACCCGGACCTGGCCGCGCATGAAACGCTCCTGGTTGCGGGCGCGCGTCTCCGGGTCGAGGCCGGCGTGGTACGGCACGGCGCCGACACCGCGGTCGCGCAGGACGGCGGCGATCGACTCGGTGTCCTTGCGGGAGGAGACGTAGACGATCCCGTTGCCGCGCTCCTCGCGGCAGACGGCGACGGTCTTGGCGACCTTCTCCTCCCGGTTGGCGACGCGGTGGGCCTCGTAGAAGAGGTTGGAGCGGAAGACGCTCGTCCGCACCCGCGCCAACTCCCGGCCGAAGCCGCCGGCGATCGCGTCCGCCATCCGTGGTGTCGCCGTCGCCGTGATCGCGAGCAGGGGTGGGTCGCCCAGCTCGGGCAGGCAGGTCGGGATCGCCAGGTAGTCGGGGCGGAAGTCGTGCCCCCACATGCTGATGCAGTGCGCCTCGTCGACGACGACCAGCGAGACGCCGGTCTCGCGGAGGGCGCGGACGAAGGCGTGCTGGCGGAGGCGCTCGGGCGCCGCGTAGACGAGCTTGTAGGCGCCGTCGGCGAGGCGGTCGAGGACGCGCCGCTGCTCGTCCGGGGAGAGGGTGCTGTTGACGAGTGCGGTCCGCTCCCGCACCGCCGCCGGCAGCGACTCCACCTGGTCCTTCATCAGGGCGATCAGGGGGGAGATGACGAGGGTCGTCCCTTCCAGCAGCAGCGCCGGCAGCTGGAAGGTGAGCGACTTGCCGGCGCCGGTCGGCATGATCGCCAGCGTGTCCTTCCCGGCAAGGACGTTGGCGATGACCATCGCCTGGCCGGGGCGCAGCCCGTCGAAGCCGAAGTCCTCCTTCAGCCTCGCCAGGACGCGGGGGTCGACGGCGACGTCGGCGAGGGCGGTGACCGCCGAGGGCGGCGGAACCGGGGCGGACGGCGCCGGGGTCGGCCGCGGCGTGGAGGGCTTGGACACGGGCATAAGCACAGGCGCCGCGGCGGGGGCGGGCATCGGTCGCGGGAGGCTCGGGGGCGCCGGGGAAACGGCCTCCTCCCGCCACCATCCCTCCTCCGCCGAGCGGCCCAGCGCCTCGTCGACGGTGCGCGCCAGGGCCGCAGCGCGGCCGGCCTCCAGCCGGGCGGCATGGACCCGAAGGAGGCCGGCCTGGGTCGGTCGCTCGCAGAAGTCGGCGACGGCGGCGGCGGCGAACAGCTGAGCCGGGGTGGCGGCTGTGGCCTCTGCGGTCGCCGCAAGGGCCCGGTCGAGCAGCGCGGCCGCGCGACCCTGGTCCCCGCCGAGCAGGGCGAGCCGGGCCAGGGCGAGGAGGGCGCCGACCTGCTCCGGTCGCTCCTCCAGGATCCCCTCGTGGTAGGCGCGGGCGGTCACGAGGTCGCCGGCGGCGCGGGCGACGTCGGCGGTGAGCGCCGCGACCGTCGCGAGGTCGGGGTGGTCGCGGCAGAGGTCGGCGCTGATCGCGGCGGCGGACGCCACGTCGCCCGTCTCCAGGTGAAACCGGGCCAACCCGGCCCGGGCGGAGGCCGAAGGGGCGCGCTCGACCCGCTGCGCCATGAGGCCGACGGCCTCCTCGCCGCGTCCCGCGGCGAGTGCCAGCCGCGCCCGCTCCTCCAGAAGCTGCCCCGTCTCCCCGCTCCGGGCCTCGATCCCGTCCAGCAGGGCCGCCGCGGTCTCCAGTTCGCCGCTCGCCCGGAACCAGCCGACCAGGGTCCACTGCAGCTTCGCCGGCAGCGCGGCCGCTTCCGCCGCGGTCAGGCGCGGCCCGACCGCGGGGACCGCGGCGACGTCGGGGGCCTCGACAACAGTGGGCGGGAGGCGATCCGGAGCGGCAACGGGAGGGGATGAGGCAACCAAGACGGCTCCTGTTCGTACAGATCAACTGTTTGCATAAGTATAGCCGAGCCGATTCTGGATCGGCCCCGAGCGTCAGGGGATGGTCGCCGGGGAGGGAGGACCGGTGGTGCGTTCCCGTCGCGCCGCCCCGACCGGGGCCGGAAGTACGCCGGGCGGCCATCGCTGCGGTCATCCCCGCTCGCCGGGCAAAGGGGGCCAGGGCCGGTCGGATCGTCTACCGCGCGGCTGGACGGCAGCGTCGCCCGGTCGGCGAGAATGAGGTGTGGCCCCCCAGCGGCTGGTGGGCCGGGCAGGAGGGGAGACAGGTGAGCGACCCGGTCCGGATCGTCGTCGACACCGCGGAGCAGAGGAGCGGCGTCTACCGCGCCTTGACGGAGATGCCGGAGGTCTCGCTGGAGGTGGCGCGCCTCCCCGTCGCCGACTACCTGCTCGGCGGGGACCTGGCGGTGGAGCGCAAGACGGTCGACGACTTCGCGGCCTCGATCGCCGACGGACGCCTCTTCGCCCAGGTCGCCGCCCTGAAGGAGGCCTACGCCCGGCCGGTGGTGCTCCTGGAGGGGGCGCTGCGGGCGGCCCGGACGCAGATGCACCCGAACGCGCTGCGCGGCGCCCTCTCGTACCTGGTCGCGATCGAGGGGCTGGCGGTCATGCCCGCGGCCGACGCCGGGGAGAGCGCGCTCCTCCTGGCGCAGCTCGCCCGCCACGTCCAGCACGGCCTGCGGCGCCCGCCCGAGCCGGCCGCCAGGCGGGGGGCCGCGGGGTTGGGCGGGCAGCAGACCCGTCTGCTAGCGGCGCTGCCCGGCGTCGGCCCGGCGCTCGCCCGCACGCTGCTGACCCATTTCGGCTCGCCCGACGCGGTGCTGGCGGCCGACGCAGCGGCGCTGCGGGCGGTGCCGGGGATCGGCACGTCGCGGGCGGCGGCGATCCGCCGCATCCTGACGGACCCGTACGATCGGAGCGCCGATCCCGAGCCACCGCGGGTCCCCGGCGTCGGCTGGCTCGTCCCCGACCCAAACGAACGACGCCGACGGTGACGCCGGACACCGCCGGCGTCACCGTCGGCGGGTGGTGCGCCCGGTCATGATGGGCCACCGCCCCGGGGACGCGAGAAACGAAAAGTGCCCACAACCGCTTGCGCGGCCGTGGGCACTCTCGACCAGAAGCGCGATCCCACCTCCCCCCGCCGAAGCGGGGATCGGCTTGATCGCCTCCCCTGAACCGCCCGAAGGCGATCCGCCGGGGAGCATTGCCGGGCGCCGGACGGGCGTGAGCCCGTTACCCGACCGTCCGTGCCGATTTCGGGGCGAACCCCGTCCTCGGCGCCGGACCCCGGCGCCCCGAATCTCTTGCCACACCCGAGAGCGCGCTCCAGACCGGGGGCCGATCCGCCCTTTCGGGCGGCCGGAGCGATCGGGATGTGCCTCCCCGCTCTCGCGGTTCCTCACCGGGCCGCTTTCGCCGCCCCCGTCGCCTCCAGTACGTACACTCTAGCGGAGCTGTTCCCCGTTGTCAAGTACGTTCGCGAGGATTGGTTTCCGCGCACCGTACGGACGACGACCGACGAGCCCGAGCGGGGTGCCCGCTGAGGCCCGGCCGGCACGCCACGGGACGGGGAGCCGTGGGAGCCGGCCAAGATGGCGGGATCGGACCCGGTGGGCGACGCCCCTCGACCGCGGCTTGCGCCACGGGGGTCGCCCCAAGAGCGACATCGCCCCGGGAGCGGCAAGCGACGCGAGCCTGCCGCCGTACCGGCGCCGCTGCGACGGCCCGTCGGCTCGCCACCGTCGGGCGGAGAGATCGGTACTGACCGCCGTGTCCCGCGTCCTGTCCGGGCCGGGTCCCGTGTCCTGGTAGACTCGTGGTGCATCACGGCCGGACCATGCGACCCCCCGCCGCATCCGTGCGTTCCCCTTGTGATATTCTTCGCAATCGAAAACGGGCCGGGGGGGAGCGTGCAGAACGGGCCAACGCCGGAGCAGCGCGCCCAGATGGGGGCGGCCGGCGTCGCCGCGGGTCTCGGTTGCTCGGTGGTCGTCAGCCTGATCGTGACGATCGGCGGTGGTCTTCTGCTCGACCGGGCGGTTGGCACGGAGCCGGTCTTCACGCTGATCGGCGTCGCGCTCGGTCTGCTCGCGGCCGGGTACCAGCTTTGGGAGCTGACGCGGGTCGGCGTCAAGGATCGCCCGGCCGGTCCGCTCGGGCGGCAGTTGACCCGCGTGCCGCTCGGACGCCGGCCCGGCTTGGGACCGACGACGGGACAGCGGGATGGGGAGGAGTAAGGCCGGGCCATGGAGATCCACGTCGAGCTGGCGGCCGAGACGCTGTTCAAGATCGGGCCCCTGCCGGTTACCAACTCGCTCCTGACCATGCTCATCGTCATGGCCGTGATCCTCCTGGTCGGGTCGACGATCGCGCGGCGAGCGCAGACGATCCCCACCGGTCGCGCCCAGGGCGCCTTCGAGACGCTCGTCGAGTTCTTGCTCGGCTTGGTCGAGGGGACGGCCGGCCGCAAGGCCGGGCGCCGCATCTTCCCCCTGGTCGGCGGCATCTTCATCTTCATCATCTTCGCCAACTACTCGGGCCTCCTGCCGGGCGTCGGGACCATCGGCTATTACCACGAGGAAACCGGCAACGAAGGGAGCCAGCAGGAGGGCGAGGAGGTCGAAGTCCCCGACGCCTCGGAGGGCGAAGGGGCCGAGGACCACGAGGCCCGGGCCGCGCGCGAGGTGGCATCCATCTCGGGGATCCCGGCCGCCGCTCCGTCGCGGGCCGAGGAGGAGCACGCGGGCCCGACCCTCGTCCCGTTCTTCCGCGCCCCGAACGCCGACCTCAACATGACCCTGGCGATGTCGCTGCTGACCTTTACCGTCGTCCAGTTCGCCGGCATCTCGGCCCACGGCGTCGTCGGTCGGCTCAAGCACATGGCCGACCCGCCGTTCCTCTTCCCGATCGAGGTGATCTCCGAGTTCTCCCGCATCATCTCCCTCTCGGCGCGGCTCTTCGGCAACGTCTTCGCGGGCGAGGTGTTGCTGGCGGTGATGTACGCGATGGCGGCGGCGGTCCGGGTTGCGATCGTGCCGTTCGCGATCCCGGTCGTCTTCCTCGGGCTGGAGCTCCTCTTCGGCGCGATCCAGGCGCTCGTCTTCGCCCTGCTGACGCTGATCTACATCACCCTGGCGACGGCCGGTGGGCACGGCGAAGACGCCCACGAAGCGCACGTCGAGGGCGCCCAAGGGTTCGGCACCGTGCCGGCGAGCGCCGCCGACTGACGGTCGCCGCGCGGGCGTTTACGCTTTGCGATCGGTCGGGGGCGGCGCGCGCCGCCCCCGGGACATCGAGTGGGTGCTCCGGCGCGGGATGCCGCGGGCACCGAGGGAGGGAGCTAGGCGTGTTCGACGGGGTAACAGAGATCGAGGGACCGAAGGCGATCGGCGCGGCGCTGGCGATCGGGCTCGGGGGGCTCGGGCCGGGGCTCGGCATCGGCCTCGCGGTTCGCGGCGCGATGGAGGCGCTCGGGCGCAACCCGGAGGCCGCCGGTGACATCCGGACCACTTTGATCATCGGCGCGGCGCTGGCGGAAGCGATCGCCATCTACGCGTTCGTGATCGCGATCGTGATCGCCTTCGTCGTCTAGACGGGGGCTGCGCGACGGGCGCCGGCGGCAACGGTCTCAGCGACCGGGCGCCGGCGTCCCGTCCAACGCTTCGGGGCAGGCGCCGCCGAAGACGCCACGGGTTCGGGGGTGGGCGCGCTATGGACGAGCTCGGCATCAACGGTTGGAACCTGATCGCCCAGCTGATTGCCTTCATGATCTTTATCTGGCTGCTCTGGCGCTTCGCCCTCGGCCCGATCGTGCGCGTCCTCGACGAGCGCCGGGATCGGATCAGCGAGAGCATGGCCGCCGCCCAGCGGATGCAGGCGGAGCTGGCGGCGACGGCCGCCCGCAACGAAGAGGTGCTGGCGGAGGCGCGACGCGACGCGCAGCAGATCGTCCTCAACGCCCGCGAGGCGGGCGACGCGGCGATCGCCCGCGCCCGCGCCTCGGCCGACGCCCAGGCGGAGGAGTACCTGGGCCGGGCCCAGGCCACCCTTCGCCAGGAGACGGCGCAGGCGCGCCAGGTCCTCCGCCAGGAGGTGGCGGACCTTGCCGTCACCGCGGCCGGCCGCATCGTTCGCCGCGAGCTCGACCCGGCGGCGCAGGCCCGGCTGATCGAGGAGACGCTCGCCGAGGCGGCGCCCGTCGCCGGTGCCGGTGCGGCCGCGACGAACGGGGCGGGCGCGACGGGGCCGGCGACGCAGGGATAAGGGAAGGGTGCGGCGCGCGCCTCCCGCCCACGGCGGCGAGAGCCTCGCCGGGACCGCCCCTCGAACCGAAGCGTCCTTCCGTACCGTCCGCCCCAAGGCCGACCCCCAACCGGGATCGGTGGGCGTTGGGGCGGGTTCCCGAGTCCGGGCGCTGCCTTCGGCGCGTTCCCCCAAGAACCCGGGGCCGGGGGTTCTTCCGGTGTTGCCTCCCCTGGCGGTGCGGCGAGCCCCTCCCACGAGCCGGCGTCCGCGCAATGGGCTGCGCCGACTACACTACCCCCAGGCGGCCGGCGCGGAGCGGCGGCACCGTCATCTCGGAGAGGAGCGACCGTGGCCGGCAGCGCGGCGAAACGATACGCCCAGGCGGTCCTCGGCCTCGCGAAGGAGCGGGGCACCCTCGACGCCTGGCAGGCGGACCTTGCCCGTCTCGGCGAGCTGCTGGAGAACCAGCAGATGGTCGACTTCTTCGCCAATCCCGGCGTGCCGACGGCGGAGAAGGACGACCTTCTCCAACGTGTCCTCGCCGACGCCCAACCGGAGATGCGCAATCTGGCCCGGCTCCTGAGCGATCGGGGGCGCCTGGAACTGCTGCCGCAGATCGCCCGGCTCTACGACGACGGGCTGCGCGCCGAGCGGGGCATCGTGGTCGCCGAGGTGACGACGGCCGAGCCGCTCGGCTTGGAAGAGCAGCGGCAAGTCGGGGAGCGGTTGGCCCAGATCACGGGCCGGGGGGTCGAGCTGCGGCTGACGGTCGACCCGGAGATCATCGGCGGCATCGTCGCCCGGATCGGCGACCAGTTGATCGACGGCAGCGTGATCAGCCAACTGCGCCGCCTCCGCGCCCGCCTCGCCGCCCCCGCGTAGCAGTACGTTGGAATCAGGGACGCCACCGAGAGGAGCATCGAGATGAGCATTCGCGCCACCGAGATCGGCGACATCATCAAGGAACAGATCGCCGGCTTCGACCAGGGGGCGACGGTCACCAACGTCGGCACCGTGATCAGCGTCGGCGACGGCCTGGCCAACGTCTACGGCCTCAGCAACGTGATGGCCTCGGAGCTGGTCGAGTTTCCGAAGAGCGGCACGATCGGCCTCGCGTTCAACCTGGAGGAGGACGCCGTCGGCGTCATCGTCCTCGGCGAGTACAAGGACATCGAGGAGGGGGACGAGGTCCGCTCCACCGGCCAGATCGCCTCGGTGCCGGTCGGACCGGCCCTTGTCGGCCGCGTCGTCAACGCCCTCGGCCAGCCGATCGACGGCAAGGGGCCGATCCAGACCACCAAGCGGCGGCCGATCGAGCGGATCGCGCCGGGCGTGATCCAGCGGGCGAACGTGGACACCGCGCTCCAGACCGGGATCAAGGCGATCGACGCGATGATCCCGATCGGCCGCGGCCAGCGGGAGCTGATCATCGGCGACCGGCAGGTCGGCAAGAGCGCGATCGTGATGGACACGATCATCAACCAAAAGGGCGGCGACGTCATCTGCATCTACGTCGCGATCGGCCAGAAGACGGCCCAGATCGCGCAGGCGGTCCGCATCCTGGAGGATCGGGGCGCGATGGAGCACACCATCGTCGTCGTCGCCTCCGCCGCCGACCCGGCGCCGCTCCAGTACATCGCCCCCTTCTCCGGCACCGCGATGGGCGAGGAGGTGATGGAGGCGGGCGAGAACGCCCTGATCGTCTACGACGACCTCTCCAAGCACGCCACCGCCTACCGCGAAGTCTCGCTCCTCGGACGCCGCCCGCCGGGCCGCGAGGCGTACCCGGGCGACGTCTTCTACCTCCACTCCCGCCTTCTGGAGCGCTCGGCGAAGCTCTCCGACGAGCTGGGCGGCGGCTCCCTGACCAGCCTGCCGATGATCGAGACCCAGGCCAGCGACGTCTCGGCCTACATCCCGACCAACGTGATCTCGATCACCGACGGCCAGATCTACCTGGAGCCGGACCTCTTCTACGCCGGCGTCCGGCCGGCGATCAACGTCGGCCTCTCCGTCTCCCGCGTCGGCGGCGCGGCGCAAATCAAGGCGGTGCGGCAGGTGGCCGGCCGCCTCCGGCTCGATCTCGCCCAGTACCGATCCCTTGCCGCCTTCGCCCAGTTCGGGACGAGCGACCTCGACCCGACGACCCGCAGCCAGATCGAGGTCGGGCAGCGGATGACCGAGATCCTCAAGCAGGGGCAGTACCAGCCGATGCCGGTCGAGGAGCAGGTGGCGATCCTCTGGGCCGCCTCCAACGGCTTCCTCGCCGACGTCCCGGTCGACCAGGTCCGCGCCTTCGAGGCCGAGTACCTGGAGCACCTGCGGACGGCGGAGCCGGGCCTCCTCGCCCAGATCGTCCAGCGCAAGGCGATCGACGACGATCTCGCCGCCGCCCTCCGGACGGCGACCCAGAACTTCAAGGGGGGCTCCCGCTTCGCCGCCCGCTCGGCCACGCCGACCACCACGGTCGCGTCGGGGTCGATCGCCGCCCGGTAGTCGGCGGGGGAGGGGACGGGGCCGACGGCGACGGGACGACCGTCCCGATCCCTACGCCTCGCCCCCTCTGCCTCTTCCCTCGGCGACCGAAAGGAGCCGCTTTGGCGAGTCCACGCGAGATCCGGCGGCGCATCCGCAGCGTCAGCAACATGTCACAGATCACGCGGGCGATGGAGATGGTCTCCGCCGCCAAACTGCGGCGTGCTCAGCAGCGGGTGCTCGCCAGCCGCCCCTACAGCGAGCGGCTGCAGGGGGTCATCGCCGACCTGTCGGCGATCAACACCGACCCGGAGAACGCCGCCGCCTTTCCGCTGCTGGAAGAGCGGGAGGTGAGGCACTCGGCGGTGATCCTGATCACCCCCGACCGGGGGCTGACCGGCGCCCTCAACTCGAACATCATCCGCCGTGCCAGCCGCTACGTCCTGAGCGAGGCGGGGGTGCCGGTCGAGATCATCGCCGCCGGCAAGAAGGGGCTGGACTTCATGGTCCGGACCCGGCAGGACGTGGTCGCCGAGTTCGTCGGCATCGGCGACCAGGTCGAACTGGCGGAGATCGGGCCGATCGCGCGGGTGGCGCTGGCCGACTTCACCTCGGGCAAGGTGGACGCGGTCTACGTCGTCTTCGCGCGCTTCGTCAACACGCTGACCCAGGTGCCGGAGGTTCGCCAGATCCTCCCGATCCAGAAGCCGGCCGAGGTCGGCACCTACGGCGACTACATCTTCGAGCCGAGCCCGCAGGCGGTGCTGGAAAGCCTGCTCCCCCGCTTCGTCGAGATCCAGATCTACCAGGCGATGCTCGAGTCGATCGCCAGCGAGCACTCGGCGCGGATGGTGGCGATGCGCAACGCCTCCCAGAACGCGAAGGACCTCGTCTCCGACCTGACCCTCTCCCTGAACAAGGCCCGTCAGGCCCAGATCACCCGCGAGGTCTCGGAGATCGCGGCCGGGGCGAACGCGCTGGGGGGATGACGCCGGCCCGCGCCCGCGCCGGTGTGTCGTCCGGTTGGGGGGATGAGCGGGCGGATACCGCGGGTAACCGGAGCCGAAAACGACCGGGCGCTGGGGCCCGGAAGGGATACCGCCCGAGGCGCCCGGGGTCATTGTCGGGTCGGTCGACACGGCGCTTGGGACGTCGACCCTGGTTGGCGCCGGGGTCATCGTAGCACCGGTCGAAGCGATGGACGCGGCCCGCGAAAGCCGATTCGCCGCCCGCGGAATGATGCATACGAAGAGGTCGTCGGAAATCCGGCGGCCGGAAGGAGTTGAGGAGAGACCATGGCAGCCACTGGCAGAATCCTGCAGATCACGGGTCCCGTCATCGACCTGGAGTTTCCCGCCGACCAGCTTCCGGAGATCTACAACGCGGTCGAGATCACCCGCGACGACGGCTCGAACCTCGTCCTCGAGGTGCAGACGCACCTCGGCAACGACGCGGTTCGGACGGTGGCGATGAGCTCGACCGAGGGGCTTCGGCGCGGCATGCCGGCCTTCGACACCGGGCAGGCGATCGCCGTCCCGGTCGGGCCGGAGACGCTCGGACGGATTTTCAACGTGACGGGCGAGCCGATCGACCAGGCGGGTCCGGTCGGCACGGAGCTGCGGGCGCCGATCCACCGCGACGCGCCCTCGTTCGAGGAGCAGGCGACCACGGTCGAGGTCTTCGAGACCGGGATCAAGGTGATCGACCTGATCGCCCCGTTCACCCAGGGCGGGAAGACCGGCGTCTTCGGCGGTGCCGGCGTCGGCAAGACGGTGATCATCACCGAGCTGATCCGCAACATCGCCGCCGAGCACGGCGGCTACTCCGTCTTCTGCGGCGTCGGCGAGCGGACCCGCGAGGGGACCGCGCTTTGGGGTGAGATGCACGACTCCGGGGTCGTCGACAAGACGGTCCTCGTCTTCGGCCAGATGAACGAGCCGCCGGGCGCGCGCCTGCGGGTGGGCCTGACCGGCTTGACGATGGCGGAGTACTTCCGCGACCAGGGGAACGACGTCCTCCTCTTCATCGACAACATCTTCCGCTTCGTCCAGGCCGGCTCCGAGGTCTCGGCCCTCCTGGGCCGGATGCCGAGCGCGGTCGGCTACCAGCCGACGTTGGCGTCGGAGATGGGCCAGCTCCAGGAGCGGATCACCTCGACCAAGACCGGCTCCATCACCTCCGTCCAGGCGATCTACGTGCCGGCCGACGACTACACCGACCCGGCGCCGGCGACCACCTTCGCCCACCTCGACGCCACGATCTCGCTCGAGCGCGCGATTGCCGCCCGTGGCATCTACCCGGCGGTCGACCCGCTCGCCTCGACCTCCCGCATCCTCGACCCGCTGATCGTCGGTCAGGAGCACTACGATGTCGCCCGCGAGGTGCAGCGGGTCCTCCAGCGCTACCGCGACCTCCAGGACATCATCGCCATCCTCGGCGTCGAGGAGCTGAGCGACGAGGACCGGCAGACCGTCGCCCGCGCCCGGCGGATGGAGGTCTTCATGTCGCAGCCGTTCTTTACCGCCGAGGCGTTCACCGGCACCCCGGGCGTCTACGTCTCCCGCGACGAGACGGTCCGCTCCTTCAAGGAGATCCTCGAGGGGCGGCACGACGCCCTGCCGGAGCAGGCTTTCTCGATGGCGGCCGGCATCGACGCCGTCGTCGAGGCGGCCGGGCGGATGGGGTCGGCGGCGGCGTAGGCCCCGGCACCCTTCCCCCTCCCCTGACCCTGTCGAGGGGAGGGGGGATCCGGTCACGAAGCGGGACCCGGCAACGACATTCCGCTCGAAGCTTGCCTGCTGTTTGCACGTTCACCCCTCTCCCTGCCGAGGGAGAGGGAACCGGGATGAGGGCGTCCTCCTATGGCCAAGCTCAGCGTCGAGATCGTCACCGGCGAGCGCGTCGTCTACTCCGAGGAGGACGTCGACATGGTCGTCGCTCCCGGCGCCGACGGCACGCTCGGCATCCTGCCGCACCACGCGCCGCTGATCACCGCCCTGTCCAGCGGCGAGCTGCGGGTGAAGAAGGGGGGGCGGGAGCAGGCGCTGGTCGTCTTCGGTGGCTTCATGGAGGTGACGCCGGATAAGGTCATCGTCCTCGCCGACATCGCCGAGAACATCGAGGAGCTCGACCTTCTCCGGGTCGAGGAGGCCCGGCGGGCGGCCCAAGAGTCGATCGCGAACCGTCAATCCGGGATCAACCTGGAGCAGGCGGAGGCGGAGTTGCGACGCGCGAACCTGCGGCTGGCGATCGGTCAACGCCGGGGCAGCCGTCGCGGGCCGACGATCGGGGGCGGGACCGAGTCGTAGTGCGGCCTCGGCGACCGGGCCCGCGCCATGCCCGGTCGCTTGCCGCTGCTCACAACGCGGCACGTTCTCGCTGCGTTGTCCGGCGGTGGCCCGATGGTCCTCCAGCTATCAGGCGGCCGCGGTCATCCCGGAGCGGTCGGGTCGCGTGCCGTGCAGGGTATCCTGGGCCCGGCAGGCACCTACGACACCCGACGGCGCACGTTTCGGAGAGGTGCATCGATGGAGCCGCGACTCCTCCCTGTTTATCCCCGTTCCGGAGGGTCCCCGGTACGTCACCCACTTGCCGGCACATTCGGGTTGCCTGGCCCACGCGGATCCTCAGTCCCGGAGGCCCTGGTCATGGCAGGGGAGGCGATTCGCGTCTGGGTGGATGGTGATGCTCCCGGACGGCAGCGGGATGGCGTCCACGCATGGACGGCGACCGCGACCGCGGGAGTCGAGGTCGTCGGCGGAACCGGTCGGTTTCCCAACATGATGGGGGCGCCACTTGCCGTCGGCATCGAGGGTTAGCGGCGATGGGGTGAGCCCCCTAACGTCCCTTGGAGAGGAGCGCCGCAACGTGTCCGTTTCGACGACCGCCGTTCAAACGACGGCCGCATCCGCCCCAGGTGAGCGCGCGATCCGGATCGAGGGCGGCGCGCCGCTGCGGGGCACGGTGACGGTCGGCGGCTCGAAGAACCTGGCACTCCCCGCCCTGGCCGCCGCGCTGCTGACCGACGAGCCGTGCATCTTCGATAACGTGCCGTGCATCGAGGACACCCGGACGATGCTCCGGCTGCTGAAGGCCCTTGGCGCCACCGCCGACCCGGACCCGGACGACGCGGACTTCGTCGAGACGCTGTCGACCCATAAACGGGTGACGCTGCGGGCCGCGACCTTGGCCCGAACGGACGCGCCGTCGGACCTCGCCAAGCTGATGCGAGCCTCGTTTCTTGTCGTCGGTCCGCTTCTCGCCCGCTGCGCCGCCGCCGCCGCGCCGCCACCGGGAGGGGATGCCATCGGCGCCCGACCGCTCGATGTCGCGATCCGCAGCTTCAAGCGGATGGGGGCTACGGTGGTCGAGCATTCGGCCGAGAAGGTGTCGCTGGCGACGGATCGGCTGACGGGCGCGCAGCTCTACCTCGACTACCCGAGCCACACCGGCACCGAGAACCTGCTGATGGCCGCCTCGCTGGCGAGCGGGACGACGACGATCATCAACGCCGCCTGCGAGCCGGAGGTGGTGGCGCTCGGCAACATGCTGCGACGGATGGGGGCGAATATTCAGGGCCTCGGCTCACCCCACGTCACCGTCGAGGGCGTGAGCCGCCTCCACGGCGCCTACGAGACGATCATGCCGGACCGGCTCGTGGCGGGGACGTTTGCGATCGCGGCGGCGATCACGGGCGGCGAACTGACCGTGCGCAACGTGCGGGCGGCCGACATGGTGCCGGTGACGCAGAAGCTGCGCGAGGCCGGGGCCACCGTCTTCGTCGACAACGACAACGCCGTCATGTTCGTCCGCGCCGGCGAGGGCCTGAGCGCGGTCGACGTCCAGGCCCTCCCCTTCCCCGGCTTCCCGACCGACCAGCAGGCGGTCTTCGCCGTCCTGCTGACGCAGGCCAACGGCGTGTCGCAGATCCACGAGCGGGTCTTCGAGGACCGGTTGCGTTACACCGAGGACCTGAACCAGATGGGCGCCGCGATCCGGGTCGACCCCTTGAGCGTCCGCGCCGAGATCACCGGCCCGTCCCCGCTGCGCGGCGCCGCCGTCCGCTGCCGCGATATCCGCGCCGGCGCGGCGCTTGTCCTGGCGGGCCTGGTGGCCGAGGGCGAGACCGTCGTCTCCGGCGTGGAGCACCTCGATCGCGGCTACGAGGCGCTGGTGCCGCAGCTCCGGGCCCTCGGCGCCCGGATCTCGGACACGACCGTCGACGCTCCCGCCGCGCGCCGCGGCTGATCGCGCGGTCGTGGCGAGGGCGGACGCCCCGGACGGAGTCGGCAAGCCCGCGGGGCGGGGACGCGGCACCGCCACGCGGCCGGGCGAGGCCGAGCCGCTGACGACCGACGAGGCACGGGCGCTCGCCACGGTCGCCCAGCGGCTCGACCGGCGCCCCGCGCCGGTGCGGGACCGGACGACGGTCAAGGCGCGCCTGCTGGCGACGATCCGCGCCCTCGGCTGCGTCCAGCTCGACACGATCAGCGTGATCGCCCGCTCCCACGAGACGGTGCTCTGGAGCCGCCTCGGGCGGTACGACCCGGCCCTCCTCGCCGAGCTGCACCACCCGGACGGCGCGCTCTTCGAGTACTGGGCCCACGCCGCCGCGATCGCGCCGATCGAGTCGTTCCCGTTCTACCGGCGGGCGATGGAGGCCTACCGGAGTCGGAACGAGGCGCCCGGCACCTGGGCGGCGGAACACGCCGCGACCGTGGAGCGGGTTCTCGCGGTGGTGCGGGAACGGGGCCCCGTCTCCTCCCGTGACTTCGCCCGCCCGGACGGCCCCCGCCCGGGCCCGTGGGCGTGGTGGGGCGGCAAACCGGACCGCCGCGCACTCGACCACCTCTGGTCCCGCGGCGACCTGATGGTCCTCCGGCGGGACGGCTTCGAGCGCGTCTACGATCTCGCCGAACGGATTCTCCCCGGCGCCACGGCCGCCCTGCCGCCGCCGGAGGCGGACCAGCGCCGCCACTTCGTCGGTCGCGCTCTCGCCGCGCTGGGCGTGGCGACGCCCCGCTGGGTCGCCGACTACTTCCGAATGGGTTCCCGGCCGCACGTCACGCCGACCGCCGCCGCCCTCGAACTGGCCGCCATGGAGCGGGAGGGATTGGCCCGCCGCGCCGACGTTCCCGGGGTGGCGGAGCCGGTCTGGCTCGACGCCACGCTCCTGCCGCGTCTCGCGGAGCTGCGGGCAGGACGCGGTCGGCCGACACTGACGACCCTCCTGTCCCCGTTCGACAGCCTGGTCTGGCACCGCGGGCGGTCGGAGGCCCTGTTCGGCTTCTCCTACCGGTTGGAGAGCTACACCCCCGCGCACCGCAGAGTCTACGGCTACTACACCCTGCCGATTCTCCACCGGGGGCGTCTGGTCGGGCGCGTCGATCCCTCCTACGACCGCCGCGGCCGCGTCCTGACCGCCAAGGTGGTCCACCTCGAACCGTCTGTCCGCCCCACCCCGCCGCTGGTCGCCGCCCTCGCCGGCTCCCTCCGCGACCTCGCCGGCTTCCTCGGCGGCAACGACGTCCGTGTCCTGGCGGGGGATCCGCCGGGCATCGTGACCGCCCTGAACGACGCTTTGGGCCGCCCATCCTAGCGCCGATCCGACGACCGCATCCCAGCACGACTCCTTGTCCCGATGGCGTGGACTCGCGGCCGTCGCGGCCATTCAAAGCGGACGAGGGCCGGTCCGTCGCGACGGACCGGCCCTCGTCCTGCTCGGGAGACGACGATCTGCCCTACGACGCCTGGCAAACCCCGCCGACGCAGAAGTTGCTGCCGCAGCAGAGCGCGTCGTTGGTGCCGCAGGCACCGCCCGTCCCGAGGCAGCAGTTGAAGGCTCCATCGGAGGTGAGCCCGTTGGCCGCGCAGAAGACCGCCCCGGCCGCGGTCGGTGCGCACTCGGCGGTCGCGACGCATGTCGCTCCGAGCGCGAGGCCGCTGGTCGGCGCCGGGGCGACCGGCGTCGGCGTGGTCGCCGTCGGGGTGCCGGCCGCCGGCGCGGCGCCGCAGACGCCGCCGAGGCACTCGAGCCCACCGCAGCAGTCCGCGCCGCGGGCGCAGGCACCGCCCGCGTTGCGGCAGCAGTTCAGCGCGCCATCGTCGGCGAGGGTGTTGTCGGCGCAGATGGCCTCCCCGCCGACCTGGCTGCACTGGCTGCTCGCGGTGCAGTACGAGCCGAGGGGCAACTCCCCCGTCGCCGAGAGGTCGGTGCAGAAACCGCCGCGGCAGTAGAGGCCGCTGCAGCAGTCCGCGCTGTAGGCGGCGTCGAGGCAGGCGCCGCCGGCGTTGCGGCAGCAGTTCAACGCGCCGTCGGCCGCGTAGCCGTTGTCGGCGCAGGCGACCGCTCCGCCGACCTGGCTGCACTGGGTCGCGGCGGTGCAGGTCGCGCCCAGGGGCAAGGCCTCCTGGGCGGTCGCCCGGCGGCCGCGCACACCCGCCAGCAGCCCGGCCGCCGCGGCGCCGAGGAGCCCACCAGCCACTCGCCGCCGCGAGACGCCGCCCGCCAGCGTCCTGGTCATCTGGTCGAATTGCCGACCGTCCATGTCGTCCCCTTCCGTCGCGTCCCCGCACTGCATGGCAAGACCGGGGCGTGCCGCCCCTCCCGCATCCAAGGGTAGGGCACGGAGGGCGTCCCGCCAAGCCCATCCCGTTGGCGGAGCGGCGGCACCACGGGCGACACGGACGGACGACGCTCGCCCTGGCGCCGGCCCCTACCCTCCCCGCAGGTTCGGTCGGCACCGTCCTAGCCGGCGTCCCCGACCACCCGTTCCGGGCCGCAACGCGGCCCCGAGCGCCCCGCCGGCCAGCCGGCCTCCCCCCACTTTTGGACGGGCCGTCCTCAACCGCTCGCGGTCCAGGAGGTTCCCGGCTCCGGACCAGGACCGGGGATCGCATGGCGGCGGGACGTCGGACGATGCCGACCGCCGGGAGCCGCATCGCCCGCAGGAGAGAGGGGACCGCGGCGGGGCGAGCTCGCGGCCCTCCGCCTCGATGAGCGGTGGCACCGCGAGAGCGAGGAGCGCCTCCGTCCGGCGCCGTGGGCGACCCGCACCGCGACGGCGGAATGGGAAGCCGGCCCGGGGCAGGTCAGCGTCTCCGGCAACACAGGGACGCCCGCCCGCGACGCGCTGGCCCCGCCACCTCCCCGTACCCGAATCGGCTCGCCCCAATCCACGGCGTCGACCGGGACGCCGTCGCGGTGGCGCCGCGGCAGACCCCGGAGGACGGGATCGACGGCAGGGTCGCGTTCCCGTCCGCGGCGCACGACGGCGGGCTGCGACGGTCCGCCCAGTCGGATGGGGGTCGCCGCCGATCCCGATGGCCGCGCCGCCCTCGTCGCCGGCACCGGGGCCGGGGCCCTGGTGCTCCTCCGGCGGCGAATTGAACTGTGTCGGGATGTACCACACGCGCACGGGCCGGAGCGCCAGCGCCGATCGGCGTTGCGGGCTGCGGGGCATCTTGAGGACATCGAGCACCACGGTCGGGAGCAGGCGACGCTTCGCGACGGTGTCGTCGAGCCCCCCCTGGCAGCCCCGAGGCGCTCCACGAGGCTCAGTCGAACCCTCCGAGCCGGACGCACTCTCCGATCTCGTCACATTCGTCGGCCTCGAGCGGACCGGCATGACGATCGTCTCCGCGGTCAGTGCTCGGCGTAATCCGTCGATCGCTTGGGGGGCGATCGCCCGCGGTTGCGGCCGCGACCGGCGCGGGCTAGCATGCGGCCTCCGATGGGAGCGACGCCGCATCGCGCGGGTCGCTCGGGCACGGCACGAATATGAGGAACCGCTCGTGACGCCTACCGCGGCTGTCTCGGCCGATCGATCCCCGTCCCCGGAGCTCGAAGAGCTGACGCTCGCCGACCTGCGCGCCGCGCTCGACGCCGGGCGGTTCACGTCCCGCCGCCTCGTCGAGGGGTACCTGGCGCGGATCGAGGCGCTCGACCGGGGCGGCCCGGGCATCAACGCGATCATGGAGACCAATCCGGACGCCCTCGCGATCGCCGACGGTCTCGACCGGGAGCTGGCGGACGGACGGTTGCGCGGGCCGCTCCACGGCGTCCCGATCCTGCTCAAGGACAACATCGACACCGCCGACGCGATGCTGACCACCGCCGGTTCGCTCGCCCTGGTCGGTTCCCGCCCGCGGCAGGACGCCTTCGTCGCGGCCCGGCTGCGCGAGGCCGGGGCGGTCCTGCTCGGCAAGACGACGCTCAGCGAGTGGGCGAACTTCCGCTCGACCCGCTCGGCAAGCGGTTGGAGCGGTCGGGGCGGCCAGTGCCGCAACCCGTACGCGCTCGACCGCTCCCCCTGCGGCTCCTCCTCCGGCAGCGCGGCGGCGGTCGCCGCCAACCTCGCCGCCGCGGCCCTCGGGACGGAGACGGACGGCTCCATCGTCTGCCCCTCCGCGATGTGCTCGGTCGTCGGCATCAAGCCGACGGTCGGTCTCACCAGCCGGGCGGGGGTGATCCCGATCTCGCGCAGCCAGGACACCGTCGGCCCGCACGCGAGGACGGTCGCGGACGCCGCGCTGCTGCTCGGCGCCCTGACCGGCGTCGACCCGCGCGACCCCACAACCGTGGCGAGCGACGGGCACGCCCACGCCGATTACACCCCGTTCCTTGACGCGGATGGCCTCCGCGGCGCGCGGATCGGCATCGCCCGCGAGCACTTCTTCGGCTACAGCCGGGAAGCGGACGCGATCGTCGAGGCCGGCGTCGAGGTCATGCGCCGGCTAGGGGCCGAGATCGTCGATCCGGCCGACATCCCGACGGCGGCGGCACTGAAGGAGGAGCCGGGCGAGTTGGAGGTGCTCCTCCACGAGTTCAAGGCCGGTCTCGACGCCTACCTCGCCGAGCGGGGTGACCCCGGTGCCGGATCGCTGGCGGATCTGATCCGGTTCAATGCCGAGCACGCGGGGGAGGAGATGCCCTTCTTCGGGCAGGAACTCTTCGAGCAGGCCCAGGCGAAGGGACCGCTGACGGACTCGGGGTACCTCGCAGCGCTCGCCAAGAACCGCCGCCTCTCCCGCGAGGAGGGGATCGACGCGGTGCTGGCTCGGCACCGCCTCGACGCCCTCGTGGCGCCGACCGGCAGCCCTCCCTGGACGATCGACGCCGTCAACGGCGACCACTACCTCGGCGCCAGCTCCGGCCCGGCCGCGATGGCCGGCTACCCGATCGTCACCGTCCCCGCCGGCTATGCCCACGGGCTCCCGGTCGGTATCAGTTTCGTCGGCACGGCCTGGAGCGAGCCGACCCTAATCCGCCTCGCCCACGCCTTCGAGCAGGCGACCCGGGTTCGCCGACCGCCGGGTTACCTCCCCTCGACGACGGTTCCGGACGTCGATCGCCACCTCGACGCGCCCGGCGGAGGAAGCGCCGACGCGGCGACAGGTGGCCAAACGGCGCCGCCGGTCGCCCCGGGGACGGTGGAAGGGACAACGTAGTGGCTCCCGGAGCGGGGTCCCACCTCCCGACCGGCCGCTCCCTCACGGACCTCCGAGGTGCCGACGAAATCGGTCCGTGCGGGACGACGTCCGGGAACGGGCAGGCGACCCGATGCCGTTCGTTTGGACAGCGCTCGGGGTCGATTGGCGTGCCGTCGCATCGTCCCGCATGCGACCTCGACGGCCGCCTCGGCCGGCGAGCTGCCGCGGCCGGTACTGCAGCGCCTCGGCGACGTGGGGGGCGCCGACCGTCGCCCCGGCCAGGTCGGCCCGCTAATCCGCTTCTGGTAGCGGGCGACCGTGCCCGGGGCGCAGCGGCACTCCCGGACCGGGTCGCCCAGGTAGCCGCACGGGCATCCGTGCGGGTTGCAATT
>CADCWL010000133.1 GCA_902806405.1 uncultured Thermomicrobiales bacterium | reverse complement strand
GTCGCCGCCGGGCACGCCTTCGGATGGCGTCCCCGGCACCGCCCCCGCCGAGATCCTCGTCCACCCCAACGGCCGCCTCCTCTTCGCCTCCAACCGCCGCGTCGCCGACGTCCCCCCCCCCCTCGCCGACAGCATTGCCCCCTTCGCCCTCGACCCCGCGACCGGGCTCCTCACGCCCCTCCCCCACGCCACCGCCGGCATCGCCAACCCCCGCCACCTCGCCCTCGACCCCACGGGGACCTGGCTCTACGCCTCGAACCAGAGCACCGGCACCATCGTCCCCTTCCGCCTCGACCCGGCCACGGGCGCCCTCGCCCCCGGCGGCGACCCGGTGCGGTCCCCGACCCCCGTCTGCCTCGTCTTCGGCCGCGCGTAGGAGCCCGCTGCAGAACCCTCCTGATCCTGCATCCTGGTCCCAGCGCAGCCTGTCTGCGCTCGACCTCGCGCGTGAACGCCGCCGCCTGATGGCCGTTGTCGATTCTCCGCCACCCCGTTCGACCACCAGGCAGAAGCGACCTGCGGATCGGCTGCGGGCCGCGATGCGACGCCGACGTGCTCGGCGTGGACGGTAAGGAGAACTCCATGACGCGCCCGATTGCCCCGTGCCTCTGGTTCGACGGCAACGCCGAGGAAGCCGTCGCGTACTACGTGTCGGTCTTCGAGGATTCCGAGATTCTGCACGTCGATCGGTTCAGCGACGTCGGCCCGGACCCCGCTGCCCCGGTGGTGTTCATCGAGTTTCGGATCAACGGGCAGCCCTTCCAGGCCGTCAACGGCGGGCCACAGTTCCCCTTCACGGAGGCGGTGTCGTTCGCCATCGCGTGCGCCGACCAAGACGAGGTCGACCGCTACTGGAATACGCTCACCAGAGGGGGAGAGCCCGGGCAATGCGGCTGGCTAAAGGACAAGTTCGGCGTGTCGTGGCAGGTCGTGCCGAGGGTCCTCACCGACCTGCTCCGGGACCCCGATCGCGAGCGAGCCGGTCGGGTCATGCGGCGGATGCTGCGGATGACCAAACTCGACATCGCCGAGCTCCAGGCCGCCTCCGAGCGGGAGAGCCGCCAGACCGCGGAAGCCCGGAGGTGAGGGAAAGGGGGGCCGCGGGCAACGAGGGTTGATTGGAATCACGCGTCACGGTCGATCGAAGCAACCAGCAGGAGATTCGCATGGCCCGGACCAGCACCTACCTCAATTTCGCGCGAAGCACCGAGGAGGCGTTCACCTTCTACAAGTCCGTCTTCGGCACCGAGTTTGTCGGCGGCATCATGCGCCACGGCGACGTTCCGGTGCCGGAAGGCCAGCCGGCACCGAGCGACGACGACAAGCGGCTGGTCATCAACGTCCAACTGCCGATCATGGGCGGCCATCTCCTCATGGGCACCGACGTCCCGGAATCGATGGGCTTCCGGCTCAACCAGGGGAACAACGTTTACATCTGCCTCGACCCGGACACCCGAGCCGAGGCCGACACGCTGTTCGCCGCGCTCTCTGCCGGGGGCACGGTGCAAGAGCCCCTCCAGGAGATGTTTTGGGGGGACTACTTCGGCTCCCTGGTCGACAGGTTCGGCGTCCTCTGGATGGTCAACTGCACGAGCCCGTCGTAGACGCCCGCCGCCCACCCTCGCGGTCGTTCGGCGGGCCGCACCCGTGGGCCGGCAACGTCCGTCCGCTGACCCATCTGTCGACGGCTCCTCGCGTCCAGCCGGGACGACGACGGGCGGGTTGTGCAATACGTTCGCAGCCCCGGTGAAGGCGTGTCGCCGCGTTGGGGGCGCTGCTTGCTGCGCCCCCAACATCGTGTCCCCGGAGGGCCACAGTGTCGCCTCCCGGTCGCGCTGGCCCGGTCGCGATGCACCTGGTCTCCCTCGTGCCGAAGCAGGCGTACGCGGCCCGAAATCCACCCGGAGAGTGGCGACCGCGCCGCTCCCGGCAGAGCACCCGCCCGTCGCAACCCCGACCGGGCACAGGGCTGCCTCGGCCCGCCCGTATCATGCCCGCCCCACCGTTGACAACCGTCCAAACCTAGCTACACTTTCTGCCGTTTCGATGCCGGTAATGGGCGGCTGGTCGCCGGAGGACTTGGCCATGCGACTCGGGTTGACCCTCTCCCTCGCCCTCGTGTTGCTCGGGAGCGTCGCCGCCGCCGCGGGGCCGGCGGCCGGCGCCGGCGCACCGCTCTACCCCGACCTACGGACCCGGCGGCCGACCCAGCTCCGCTTCGCCGTGCTCCCCGACGGCACCCACGTGCTCCGCTTCAGCAACACCGTCTGGAACGCCGGCAAGGGCCGGCTCGAGTTGGAGGGCGACCCTCAGCCGCGGCAGGGGACGGCCAAGCAGGTCTACCAGAACCTCTACGACGCCCCGGTCGGCGGCACCCGGGTCAGCCACAAGCAGGTCGCCAGCGACATCGCCTACCACCCGACCCACCAGCACTACCACCTCGCCGATTTCGCCGCCTACCTCCTGCTCAAGCAGAATGCGGGCGGGGCCTACGAAGCGACGACCAAGAAGGGAACCAAGACGAGCTTCTGCATCATGGACACGACGCCGGTGCGCGGATCGTACAGCCGGCAGTACGACGATGGCTGTGGTCTGGCGCTGCAGGGGCTGACGGTCGGGTGGGGCGACACCTACGGCTACACCCTGGACGACCAGTGGGTGGTCCTCGGTGCCCGGCCGTTGGTCGACGGCACCTACGCCGTGCACTCGACCGCCGACCCCCGGAACCTGCTCGCGGAGGGCGGGCGTGACGAAAACAACGTCGGGATGGCCTGCTTCACCGTCGCCGGTGGCGCGATCCGGGCCATCGCCTGCTGACGCCCTTGGGGCGCCGTGACCGCACGGGTTAGATGCCGCCGAGCCATTGGCGGCCCCCCGCGAGCGACGTCGAGGGCGCGCCGCCCGACACCACCCCATCCGCCATCGCCGTCTTCCGCCTGGACCCCGCCACCGGCGCCTTGACCCCCATCAGCCTCAGCGTCGGCCGCACCCGGGACCCGGAGGCGCCTCGTGGCGGTCGGGGCGTCGCTTGCCGCGCAGGACCCCGCGCGGTTCCCACCGCATGACGTGGGTGCGCGGCCCGAACGGTCGCTCCCCGCGGCATTGTCCTGCCCAGTGTGGCCGGGTCCGTATGCCGTAGCGTCACCCGTCGCCCCCCGCGAGCCGACCGGGGTGTCGCGACCGGTCGTCCCGTCGGCCCGTCGGATAACCAGGACCCGCCTTATTGACGGACAGCATAACAGAACATATGATCTCATCATCGTCCGCTGTCACGCCCTTGTGCACCGCCACCGAGGGGAAAGAAGGTACCCGAGCGATGGCCGGCCGACTCACCCCCGTCTTTACCCCGCCCACCCCCGAGCAACGCTGGGCGCTCGCCGTTGCCGCCTCCTACCTCAGCCGCGCCGGGACCGAGGCCGCCACGCGGCTTCTCCCGGACGCCCGGACGCTCGACGGACGTCTCGAGCTCTTCGAGGGGATGCGCGACAGCATGACCAACGCCGCCGCCCTCTGCGGCACCCTCGTCGACGTCTTCGACGAATGGCCGGGCTGCGGCACGACCGGCCACTGACCCCGGCCTCGCCAGCACCCGCGGCGTCGCCACCGGGGCCGGGGCCGGGGACGGGCAGGACCGCGTCGCGCAAACCCCTCCCCGTGATCGAGGGTCCCAGGCGTCGTCGACTCCGGCCCGCCCTGCCCCCGTTGCTCCCCCGGCCCGCTCGTCTCGGTCGGGGCGGGAACCCGGCGGCTTGGCCCGGGGTCGTTCCCGACCTTGGGCGGGCCGTCCGCGCCCGTCTCCTCCCTACCACGCGGTGGGTCGCCCCTCCGCGAAGGAGCCCCACGCTCGGGGTGCACTCGCTCCCTACACCGCCCGTCCCATGAACCCCGCGTACCGGTCGCACGCCGGCGCCCCCGTCGGCACGGCCACCTCCGGGCCGATCGGGCCGCCCGGCTTCCGCTCCGCCCCCGCCATCCGTCCCCGCGCGATCGCCAGCGCCGCCTCGCACAGCGTCGGGTTCAAGTCCGTCGGTTGTCCCGTTGCCCGCGCCAGGTCCCAGGCGTGGATCAGCACGTCGCTCGCCCGCATCGCCGCCAGCACCGAGCCCGGCGCCTCCCCGAACGGCGTCCGAAAGGTCCGCGTCAGGACCCCTTGCCCCCGCAGCGCAGCCTCCGCCGCCTCCGCGGACGCCGCGAAGGCTCCGAACGGGTCCTCGCCCAGGAAGTCCCCATTCCGGTCCGGCGGCACTTCCCCTGCCACCAGAGCCGCCGCCATCCGGTTCCCACCTACCACGTGGTTCAGCAACGCCCGCGCGTCCCACTCCGCGCAGGGCGTTGCAACGCCGAGTTGGTCCGGCCCCATCCCCTCGACCACCCGCCGCATCTCCGCCAACGCGGCCGCGTGCATCTCCAGTGGGTTCCCCGTCGAATCCATGCCAATCCTCCCTCGTCCCGTCCCTCGCCTCGTAGCCCAACCACCCGTCGGTCCCCCTCACGATACCCCGCCCGTCGTCATCCGCCGACCGGTCCGGGCGTTCCGTGTCGCCGGCGTGGGACCGGTGCTCCCCGACCGGTTTGGGGGGAGGGGCTCCCCTGGTCAGGCTCCCGGCGCTCGGCTACCCTGGCGCGCCCGGCCGACGAATGGCCGGGGACCGGCGGGATACGGGGGGACGGGCACCATGGACGACGCGGCATCGGAATCCGGGGAGCAAGGAGTTGCGGTTGCGGACGGCGACGCGCTCGACACCGTCGAGCTGCCGCCGCCCGGCACCGCCCGTCGCGGCCGCCTCCGCTTCTCCCACCCGGCCCTGGCCGACTGGGCCTGGCCCTACGTCGCCGTCAACGGCGCGACGGACGGCCCCCGCCTGGCGCTTCTCGCCGGTGTTCACCCCGCCGAGTACCCGGCGATCGAGGCGAGCATCCGGGTCACCCGCGACCTCGATCCGGCCCGCCTCCGCGGCAGCCTCGTCTCCCTGCCGGTCGTCGACCTCCCAGCCTTCCTTCCCCGCACCCCGTTCGTCTGCCCGATCGACGGCAAGAACCCGAACCGCGCCTTCCCCGGCGACCCCGCCGGCTCCTTCACCGACGCGATGAACGACGCCATTTTCCGCGCCGTCGTCGCCCCCGCCGACGCCCTGGTCGATCTCCATGGCGGCGACATGGTCGAGGATCTAATCCCCTTCTCCATCTACTCGGTGAGCGGCGACGCCGCCCTCGACGCCCGCTCGGCCGCGATCGGCCACGCCTTCGGACTCCCCTATCTGGTCGCCAGCACCCCACGCCGCGGCCTCGGCGGCACCACGGTCCAGGCCGCCGCCGCCGTCGGTATCCCCGGCATCATCGCCGAGGCCGGAGGTCGCGGCCTGCTGACCGAGCCGGAGACCCAGTTGCTCGTCGACGGCGTGGGCAACGTCCTCCGCCACCTCCGGATGCTCGACGGCGACGTGCCCCCGGCCGCGCCGGTCGAGGTCGGCCGCTTCACCTGGCTCACCTCCCCGGCCGAGGGGATGTGGTACCCCGCCGTCGCCGTCGGCGACGAGGTCGCGGAGGGGCAGACCATCGGCCGCGTCGGCGATCTTTTCGGCGAGCCGCTGGCCGAGATCGCCGCCCCCCACGCCGGTCACGTCCTCTTCGTCACCTCCAGCCCTGCTATGCGCCTGGACGGCCTCGTCCTGGCCATCGGCGCGCCGTAGCGTGAGGGTCGGGGGCCGGGGGCCGGGGGCCGGCCGATCGGGGCGGCGATCACCGGACGCCCGTCTCGATGCCCGTCATCCCTTCCCCGGTCATCCCGAGGCACGGGGGAACTCTCCACCCGGAAGGCCGTTTGGGAGAGATCCCTCGTGCCTCGGGATGACAGCGTTTCACGGTGACTCTCGCGAAACGCGGGGCCCACGGAGCCAACCAGCGGTCCGCCGCGCCTCCGCCCACCGACTTCCGGCCGCCGGTCGCCGGCCGCCCCCCCTTACCCTCCCGTGACCGGCGGCGCTCCCGCCACGCCCTGGTACGCCATCGCCGCCGCCAGCACCCGGGCGTCCGCGAAGCGCGGCCCCTGCAGCAGCAGCCCCACCGGCAGCCCGCCGACGACGCCGCACGGGACCGACAGGGACGGCTCCCCGGTCAGGTTCGCGGGCCCCGTCGCCCCGATCTCGACCTCGATCGTCGGCGTCGACATGCCGTGCTCCTCGATCGCGTCGGCCGTCGTCCCCAGCGGCGGCGCGACCAGCGGCTGCGCCGGCCAGGCGAGCAGATCGACCCGCCCGTAGAGCGCGTCGAAGGCAGCCCGCACCCGGCGCCGGTCGCGCTGCGAATCGACAAAATCGACGGCGGGTACGGAGAGCGCCCGCGCCAGCCCGGCCCGCATGACCGGGCCGAAGTCGTCGGGTCGTTCACGGAGGGCGTTCCGGTGGATCGCGGCCGCCTCCACCGCGTAGATTCGCACGAGGGCTGGCACGACCAGTTCGAGGAGGCCGGGAGGGAGGTCCACCTCCGCCACCTCCGCGCCGAGGTCGGCGAAGACCGGCAGCGCGCGCTCGACCGTCGCCCGCAGCCCGGGCGTCACGGCAAGGTCGAAGAGGCGGCGGACGACGCCGATCCGCACGCCCCGGAGCGGAGCCGACGGCGTTGCCTCCGCGAACCGCGTACCGGCCACGGCCAGCTCCCGCAGCGCCGCCCGCACCTGCTCTGCCTCGGCCGTCGGCGCCGACGCCGGGTCGGCTGGGTCGTGGCCGATGATCGCTGCGAGGAGAAGGGCGCAGTCTTCGGCGGTGCGGGCCATCGGCCCGGCGTGGTCGAGCGACGGGGAGAGGGGCGCGGCCCCCGTGAGGCTCGCCAGCCCGGCCGTCGGCTTCAAGCCCGTGATCCCGCAGTAGGCTGCCGGCGAGCGGATACTCCCCCCGGTGTCGGAGCCGAGCGCGCCCCAGGCCATCCCCGCCGCCACCGCCGCCGCCGAGCCGCCGGAGGAACCGCCGGCCGTGCGCGTCCGGTCCCACGGGTTGGCCGTCTCCCCGAAGTCGGGGTGCGGGTAGCCGTAGGCGAACTCCAGCAGGTTCGTCTTCCCGACCGTCACCGCCCCGGCCTCCCGCAGCCGGGCGACGACCGTCGCGTCGGCGTCGGGCACCCGCTCCGCCCAGAGGCGCGCGCCGGCGGTCGTCCGGACGCCGGCGGTGTCGAAGAGGTCCTTGTGCGCGATCGGCACCCCGTCCAACGGTCCCCGCGCTGCCCCCGACGTCCGCCGCGCGTCGGCCGCACGCGCCTCGGCCCGGGCGCGGTCGGCGGTGACCGTGATGAAGGTGTTCAGCCCGTCCCGCCCGTCCAGCCGGGCGATTCGCGCCAGGGCGTGCTCGGTGGCCTCGAGCGACGAAACCGCGCCGCTGGCGAGCGCCGCCGAGAGACCGGCCAGCGTCAGACCGTCGAGCCGAGCATCGGTGCCGCCCACAGCGGTCGTCTCCACGTTCGACCTTTCTGCCCGGTGGGGCGCCGTCCGCACGCCGGTGATCCGTTGGGTCCGTTGCACATGGGGCGCCGCGCCCCATTGACACCCCTCGTGCGATGCGTACACTGCGCCGACAGTCTACCGAGAACATGCGACGAACCCCGAGCCGTCGGCGGCAATCCGGCCGACGAGGCACCGATCGGGACGATGTCGAGACGGGCTGGCGCGTGATCGCGGCCGCCCACGGCGGCCGCGATCTTTTCGACCGATCGACCACGAACCGCAAACACGGGAGGGACGAGCATGAACGACGGACGATGGCGGCGCGACGAGTTGGCGGCGCTGACCCTGGGGATCACCGAGGGGCGGATCGACCGCCGAGCCTTCACCAGGCGGGCGCTGGCGCTCGGGCTGTCGCTGCCGGCGATCGGCGCGATCCTGACCACCTACGGCGCCGGCGCGGCCGTCCGCGCCCAGGAGCCGACCGCGCCCGCCAACCCGATCACCGTCACCGTCGGTGGCACGCCGATCGCCGTCGCGGCCCAGGACATCGATGGGGCCACCCCGGGCGGCGTCTTCCGCTACGCCCGAGCCGAGGACTCCAACAACCTCGACCCGGTCACCAACGACGGCAACGTCAACATCTGGATCTTCATGAACGTCTACGACCAGCTCGTCCGGGTCGGCTCGGATGGCGCCTCGCTGGTGCCGGGGCTGGCCGAGAGCTGGGAGGTTTCCCCGGACGGCGTCACCTACACGTTCAAGCTCCGCCCCGGGGTGCTCTTCTCCGACGGGACGCCGCTCAAGGCGAGCGACGTCCTCTACTCCTTCGTCCGGGCCGCCAACGACCCGGCCGAAACCTGGACCTTTACCCTGACCGCCCTCCAGCGCGACGCCGCCGGCCAGGTCCAGGGGATCACGACCCCGGATGACACGACCGTCGTCATCCAACTGGCTCAGCCCTGGGCGCCCTTCCTCTCCGATGTCGCGATGTTCAACCTCTCGATCGTCTCCGAAGCGTTCGCCAGGGGGAACGAGGCCCGCCTCACCCAGGAGTGCATGGGGACCGGACCCTTCGTGATGGCCGAGTGGCGCAAGGGCGAGGTCATCCGCCTGACGAAAAACCCGAACTACTGGGAGGAGGGGCTGCCCTACCTCGACGAGGTTCAGGTCTTCGTGGTGCCGGACGACAACAACCGCATCCTGCAGCTCCAGGGCGGCGAGATCGACGGCACCTACGACGTGCCGGCCAGCCGCGTCCCCGAGCTGCGGCAGGACCCGAACCTGAAGGTGATCGAGTTCCCCTCCACCTTCAGCCAGTACGTCACCCTCAACCACCGCAACCCGCCGCTCGACGACGTCAACGCTCGCCTCGCCCTCCAGTACGCGACCGACAAGCAGACCCTGATCGAGGTGGTCCTCTTCGGCGTCGGCGTCGAGGCGACGAGCTTCATGCCGAAGGGCGCTCTCTACTGGAACGACACCCTCCCCGGCTTCCCCTACGACGTGGAGCGGGCGAAGACGCTGCTCGCCCAGTCCAAGACGCCGGACGGCTTCACGCTCGAGATCCAGACCAGCGCCGGCAGCGCCGAGGAGGAGCAGCTCGCCACCGTCCTCAAGGACCTCTGGACCCAGATCGGGGTGGACCTCCAGATCTCCCCGCTGGAGCGGAGCGTGGTCCTCGACAACTACCGCAGCAACGCCTTCCAGGCCCAGATCACCGGCTGGACCAATGACATCATCGACCCGGACGAATTGGTCGCCTACGCCGTCCTGCCCGAGAGCTCGGAGGCCTACCACACCGGCTGGGCCAACCCCGAGGCGCAGGACCTCGCCCGCCGGGGCGCCGCCGAGCTCGACCCCGCCAAGCGCAAGGAGATCTACTTCCGCATCCAGGAGATCTTCAACGAGGACGCGGTGATGCTCCTCCTCTACCACACGCCCTACGTCGACGTCACCACCACCCGCGTCCGCAACTTCGGCCACCCCCCCACCGGCCAGTGGGAGTGGAAGCAGACCTGGCTGGAGCAGTAACGAGCGGCGGGCTAGCAGCGACGACCCAACGGCGTTGGGTCGTCGGCTGATAGCCCACCGCTCTATCGAGGTCATCCCGAACCCGCCACGCTGTCATCCCGAGGCACGAGGGGTCTCTCCCATGCCCGTGTCGCGCTGGAGAGATCCCTCGCAAGCTCGAGCTGACGGGGCGATCGTCATTGCTCGCGCGATACCATCGCTGCAAAGCTCATAGCCAAAGGCCTCCCCATGAGTCGCGGCCAGTTCGTTGCCCGCCGCCTGATCCAGATGGTCCCGGTCCTGATCGGGATCACCGTGATCGTTTTTGCCTTGATCCAGGCGATCCCCGGCGACCCGGCGACGACGATGCTCGGCCTCCAGGCGCGGCCGGAGGCGGTGGCGGCGCTGAACCGGGAGCTGGGACTGGACCGGCCGCTGTGGGAGCAGTACGCCCGCTACCTGGGCGACGTCGCCACGCTCGATCTCGGCGAGTCGCTCAAATTCAAGGTCGCCGTCGCCTCCCTCCTCCAGACGCGGCTGGCGGTCTCGCTCTTCCTGATCGCCTACGCCACGGCGCTCACGATCCTGATCGCCCTGCCGCTCGGGATCGCTGCCGCGCTCCGCAAGGACGGCCCCTTCGACCAGATCGTGCGGGCGCTGCTGATGGTGACGATGGTGATGCCCGGGTTCTGGGTCGGCATCCTCCTCCTGATCGTCTTCAGCATCCGGCTTGGTCTCTTCCCCGTCTCCGGTTACGGCCAGGGCTTCGGCGGCCACCTCTACCATCTGTTCCTGCCGGCGCTGACGATCGCCCTCAGCCTCTCGCCGATCCTCGTCCGCTCCTTGCGCGGCAGCATCCTGGAGGCGATGGGCTCCGACTACGTCAAAACCGCGCGCGCCAAGGGGCTGCGGGAGCGCGCTGTCGTCCTCGCCCACGTCCTCCGCAACGCCCTGATCCCGGCGGTCACCCTGCTCGGCCTCTCGGTCGGCTACCTGATGGGCGGCACGGTCATCATCGAGAACGTCTTCAGCCTCCCCGGCGCCGGCAAGCTGCTGGTCGAGTCGATCGGCGCCCGCGACTACCCGGTCGTCCAGTCGACCACGCTCGTCTTCGCGGCGCTGGTGATCCTGGTCAACCTCGCCACCGACCTGGTCTACTCCTTCCTTGACCCCCGCGTCCGGCTGGGGTAGGAAGGGGCAACGTCGCGGCCGACGCACCGCTGCCCGGCTGGGATCGGTTCGCGACCTGTCCGCTCCGCCTCGGGGCGACCGGCTCGACAACCGCTTCGAGACGCCGACACGACGGAACAGGGTGGGGCATGGCGACAGATCTGAGCAGCGCGACCGCGACCACCGGCACGAGCGCGAGCGCGGACGCAAGCGCCGTGGTGGCGGCCCCCCTCGCCGATGCCACCCTGCGCGGGGCCGCCGCCGTCCGCCGGCCCGGCCTGATCCGCTGGCGGGAGCGCAACCTGATCATCGGCGGGACGCTGATCGCGCTGATCGCCCTCGTCGCCCTCTTCGCGCCCGTGATCGCGCCCTACGGCGCCCAGGAGACCGACTACGCCGCCCGCCTCGTTCCCCCGGGGGGCGACCACCTCCTCGGGACCGACAATCTCGGGCGCGACATCCTCTCCCGGATCATCCACGGCTCCCGGATCGACCTCCGGGTCGGCATCGTCAGCGTCATCTTTCCGCTCGTGCTCGGCGTTGTCCTGGGCTCCCTGGCGGGCTACTACGGTGGCCTCGTCGACACGTTCGTGATGCGCCTCGTCGACATCGTCCAGGCCTTCCCGTTCCTGATCCTGATCATCGCCATCGTCGCCGTCCTCGGACCGGGGCTGCGGAACATGTACGTCGCCGTCGCGCTGGTGGCGTGGGTCAGCTACGCCCGGCTGCTCCGGGGGGAGATCCTGGTCGCCAAGCACCGGGAGTATGTCGAGGCGGCGCGGGCGATGGGCGCCCGGGACGTCCGCGTCGTCGGCCGCCACATCCTGCCGAACGTCATCTCCTCGGCGCTCGTCTTCGCGATGGCCGACGTCATCCTCTACATCGTCCTCGCCGCCAGCCTCAGCTACCTCGGCCTCGGCGAGCGACCGCCCGCCCCAGAGTGGGGCGCGATGATCACCGAAGGCCGGACTTTCCTCGCCACCGCCTGGTGGATCAGCGCCTTTCCCGGCCTTGCCATCGTCCTCACCGGCATCGCCTTCTCCATCTTCGGCGACGGCCTCGCCGACGCCCTCCGGCCGAACCGACGCTAACGAGCCGCGAGCGATGAGCGGTCAGCCGACGGCCGGCGGCGAACCCGATCCCATCGGCGTCCTGAGGCCCCCACCGCCGTCATCCCGCGGTGCCATCGGGCGATGCCTTACTGCGCATAACGCATAGCCCCCTGGAGCCTCGATGCCGATCTACGACTACGCCTGCCCCGGCTGCGGCGCCCGTTACGAGCGGGAGCGGCCGATGGCCGAGGCCGCCGCTCCCGCCCCCTGCCCCGTCTGCGACGGGTCCGGCGCCCGCGTCTTCACCCCACCCCGCTTTCTCTTCAAGGCCGACCCCCGCGACGTCCGCCCCGTCTGGCACAACCACGACGGATATAGCCATCAACATGCGCCTCGTCGGGGCCGGCATCGGAACCCGGGCGAGGAACATTGATCGCCGGGCCGGTCGGGATGGCATCGAGCCGGAGGGTGATTTCGTAGCGGGGATCGTGGTCGGTCGACCAGACCCGTGTGACGACGCCGAGGGCCTCGAGGGCCAATCGCCGGCCGTCGTAGCTGAGGGCGCTGAGGTTGCGCGCTTGGAGCTTGCACGGTGCTGCCGGCCACCGTGCCGACCAGATTCCGGTCGAATGCGCGGCGCCCGAGGATCGTGAACGCCGCACCGGCACCGGCGGCGACGAGGAGCAGTCCGTCGCCGAGCAGGGAGGACGCCAGCGTGCCGTCCCGGCCGGAGAGGACGACCCCGGCGACCCCGGCCAGCGAGCAGCCGAGGCCGCTCAGTTGCCGCCAACCGAGGCGCTCGCCGAGGAAGCCGACGCCGAAGGCGGCGGTCAGGGCAGGCCGCCTCGGAGGATCAGAGTGGCGTCGGCGGCGCTGGCGTGGCGCCGGCCGGCGTGCTGACAGAGGACGAACAGGGCGACGCCGCTCAGGCCGAGCAGCGCCGGGGGCCGCCCGAGGGCAGGGTGGGAGCCGCCACGGCAGGCCAGCGGCACCAGGACGGCGGCTGCGAGGGCGAATCGCAGGAGCGCGAGGGGGACGGGGGGCACGTCCTGGAGGACAGCCTTGGCGGCGACGAAGGGGTGCCCCAGAGGGCGGTGGTGCCGGCCAGGGCCAGGACGGCCAGCACCCACTAGGACGGGCGGGGGCGGCCGAGGGCGACCAGCGCAGCGGCGAGCTCGTGCCTCACCACCGAGGACCCGACGGCCGACCCGGTGGGCGGCCGCGCGGCCGCCCACCGGGCCCCGGACACCCGCCCCGGCGCCTCCCGCCGCTCCAGATCGTCGATGGCGCTGTCAGTTTCGAGATGGGGAACACGCCGCTGCCCTCCTCTGCGCCGGAGCGGCTGAGACCCGCGTCCCTCGGCCCATCGTCGAAGCGGCCCCCTCGAGCGCACCCCAGCATGGAGGCTGGGAGCACGAAGCGCCTGGGCTTGATTGCCCAAACGGATTGCCCAACTCGTAGCGGAGACGGGGCAGGGCTTACCTAGGCAAATCCGCGCCTTACCTAGGTAGGGGTAGCGAGGCGGTGGTTCAGGGGCTTGGAGGCGGGCTGGGGGGGAGGAGGCCGGCGGCGCGGGCGGCGGCAACCGCGGCGGTCCGGTGACCGCCGCCGAGCTTGGCCAGCAGGCTGGCGACGTGGTGGTGAACCGTCCGCGGGCTGAGGTAGAGGGCGTCGGCAATCTGGCGGTCGGTGCGCCCCTCGGCCAACAGTCTCAGGACCTGCATTTCCCGCGCCGTCAGGCCGTGGTGTACCGTCGACGCTGCCAAACTGACGGTGCCGGGGGGCACATCGGCCGCCACCGTCCCCGCTTCCGCGATCGCTTGTTCCAGCGATAAGGCCGCGCCGCCACGCCAGGCCGCTTCGAACGCAGGCACTCCCAGCTGTGCCCGTGCCATCGCCGTCGCCCGTTCGTATGCCGCGCGCTCGGGTAAAGCAGGCGTCGACCCGAGCGCCGCGTTCACTCCTGCTGCCGCCCCGAAAAGGCGGGCGGCGTGCTCCGCCTGGCCGATGGACGCGGCGATGACGGCTGCGCCAGCAAGGCAAAAGGCGACGGTCCGCTTGTGCTTGACCGCCGCCGACGACAGCAGGCCGACGGCGTCGGCGAGGTTCGCCGCCGCGCACGCCGCGTCGCCCTGCTCGGTCGCCATCAGGGCGAGGTGGCTGAGGACGGTCGCCGTGCCGACCGTATCGCCCTCCTCCCGCCACCGGTCCCGAACCTCCTCCAGCAGCACCGCCGCCCCCGCGTGGTCGCCCCGACCGTAGGTGACGATCCCCAGGTGATAGGTCACCAGGGTGAGAAGGTTGGAGGCCCCAGAGTCGCGATCCGCCGCACGCGCCTCCTCGAGCAGCGCCACCGCGCGATCGTATTCCCCCCGGTCTTCCGCCAGGACGCCGAGGACGAACAGCGCCGCGGCTGCGCCGCTCGCGTCGTCCAAGTCGCGCGAGAGTGCCAGGCTCTGGTCGGCGAGGGCCACCGCCCGGTTATCATCCCCTTGGTAGAGCGCCACCAGCGCCGCCCCAAACAGCGCGCGCGCCCTGGAGGGCGACGGATCGGCATCCCCTTGCGTCAGCGCCCGCTCCAGCCATGTGCGCCCTTCGCCCCAGTGGTCTCCGAAGTACCAGTACCATGTCAAGGCCCCGGCCAGCTGCGCCACTTCCGCCCCCGCTCCGGCCTCGTCCAGCCAGGTGAGAGCGGCCCGAAGGTCGTCATGCTCGGGTTGAAGTTGCGCCACCCAGCGCTTCGTGCCGGGATGGGTGGTCCTGGCCTCCCACGCCCGCTCCGCAAGTTCCAGGTAGTACACCGCGTGCGCGCGGCGGATGCTCGCTTCCTCGCCGCTGGCGACGAGGCGCTCCAGGCCAAACTCGCGGACGGTCTCCAGCATCCCGAATCGTGGCCCATCCGTCGTCCCCTCTTCGCGGCGGATGAGGCTCTTATCGACCAACGAGGCGATGCCCTCGATCGTCGTGCTCCCCCGCCCCGCTTCGGCGGCACAGACCACTTCGGCTGCCTCCAAACGAAAGCCGCCGACGAAGACGGCCAGGCGGCGGAAGAGAACCTGCTCCTCCGTCGTCAGCAGGTCGTGCGACCAGGCGATCGCGTCCCGCATCGTCCGCAGTCGCGCGGGCAAGTCCCGCGGGCCGTCGGTCAGCAGCGGCAGCCGCCGCTGGAGGCGGAACACCATCGCCCGCGGGGGCAAGACCGGGACCCAGGCCGCCGCCAGCTCGATCGCCAGCGGCAGCCCGTCCAGGCGGCGACATGTCTCGGCCACCGCCGCCGCGTTCGCCGCCGACAACGTGAAGGCGGGATCGGCTTCTTGAGCCCGCGCGACGAAGAGCTGCACCGCCTCGGCACGGACCGGACCGATCTCCGCTTCGCCGACCGGATCGGGCAGCATCAGCGGCGGCACCGGGAACGCGTGCTCGCCGGATACGCGCAATCGCGCCCGGCTGGTGACAAGGACTTTGAGCCAAGGGCAGCGGGCGAGCAGTTCGGCGACCACGGGAGCGGCCGTCACCACCTGTTCAAAATTGTCCAGTACCAGCAGCGCGGCTCGGTCTCCGAGGAGCACCGCCATCTGGTCCGTCAGCAGCCGGTCGCCCGGATCGCGGACACCGACCGCATACGCGATCGTCGGCAACACGAGCGCCGGGTCGGCGATCGGGGCGAGCGGGACGAACCAGATGCCGCCGGGAAAGCGCCCGTAGAGGTCGCTCGCGACGCGCAGCGCGAGGCGCGTCTTGCCGACGCCGCCGGGCCCCGTTAACGTGACCAGGCGCGCCTCCCCGCTGCCCAGCAACGCCGCCACCGCCGCCGCCTCGCGCTCCCGGCCGACCAGGGCGGTCAATGGCGTGGGCAGGCCCGACGTCGGGCGTGGCGGATTGGGGGCCGGTGCCTGCCCGAGTGATGGGGTGGATGGCTGGATGCTGCTCATGGGAGTCCGCTTTCCGCGCGGCGCCGCCTGCATTCGACATCGATCGGTCGTCGACGGTATCGGGCTCAGTCGGGCCAACCGTGGGAGGTATGCCGTGACCTCCTTGATGAGGAGCCAGGGACTCGTAGCCGCCAACCCAGTGATGCGCACTCCCTCTCGCTGCCATCCCACGGCGCGGGCAGCCGATCCGAACCGATCTCCAGCCGACCGGTCACGTCCGAGGCAACACGGGCGCCGGCGTCACCGGTCGGCGGGTCACCGGGAGGTCGACTGCTCCTTCACCAGCAGACCCCCGGCGAGTGCCAGTTTGGCCGCGGCCGCCCGGTTCGCCGCTCCCAGTTTCGCCATGACGTTGGCGACGTGGTGGTGAACGGTGCGGGGGCTGAGGAAGAGAGCGTCCGCAATCTGGCGGTCGGTACAGCCGGCGACCACCAGCCGCAGGACCTCCAACTCCCGGGCCGTCAGGCTAGCCTGGCCGTCGATCCTCTCGGTGGATCGGGAGGGCCGCCCATTGCCGGCCGCCGGCACTATCTCACGCGCCTCGGCGACCACCTGGTCGATCTGGGTCGCCCGCCCAGCCGCCACCTGCACCGCAAACTCGGCGTCGCCCAGCAGATCACGGACGGCGGCGGCGGTGCGGTCGAAGTCGGCGCGCTCCGTCGGCATCAGCGGGGCGTCCAGGCTCCCGATGAGCGTCTCGGCGGCCCCGAGGAGGCGCGCCGCCCGCGCCGGCTGCCGCCACGCCATGGCGATCGTCGCGAGGCCGATCAGGATCCAGCAAACGTTCTCGGTGTCCGCCTGCTCGTGGCACTTCACCAGGCCGTCCTGGTACTGCGCAACGGCTCGCCCCAGGTCACCGCGGGCCCGTGCCACATCACCGACGTGACCGGGGACGCAGCACGACAGCCCCCACCGGAAGCCCGCCGCCCGCCACCGGTCCAGCGCCTCCGCGAAGAGCGTCTCGGCTCGGTCGTACTCGCCCCGCTGTTGCGCCACCAGAGCCAGATTGTGCAGGCCTTGGGCGAGCCACGGTCCGTCGTCCCGCCCGCGGAACAGGTCGAGCGCCTCCTCGCAGCATGCCGCCGCTCGGTCGAAGTCCCCTCGGTCCCAACAAAGCCGACCAAGGGCGAGGCGCACCCGACCGGTTCCCACCGGGTCACCGAGCGCCTGGTAGGCGCACACCGCTTCCGCCAACGCCGGCTCTGCTCGCGCATAGTCGCTTTGGGCCCAAGCGAGCGTCCCGACCCCGAGGAGCGCCTTGGCACGGGACAGCGATGGTGTTTCCCCGCACCGAGCAAGTGCCCGTTCCAGCCAACGTCGTCCTTCACCGGGAAAGAAGCGCAGCCGCCAGAACGGCCAGAGCGCGCCGGCCAGCCGCACCCCCCACTCCGGTTCCGCGCCCGCGGTCGTCCATGTCAGGGCAGTCCGCAGGTTGTCGTGCTCGGCCTGGAGCCTCTCCAACCATTGCTGGGGGTCGGGTCCCCAGAGCGCGGGCTCCGCCTCTTCCGCCAAAGCGAGGTAGTGCGCCGCGTGTCGTCGGCGCACCGCCTCCGCCTCGCCGCCCTCCTCCAGGCGCTCCAGCGCGAACTCCCGCACCGTCTCCAGCATCCGGAAGCGGGGCGCCTCGTCGTGCCCCCCTCCCCGGCCGATCAGACTCTTGTCGACCAGCGCGGCGACGCCCCTGAAGAGCCCGGGGAGGACCTCCGCTCCTTCCTCCTCTGCCCCGGCAACCGCCTCCACCGCCTCGAGACCGAACCCGCCGGCGAAGACGGCCAAACGCCGGAACAGGTCCTGCTCTCCCGGAGCGAGCAGGTCGTGACTCCAGGCGATCGCGTCGCGCATCGTCTGCTGCCGGGTCGGCAGATCGCGGGCACCGCCGGTCAGAAGCGGCAGCCTCGGCTCCAGGCGGGCGAGCAGTGCCGCCGGCGGCAGGATGGGGGCCCAGGCCGCCGCCAGCTCGATCGCCAGCGGCAGCCCGTCGACCCGGCGGCAAAGTTCCGCCACCGTCGTGGCCTCTGCGTCGGCGAGGGCGAACGACGGATCGACGGCCCGGGCTCGAGCAACAAAGAGGCGCACGGCGTCGGAGCCGGCCACGGCGGCGACCGACGCCCGTGCACCGGCGTCGGGGAGCGTCAGCGGCGGCACCGGGTAGGCGTGCTCCCCCGTGACCCGCAGGCGGGCGCGGCTGGTGACAAGCACCTTCAGGGAAGGGCACGTCGCGAGCAGGTCGACCACCAGGGGGGCGGCCGCGAGCACGTGCTCGAAGTTGTCGGCCACCAGCAGCACGGCCCGGTCGCGGAGGGCGATGCGGAGACGATCGACGATCGACGGGCCATCTTCCCGCACGTCCAGCACCTGGGCGATCGTCGCGGCAACCGCGTCGGCTACCGGAACCGAGGCGAGAGGAACGTAGGCGACGCCGTCGGCGAAATTCGGATCGAGTTCCTCGGTCACCCGCAGCGCCAGCCGGGTCTTGCCGGCGCCGCCCGGTCCCGTCAACGTCAGGAGGCGAACGTCGTCGCGTCGGAGGAGCGCGACCACCTCGGCCGACTCGCGCTCCCGCCCGATCATCGGGGTAGGCGACGTCGGCAGCCCGAGGGGCAGTCCGCGGCCCGAACGCGCGCCCGGTGCGCCCGTCGGGATTGCATAGATGGGAGCTTGCCGCGGTAACTCGACGACCATGCCGGCATCCACTGGCGCATCGTGGGTCTGGGACGGCCATTGTCGGTGAAAGGAAGTGTAGCCTAAGTTGTGGTCACAGCAGCATCGCAACGACGCGTCGACGTGGCGCCATGACAGGCGGATCGGTGGACGTTACTCAGGAGGTGACGGATGCTTCCCAGGGGAGGAGGCCGGCGGCGCGAGCCGCGCTCGTCGCCTCGGCGCGGTTCGCCACGCCGAGCTTGGCCAGCAGGCTGGCGACGTGGTGGTTGACGGTGCGGGGGCTGAGGGAGAGCGCCTCGGCGATCTCCTTGTCGGTCCGGCCGTCGGCCAGCAGCCGCAGCACTGCCAGCGCCCGCGGCGTCAGACTGTGTGTCGCCGGCATTCGACCATGGTCATGGGTAGGTGGTGAGGGTGGAGCCGGGTCGGCGGCGGCCTTCGCCTCCCTCAATACTTCGTCGTCGGATAGCGCCTGCCCCGCGATCCAAGCGGCTCGAAACCGACCCTCGCCTAGCCCGATCCGTGCGGCGGCGAGGGTTGCCTCCATCTGGTCGCGCAGCGCCCGCGCCGTGACCAAACCCGCCTGCGCTTGGAGCGCGTCCATCGCGGCGAGCAGTCGGACCGCCACTTCGGGTTGGCGGGTAGCGGCGAGGCGGGCCAGGCCCGCTAGCACCTCCAACGCCGCTAACTCGCGCCGTAAGACCTCCCAGTGGTCCAAGCTCTCGCGGAACAGCGATCCGGCGCGCGCCCCGTCCCCCCTCGCCGACGCGACATCCGCCAGCTTGACTAGGGCGACCCCGATCCCCCACGGGGAGCCCAGGCGTCGCCACCGGCGGAGGGCCTCCCCGAGTGCCGCCTCCGCCCTGGACCAGTCCCCCCGCTCATACGCCTCGTGGCCGAGCCGGAGGAGGTTCCCGGCCGCCAGGAAGGAAAACCACGGGCCTTCCCCCAGGTTGTCGGAGATCGCGGCGGCCGCCTCCGTGTGGAGCGCCGAGGCCGCGTGGTCGCCGCGGTAGCGCTCGGCGAAGCTGAGCATCACCAGGCCACAGGCGCGGCCGGCCCGGTCGCCGCCCGCCTCGGCCAGGGCGAGCGCCTCCCGCGCCAGCGCCGCGCCGCGCTTGGCGTCGCCCCGGTAGCTGGCCAGGATCGAGGCGGCGCCCAGCGCCTTCGCCCGCAACGGTGCCGGGGCAACGGCGGCGCCGGCGAGTGCCCGCTCCAGCCAGGCCAGTCCTTCCGCCGGGTGAGCCCACCAGAACCGCCACAGCGCCGTGGCGAGCCGCAGCGCCATGGCCTGGTCCCGCTCGGTCGCCCACGCCAGCGCCCCGCGGAGGTTGGGAAGGTCGGCGCCCAGGCGGCGCTGCCAGGCCGCCTGCTCGGGTCCGATCAGGCCATGCTCCGCCACCTCGGCGAGCCGGAGGAAGTACCCGGCGTGGGCCGCGCGGGTTTGCGCCTCCTCGCCGCTGGCTGCCAGTCGATCCACCCCGAATTCCCGGACCGTCTCGAGCATCGCAAAGCGCGGCTCGGCGCCGGAGCCGTCCTCCCGGCACAGCAGGCTCTTGTCAACGAGCGCGGCGACCGCCGCCAGCGCGTCGCCCCCGGTCTCGCCGGCCGCCACTGCCCCGGCCGCCGCTAGGTCGAAGCTGCCGGCGAAGGCGGCCAACCGTTGGAAGCCGGCCTGTTCCGCGGGGGCGATCAGGTCGTAGGACCATGCCACGGCGGCGCGCATGGTCTGCTGCCGCTCCGGGAGGTCGCGGGCGCCGCCGGTCGGCTGCGGCAGCCGGCGCTGCAGGCGGGCCAGCATGGCGCTCGGGGGCAGGACCGGGATCCAGGCCGCGGCCAGTTCGATCGCCAGCGGCAGGCCGTCGAGCCGGCGGCAGATCTCCGCCACCGCCGCGGCGTTGCTTTCATCCAGGGCGAAGCCGGGGTCGGCGGCCCTGGCGCGCGCGACGAAGAGGCGGACCGCCCCGCTCCCCTCCAGGCCCTCCGCCGTCGCCGGTGAGTCCGCAGCCCGCAGCGGCAGGGGCGGGACGGGGACCACCTGCTCACCGGCGACCCGGAGCCGCGCCCGGCTGGTCGCCAGGATCCTGAGGCTGGGGAGGGGGCCAAGAGACCAGCGACGGCGGGGGCGGCCGTCAGCACCTGCTCGAGGTTGTCCAGCACCAGCAGTGCCGCCCGGCCGCGCAGCGCCGCCGCCAGCCTCTCCGAGGGGGGGGCGACCGCCTCCGGGATCCCGAGCGTCCGTGCGACGGCCGGGAGCACGAGCGCGGGGTCGGCGACCGCGGCCAGGGGGACGAACCAGGGACCGCCCGGGAACTCGTCCCATGCCGCCTCGGCCGCCGCGAGGGCGAGGCGGGTCTTGCCGACCCCACCGGGGCCGGTCAGCGTCAGGAGGCGAACGTGCGGGGAACCCAGCAGCTTCCGCACCCCCGCCAGCTCGCGCTCGCGCCCGACGAGGGGGGGCAGGTCGCGCGGCAGCACGGGCGGCAGCAGGACGAGCCGGGCGGTCCCGATGGCGTGCGGCGGGGGCGGGGCCGGCGCAGCCGGCCCCGCGGTCCCGGCTAGGCGGGCGGCGTAGCGCTCCAGCGCGTCGGGCGCGATGCGCAAGGCGCCCGCGACCTTGGCCGCCGGCAGGTCGCCCCGAGCGACGGCGCGGCGGACGGTGCGCTCGGCGACCCCCAGGCGCGCAGCGGCCTCGCGGGCCGTCAGCGTCGCCGCCCCGTCGCCCGTCGGGTCCGCCCCGTCCGGTTCCTCGGGTCGCTCTGCCATGGCGCGGGTAGCATCGATGAGACTGATCGCCCGCGCAAGCGGGCGCGGGTCGAACCGGTGCCCGGAACGGAGCGCCGCCCACCCGAGCCAAACGGGAGCGGCACCCCTTGGCCGCATCGGCCGCCGCCGGCGCCCCGTCGCTCCGCCTGCCTGGGCGGTGTCCGGTCCTGTCCGGTCTCGGCCGGGGCACATAGGCAATCGGAATAGGCAATCCGAATGGGCAATCTTGCCCATGCCCTTCGCGGCCAGGGGGCACATCCTGGAAGCACGGCGCCGGGGATCGGCGCGGACAGCGGAGGGGACCCATGGACCCACAGCGGTTCGACGCGATGGCGAAGGCGATGGCGAACGGGGCGACCCGGCGGCGGGCGCTGCGCCTGGCGGGCGGGGGGCTGGCCGGTGCCCTGCTGGCCGCGGCGGGGCTGGGCAAGCGGGCCAGGGCGCAGGGGCGGCCCGTGTTCACCTACTGCCAACGGGGCCTTTTCAACGAAGAAGGAGAGAAGTATCCCTATATCACCGGCCCGGGCACCGATGACTTCGAGATCGCCAAACCCTGCGGTCCCGCGCACGACTGCAACCAGGGCAAGACCTGCGTCGCGCTGGTCAACCCGGTCGGCCAGCTCCTGTGCCGCTGCGTGGACGTTGGCCTCATCGACTAGCAGCGCCCCCGACCTCCGCGGCCGGGCGCGGGGGTGGAGACACTGGTCCCACGGCCCGACGCGGCCACGGCGGCCGCACCGCGGGCGAGCGACGGAGGACGGCACCGTGGCCAGGTACATCGTGCTCTTCGACTGGACCGACCAGGGCGTGCGCAACGCGAAGGACACGGTGGAGCGGGCGCGCCAGGCCCGCGCCGCCTGGGAGCCGCGGGGGATCCGCATCGAGGCGCTCTACTGGACGCTGGGCGGCCATGACATCGTCGGGGTCGTCGACGCCCCCGACGCCGCCGCCCTCGGGGCCGCGCTGCTGGGGCTGGCGGGGGCGGGCAACCTCCGCACCACGGCGCTGCGGGCCTTCGACGAGGGGGAGATGGAGGCGCTCCTCGCCCAGGTCGGCTGAGGCGGCGCTCGCCGATGGCGCGGGGCTCGTTCGCCCCTACGTACGGGAGGAAGCACCATGTGTGGGATCGCCGGGGTCTTTGGCGCACCAGACGCGGTCGCGGTGCGGGCAATGCTCGCGGTCACGCGGCACCGGGGGGAGGACGAAACCGCCGCCGACAGCTGGGACGGGTTGTGCAGCTTGGGCATCAACCGCCTGAGCATTGTCGACGTCGCCGGCGGCCAGCAGCCGCTTGCCGACGCGATCGGCCGGCTCCACGTCGTCTGCAATGGGGAGATTTACAACCACGAGGCGATCCGCCTCGACCTGTCCGCCTCGCACGCCTTCGTCACCGGCTCCGACGCCGAGGCCATCGTCCACCTCTACGACGCCGTTGGTGAGGAGTGCGTCCGCCAGCTGGACGGGATGTTCGCCTTCGTCCTCTACGACGGGCGCCGCCGCACCTTTCTCGCCGCCCGCGACCGCTTCGGCATCAAGCCCCTGTACTACGCCCACCACGACGGCCTGTGGTACTTCGCCTCCGAGGCCAAGGCCTTCCTGGAGGTGACCCTCCCGCCCGACGCCATCCAGATGTTGCCGCCCGGGCACCTGCTCACCCCCGCCGGACCTCGCGGCTACTACGCGCTCGACGACCACCGGCGGAAGAGCATGCCCAACCCCCAATTGCTCCGCGCGCTGCTCGAGCAGTCGGTCGCCACGCACCTAATGGGCGACCCCGAGATCAAGGTCGGCACCTACCTCTCGGGCGGGATCGACTCGAGCATCGTCACGGCCCTCGTCGCCAAGTTCCGGCCCGACGTCGTCGCCTTCTCGGTCGGGATGGAGGACTCGCCCGACGTGGTGGCCGCCCGCCGGGTGGCGGAGCACCTTGGCATCAGGCACGTCGTCCGCGCCTTCGGCATGGACGAGGTCCGGGCGATGATCCCGCGCGCGATCTACGCCATCGAGTCCTACAACCCGGTAATGCTCCTCGAAGGGCTGATGAGCATGATGCTGGCGCGGGTTGTCAAGGAGCACGGCATCAAGGTCGTGCTCTGCGGCGAGGGGGCCGACGAGATCTTCGCCGGCTACGGCGTGTTCCGTGACAAGCCGCCGCTGACGCTCAACGCCATGCTGCGCGAGACGGTCGGCCAGATCCACAACACGGAGTGCCTGCGCCTCGACCGGGCGACGATGGCCTACTCGCTCGAGGCCCGGGTTCCGTTCCTCGACCCGCAGGTCGTGCAGTACGCCGTCAACCTCCCCGCCGCCGCGCTGATCGGGAACGACGGCGAGCGCCCGGTCGAGAAGTGGATCCTGCGAAAGGCGTGCGAGGACCTACTCCCGCCCGAGATCGTCTGGCGGATGAAGCTCGGCTTCGACCACGGTAGCGGAATCTTGGGGCTGATCGACGAGTTGGACGTCGAGATCGCCGACGAGGAGGTGGTCCAGGCGCAGGCAGACTTCCCGCACGCCCGGATCCGGAGCAAGACCCAACTGTTCCTCTTCCGGCTCTGGCAGGAGACGTTCGGCGACCTCGGGGGGGAGCGCGTCTACGACCTGTTCGGCGCCTACCCGTCGCTGCAGGCGGTCATCGACGCCCGCACCTCGACCGGGGGGGGCACCGGCGAAACCCCCGAGGACCTCGAGCGGCTGCGCCTGAGCGCGACGCGGGCGGTGAACGCCGCCTAACGGGGGCGCCATTCGCTCCGCGCCGGCGACTCTGCCTGCGGGCGGCCGGAAAACGGCCCGACAGATAACCGCTCCGGTCACCGGTCCCGCCGCCCCACCACGTGGCACAGGAGGATATTGGGATGCTCACGGCAGAATTGCCCCAGACCCGCTTCGCCGACCCGCCCGTCGACGGCCTCCGCCTCCTGGATCGCCCCCGGCCCGGGGTCGACCCCTTCGACGGCTTCGGCCCGGCGCTGCAGCGCGCCCACGCGCTCGCCGCGGCCTACATCGAGAGCCTGCCGACCCGCCCGGTTAGCCGGCAGGCGACCCCGGCGGCCATGGCCGCCGCCCTCGCCGAGCCGCTGCCCGAATCCGGCGTCGCTCCGGACGCGGCGGTGGCGGAGTGGCTCGGCCGGGCCGAGCCGGGGATCGTCGCCTCGTCGGGGCCCCGCTTCTTCGGCTGGGTTATCGGCGGCACGACCCCGGCCGCGCTGGCCGGCGACTGGCTCGCCGCCGCGCTCAACCAGTGCGCGGCCGGCTGGGCCGTCAGCCCGGCCGCCATCCAGACCGAGTTGACCGTCCTCGGGTGGCTCAAGGAGCTCTTCGGTCTGCCGGCCGACCGGGTCGGCGCCCTGACGTCGGGCACCTCGATGTCCCACCTGGTCGGCCTCGCCGCCGCCCGGCAGTGGGCGAGCGGGCGCCTCGGCTTCGACGCCGCGCGCGACGGGCTGGCCGGCCACCCGCCGATCCCCGTCCTCGCGAGCACCGAGATCCACGTCAGCGCGGTCAAGGCTTTGGCGATCCTCGGGATCGGCCGGAGCAGCCTGCAGAAGCTGCCTGCCCCCGGCGGCTCGGTGGACCTGGACGCCCTCGCCGCGGCCTTGGCGGCGATCGACGGGCCGGCCATCGTCGTCGCCAACGCCGGCGAGGTCAACACCGGGGCCTTCGACGACATCGCGGCGATGGCCGACCTCTGCGCCCGACACCCGGGCGGCGCCTGGCTGCACGTCGACGGCGCCTTCGGCCTCTTCGCCGCCGCCTCGCCGCAAACGGCCCGCCTCGTCCGCGGCGTCGAGCGCGCCGATTCGGTCGCCGCCGACGCGCACAAGTGGCTCAACGTCCCCTACGACAGCGGGTTCGTCCTCGTCCGCGACGCAGAAGCGCTGCGCGCCGCGTTCGCCGTCGCCGCCGCCTACATCGCCCCACAGGACGGAACCGTTTGGGACCCATTCCGGCAGAGCCACACGCCGGAGCTGGCGCGGCGGTTCCGCGGGCTGCCCGTCTGGTGCGCGCTCAAGGCGCTTGGCCGCACCGGCGTCCAGGCATTGGTCGAGCGCTGCCTCGGCAACGCCGCCGCCTTCGCCGGCTGGGTGGAGGCGGAGCCGGGGCTGGAGCTGGTCGCGCCGGCGCCCCTCAACATCGTCTGCTTCCGCTACGCACCGGCCGGCCTCGACCCCGAGGCGACCGACGCCTTCAACCGCGCCGCCGTCACCGCCCTGCAGGCCGATGGGCGCGTCGTCGTCAGCGGCACGAACTGGCGGGGACGGGAAGCCGTCCGGGCGGCGTTCGACAACTGGGCGACCGGCCCCGCCGACGTAGCGATCCTGGAGCGAGCCGTCGCCGACGTCGGACGCCGGCTCGTCGCCGATGGTCGGGCAGGAGGCTCAGGCCTCGCGGCGAGGTGAGGGCACCCTGTCGACCCGTCGCTGCCCTACGGCAAGCCATGCGACCGTCCCCATCGCGCGGCATCCCGGGAAGGGTCGGGCACTGGACCGGCGTCGACCGGCTAGTCGACGGCTCTTGACATTGCCCGCCATCCGCGCGCCGCGGGCGCCTCCTGGCTCGACCGATCCGGCAGCGGCCGTGAGTCGTCGCCTGGCGAGCACCCCGGACGGCTCCTGTGCGGACCATGGAACCGGCGTCGGCTCACCTACCTCCGTCGGCGTGTCGCTCGTGGCGGCGCGAGCGCGGTCGCGCCCCCGCCGGCCCGCCCCGGTCCGGTTGGCGGCGGGGATGCGCGCGTGAACCGCGGCGGGTTTTCCTCGGTTCTGCGGCGCGTTCGCCTTGGGGCGGTGCCCGGTCCCGAACGGGCATATAGGCAATGCGAATAGGCAATATTGCCCATGCCCACCGTGATCGGGGGCCGCATCCTGGGGTCGAGGCGCCGGAGGACCGGCGCGGGGCGAGGAGGGGCGCGGTGGACGGGCAACGGTTCGATGGGCTGGCGAAGGCTCTGGCGGGCGGCGCGTCCCGGCGAGGGGCGCTGCGCCTCCTG